>DASQTB010000170.1:0-5481 GCA_035642095.1 Actinomycetota bacterium | reverse complement strand
CTCATCGGAAGGCGTCTACACCGTCGTTGTTGCGACGTCGGATGCGGGAGGCCTCCGGTTCGTCAGTAGGGAGAGGGGCGCCTCCAGGTCCGAGGCCCAGCCCCGTCCGAAGAAGGAAAAGCGGTCTCCGACCGTCGTCGTCGAGACGGACCCATCGGGGGAACCCTCTCCCACATCGTCCATTGAGGTCGCGGAGTGTCTCGCCCGTTCGTCCATCGACGTGCTGCCCCCCAGCCCGAGTACCGCTTTCGTGCGGAACTCGTTCCCGGACGACCACACCTTCGACGCCCGGCCCCAGGTGAACCTGTTGTACCCCAACCCGAAGCGTCCCGTGGACGTCGGGGCTTCGAGCGGTGGCCGTCGTGCCTGCTTCATCGGAGGCGTCTTCATCGGCCAGCAGTCTCGGAGCCTGACGTGGCAGCAGGTCAAGGACATCGGCGGTGGTGCGGCGAGGCTCAGGAATCGGGGGGACGCGCTGGTCGATGGACTCCAGGCGGACAACATCCACGATGGGTTCCAATTCCGCTCGGCCTCTCCCGCCGACCCCACCTCGGGAGACGGATGGACGTTCCGCAACTCGTTCATGACCTACATCAGGGATGACTGCATCGAGAACGATGACTTGTCCTCGGGCACGGTCTCCGATGTGCTGTGGGACGGATGCTTCGTGGGGTTCTCCGCCGCCCGGGACGGGAGCCAGCCCGATCAGTCGGGCGAGCGCATCGTGTTCGACCACGCGCTGATCCGGCTCCAGGAGCAACCGGCGGACACCTCCGGTGGCCTCGACCACGGTCACTTGCTGAAATGGCACGACTTCGCTCCCCGCCCGGTGATCAGGGATTCGGTCTTCTACATCGAGGACAACTCGGCGGGAACGTGGCCGCCGGGAACCGTCATCGAGAACACCGTGTTGGTGTGGGACGGGGTGGGATCGCCGCCCTCGTTGACTCCCATGCCCGGTCTGACCATCACCACCGATGTGAGCGTGTGGGAGGCCGCGAAACAGGACTGGCTGAGCCGTCACGGGTGTTCCGGGTTCGGCAACTGCTCTCGTCTGAACGGACCGATCCCGCCGAGCTAGACGGGGGCTACGCGACCGCCGGCACCATCGAGCCCGGATCCCGGCTCAGGACTTGGGGATCTCCTTCCCGGGGTCGACGAAGGGCATCCGGACCACCGTCGCTCCCCGCTCGCCGGCGGCCGTGTCCACCCGGAACGACGTTCCGAGGTCCGACCGATCCACCGGCACCCAGGCGTAGCCGATGTTCTTCTCCAACCTCGGCGAGTAGATGGCAGAGGTCACGGTCCCGATCGCCTCGCCGTTCGATCGCACCGGCCACCGCGTGCTGTTCATCTCGAGCCGGCCCCCGTCGATCTCCACGCCGACGATCCTCCGTCGGAGACCCTCCTCCTTGATCCTGCGGAGCGCCGCTTTCCCCATGAAGTCGGCCTCCATGTCCAGATCGACCAGACGATCCAGGCCCAGCTCGAACGGGTTGTTCGTCCAGTCCATGTCGGCCCGGTAGTTGAAGATCCCGCCCTCGATGCGGCGGATGTCCGACGGTCCCGTGGGCCGGATCTCGTGCGGCCGCCCGGCCTCCATGATCCGCTCCCACAGATCGTTACCCCTGTCGGGATCAAGCAGGTACACCTCGTACCCGACCTCGGACGTCCACCCGGTCCGGGTGACGAGCACCGGGATCCCATCGACCTCCCGACGGTCGAACCAGTAGTACCGCAGTCCCAGGATGTCGTCGCCGAACAGCTCACGGACCACGTCCTTCGACTTGGGACCCTGGATCTGGAGAGGGGCCGCGTCGACCTCCCGGACCCGGACGTCCATCCCCACCTGGGCCGCCAGGCCGAACGCGTAGAACAGCACGTCGGAGTCGGCCAGGGCGAACCAGAACGTGTTCTCGTCGATCCGAAGCATCACCGGGTCGTTCAGGATCCCGCCGTCCGAGGCGGTGATCAGGACGTACTTCCCCTGGCCGACGGCGCACGTCGACAGGTCCCGGCACGTCAGCAGCTGGGCGAACCGGAAGCCGTCGGGGCCGGTGACCTCGACGTTGCGCTCCACGGCGACGTCCCACATCGTGACGTGCTCGAGCAGGTGGTGGTACTCCGCCTCGAAGTCGTCGTAGCAGGTGGGGAACAGCGTGTGGTTGTAGACCGTGAAGCCTCGAGGCCCGTACCGTTGGGTGGCCTCGAAGAACGGGCTCCGGCGGAGCCGGGCACCCCGCTGGACCAGCGACATGTCGAATGGCCTGGCCTGGGTGACGGTGCTCACGTATCGACCTCCTCGCTTCAGGGACGCCTTGGGGGCAGCGGGCGGCCAGCCTACTTCGAACCATCGCCGCCACGCTGGCTCCGGCCCGTTCCGGGCTGGTAGCATTTGAACGGCCGTTCAGGATATCGAGGAGCCGAGCATGACCGCCACCCCCGCGCCGACGCTCCGCCCCGAGGAGCTCGAGCCCTGCCTGGCTCCGCCCGGACGAACGCTCCCGGCCACCGCGTACACCTCTTCGGAGGTGTACGCCTGGGAAACCGAGCGCTTCTTCCAGGGCTCCTGGTTCTGCCTCGGTCGTTCCTCCGAGTTGGCCCGGCCGGGCGATCAGCGGTCCGTCCGGATCGGGTCGGAGGGCGTGCTCCTGGTAAGGGGTTCCGACGGAGCACTCCGCGGATTCTTCAACACGTGCCGGCACCGCGGTCACGAGCTGCTTCCCTGCGGCGGCCCCGTGGTGAACCGGCGAGCGATCCGGTGCCCGTACCACTCGTGGACGTACGGGCTGGACGGCGCGTTCAAGACGGCACCCAACTTCGTGGACCGCCCCGACTGGCGGCGCGGCGATCCGGACAACGGTCTCCGGCCCGCTCGGATCGAAGAGTGGGGCGGGTGGGCGTTCGTCGATTGTTCGGGCCGGGCGGCGCCGCTGGCCGAGCACCTCGGGAACCTGGTCGACACCATGGAGCCCTACGAGCCGGAGCGGCTTCGGGTCGGCGCCACCCACGAGTACGTGATCGAGGCGAACTGGAAGCTGATCGCCGAGAACTACCACGAGTGCTACCACTGCTCGACGATCCACCCCGAGCTCTGCCGGGTGACGCCGACCGACAGCGGCGTCGCCTTCGAGCCGACCGGTCTGGTCGTCGGCGGATCGATGGAACTCATGGACCACGCCGAGACGATGTCGCTGACAGGTAAGAGCGGCGGCGTGCCGTTCCGCCGGCTGGACGCCGGCCGGCGCCGGGAGGTGCTCTACCTCCACCTGTTTCCTAACGTCCTGATGAGTCCTCACCCCGACTACGTGATGACCCACCGGCTTCAGCCCCTGGACGAAGGCCGGACCCGGATCGAGTGCCAGTGGCTGTTTCCGCCCGAGGCGACCGAGGGCGACGGTTTCGACCCCTCCTATGCCGTGGAGTTCTGGGACATCACGAACCGGCAGGACTGGGCGGCCTGCGAGGGCGTCCAGCGTGGGGTCTCCGGCCGGGGATACCGGCAGGGGCCGCTCTCCGACCCCGAGGGCAACGTGTGGCAGTTCATCGCCGTGGTGGCCCGGGGGTACCTCGAGGGTCGGGCGGCGGGGCCGGTCCCGGCCCTCCCCTCGGCCGAACCGGTCACCGAGGCGGGCTGAACCGTGGTTCAACGAACGGAATCCGCTCCGGCGTCCGCCGACCGCGACCTGGATCGGCTCGATCGGCTAATCGAGGAACAGGAGCGGGCCTTCCTCTCCCGGCAGCGACGCTCGGCCGAGCTCCTGGAGCGGGCCCGGCGGGTCCTGGCCGGCGGCGTCACCTCGAGCTGGCAGATCGCCCGGCCGCAGGCGGTGTGGCTCAACCGGGGACGAGGCTCGCGGGTGTGGGACGCCGACGGGAACGAGTACGTCGACTTCCACGGCGGATACGGGGTGAACCTGGCCGGGCACGGGCACCCGGCGATCGTGCGGGCGGTGACCGGCCGGGCGCCGACCGGCACCCACTTCGCCCAGCCGACCGAGGACGCCATCGTCGTCGCCGAGGAGCTGACCCGAAGGTTCGGGCTGCCGGTGTGGCGGTTCAACAACTCCGGGACCGAGGCCACCATGGACGCCGTCCACCTGATGCGGGCGGCCACCGGCCGGGACCGGATCGTCAAGGTGGAGGGCTCGTACCACGGGCATCACGACTCGGTGATGGTCTCGGTGTACAACGATGTCGAGGAGCTGGGGTCGCCGCATCGACCGGACAGCCCGGCCTCGGGCGCCGGCCTCCCTCGAGCCATCCTCGAGCTGGTCACGGTGGTGCCCTACAACGACCTCGCCGCGCTGGAGCGGATCCTGGACGAGCACGCCGGTGAGGTCGCCGGGATGATCGTGGAGCCGGTGATGATGAACGCCGGCATCATCCTTCCGGACGACGGCTACCTGGCCGGGGTCCGCGACCTGGTCCACGCTCGGGGTGCGCTCCTGGCGTTCGACGAGGTGAAGACGGGCTTCACCGCCGGCCCGGGGGGAGGGACCGCCGCCTTCGGCGTATCCCCCGACCTGGTCTGCCTGGCCAAGGCCCTCGGGGGCGGGGTGCCGTGCGGAGCCATCGGTGGAACCGAGGCCGTCATGGGGCTGATCGCCGATGGCCGGTACGAGCAGGTGGGCACGTTCAATGGCAACCCGCTGACCATGGCCGCGGCCCGGGCCCAGCTCCTGGAGGTGCTCGACGAGGAGGCCTACCGCCGGCTCGGCCGGCTGCGCGACCGGATCGTCCGTGGCGCTAAGCGGATCATCGGCGCCTTCGATCTTCCCGCCCACGTGGTAGCCGTCGGCGCCAAGGGCTGCATCACGTTCTCGCCGAGCCCGGTCCGCAACTACCGCGCCTTCTTGGCCATCGACGATCGATGGAGCCACGCCCACTGGCTGTTCCAGATGGCCGGCGGCGTGTTCCTCCCCCCGTGGGGGAAGGCGGAACAGTGGCTCCTCTCCGTGCAGCATGCCGAGACGGACATCGACCGCTTCCTTGACAACTTCGAGACCTTCGGGCGAGCCTTGCGGGCATGAGCCAGGGGGGCGGCCGGGTCGAGCTGATCGATCTGGTCAAGCGGTTCGACGAGGTCACCGCGGTCGACGGCATCTCCCTCGACGTCCCCGGCGGTGAGTTCTTCTCGCTCCTCGGGCCGTCCGGCTGCGGGAAGACGACCACGCTGCGGATGATCGCGGGGTTCGAGCGGCCCGACCGGGGACGGATCCTCCTCGACGGGAGAGACATGGCCCAGACGCCGCCCCACCGGCGTCCGGTGAACACTGTGTTCCAGAACTACGCGCTGTTCCCCCACCTCGACGTGAGCGACAACGTGGCCTTCGGCCTCCGCTTCCAGGGAGTGGGGAAGGACGATGCTCGCGACCGGGTGGGCCAAGCCCTCGACCTGGTCCGGCTGGCCGGTTTCGAGGAGCGCCGGCCGACCCAGCTCTCCGGAGGTCAGCAGCAACGCGTCGCCCTGGCCCGGGC
>DASQTB010000169.1:0-11276 GCA_035642095.1 Actinomycetota bacterium | reverse complement strand
GCCGCCGCGGCCCGGGCCACCCCGGCCTCCTCGAGCCGCTCCAGTAGGGTCCGGAACTCCAGGGCGTTGAACAGGCGGCGAACCGCGTCGTCGTCCCGATCGCCGAGCACGCACCGATCGGGGTCGATGGGCACGTCGATGTCGGTCCGAAGGCGGGCCAGCTCCTTGTTCAGGACCAGCTGATCCCCGGCGGCCGAGATGGCCCTCCGGAGCTTGGGAGTCAGTGCCTCCACCCCCGCCAGGACGGCCTCCACGCTGCCGTGCTCCTGGACCAGTCGGCTGGCCGTCTTCTCGCCCACCCCGGGGACGCCCGGGATGTTGTCCGAGGGATCGCCCTTCAGGGCCACGTAGTCGAGGTACTTCTCCGGGGGAAGCCCGAACCGGGCCTCCACAGCGGACTCGTCGTAGTCGACGATGTCGGAGATCCCCTTCCGGTTGAACATCACCCGGATCCCGGGACGAACCAGCTGGAAGAAATCGCGGTCGGCGGTGACGATCACCGCCTCCATCCCCTCCTCGCAGGCCCGAACGGCCAGCGTGGCGATGGCGTCGTCGGCTTCGTGCCCTTCGATCTCGACGATCGGAACCGCGAGCGTCTCCAGCACCTCGCGGATCAGGCCGAGCTGCTCCCGGAACTCGTCCGGAGTCTCCGCCCGGCCGGCCTTGTATTCCGCGTACATCTGGAGTCGTTCGACCGGCGGCCCCTTGTCGAAGGCCACCGCGATCCGGTCGGGCTTCTCCTCCGCCAGAAGCTTGATGAGCATCGACGTGAAGCCGTACACCGCGTTGGTCACCTGTCCGGCGGACGTGGCCAGGTCGGTGGGAAGGGCGAAAAAGGCCCGGTAGGACAGGCTGTGGCCGTCGAGGAGGAAGAGGCGCTTGGTCGCCACGCGCGGACCCGATTGTAGACTCTGCTCGTGGCCACGGCCCTCCACGAGTACCTGGAGGCCCTCTACGAGATGGACGAGGAGGGCATCCCCACCCAGCAGGCCCGGCTGGCAGAGTGGCTGGATGTGTCCCCCGCTTCGGTCTCGGAGGCCGTGAAGCGGCTGGGCCAGCGGGATCTGGTGAAGACCGGTGACGACCGCCGGATCCGGTTCACCGGGGGGGGCGAGCGGCTGGCTCGGGCCCTGGTCAGGCGGCATCGCCTGGCCGAGCGATTCCTGGTCGAGGTGGTCGGCCTCCCCTGGCACCTGGCCCACGAGGAGGCCACCGAGTGGGGCCGGGTGATCTCCGACCGGGTCGAGGAACGGCTGGTGGACATCCTCGGCGACCCGCCCACGTGCGTCCACGGCAACCCGATCCCCGGAACGGCCCACCCCGTCGACCAGTCGGACCTGAGGCCGCTCGATCGGGTGGAGCCCGGAGGACGGGTCCGGCTGGAGCGGCTGACGGAGGACCTGGAGCTGGACCTCGACGTGATGCGGTTCTTCGAGCGATCCGGGCTGATGCCGGGGGCCGACATCACCGTGCTGTCGATGGCCCCCGACGGGACCATGACCTTGGAGGTCGGCGGGGAGAAGGTCGGGC
Source organism: Actinomycetota bacterium (assembly GCA_035642095.1). Taxonomy (GTDB): domain Bacteria; phylum Actinomycetota; class UBA4738; order UBA4738; family CALAEC01; genus DASQTB01. Next base: position 9,746 of record DASQTB010000169.1, on the reverse strand, counting down.
TCGGCGCCCACCTCGCCGACAACCTGTGGGTCCGCCCCGGTTGACGAGAATCCGATTTCCTCGGTAGTATTAGCCATCCTTGATGGATGCAGTTAGGTCGCCCTAACAACCGGGGAGGAAACCGATGGGCGCGGCGTTCCTGATCACCCTGCGGGAGGGCATCGAGGCGGCCCTCCTCATCTCCATCATCCTCGCCTATCTCAACGCCATCGGGCGCCGGGACCGCCATCGCACCGTGTGGGCGGGGACGGCGGCGGCCCTCGGGGGCAGCGTGGTGGCCGGGGCGGTCATCTTCCTGGTGGCCGGCGAGCTTTCCCACACCGCCAGCGAGGCGTTCGAGGGCGTGGTCAGCTATCTGGCCGTGGGCGTGCTCACGTGGATGATCTTCTGGATGCGCCGCAACGCCATCAAGATCAAGGGTGACCTCCACGAGCGGGTCGATGTCGCGGTGGCCTCCCGGTCCACCCTGGCGTTGGGAACCCTGGCGTTCCTGGTGGTCGGACGGGAGGGGCTGGAGACGGCCCTGTTCCTGTTCAGCGCGTTCAAGGCCACCGCCGAGACCCCGGCCGCGCTCACGATCCTGGGCGCGGTCCTGGGCCTGGCCCTGGCCTCTGGCCTGGGCGTCGCCCTGTACAAGGGTGGGATCCGGCTGAACCTTCGGACCTTCTTCCGGGTCACCGGAGCGCTGATCCTGGTGGTGGCGGCCAGCCTCCTGGTCTACGGGACCCACGAGCTCCTCGAGGTGGGCGCGTTCCGGTTCCTGGGCGGCGGCGTCCTCCTGTCGGAGGCTCCGGTCGGAGCCGTGGTCATGAGCGCCATCAACCGGGTCGTGGTGGGCCTCGGGGGAACGCCGACGTGGCTGGAGTTCGGACTGTGGCTCCTCTACCTGGTCGTCACCGGCTTCCTGTTCTTCCGGCCTGCCCCGTCGCCGGCTCGACGGCCGGCGGCCGAGGGCGCGGCGGACGGCCCGGCGGGGGTGCGCGGGTCCGCGTAGCATCCCGGCCGATGTGACCGGGACCCTGATCAACGTCGGCACCGTCTTGGCCGGCACCGTTCTCGGAACACTCCTGGGCGGGCGCCTCCCCGAGCGGGTGCGGGAGACCGTGCTCCACGCCCTCGGGTTGGTCACCATCCTGGTCGGCGTGTCTCAGGGCCTAGCCGCCTTCCGCCCGCCCCTCACCGACGCCACCAGGGGTGCGGTCCTAGTGGTGATGGCCAGTGTCCTGGTCGGCGGGGTCATCGGGGAGCTGGCCGGGATCGACCGATGGCTGGACCGGCTCGGCGAGAGACTCCGGGCGCGCTTCGGTCGGGGGCAGGCCCGGTTCACAGAGGGCTTCGTCGTGGCGTCACTGGTCTTCTGCGTCGGCCCGCTGACCATCGTCGGATCGATCCAGGAGGGCCTGACGGGCACGTACGAGCTTCTGGCCGTCAAGGCGATGCTGGACGGGTTCGCCGCCCTGGCGTTCGCGTCGGCGCTGGGGTGGGGTGTGGGCTTCTCCATCCTGGTGATCCTGGTCTACCAGGGAACGCTGACGCTCGGCGCCTCCGCGCTGGCCGGGGGGTTCTCCGACGCGATGATCGCGGCCATGTCGGCGACGGGCGGCGTCCTGATCCTGGGCATCGCGCTCCGGCTGCTCGACCTTCGCCGGGTCCGGGTGGCCAACCTGCTTCCGGCGATCGTCCTCGCCCCGGCCATCGTCGCCGCACTCGAAGCCGCTCGCTGAATTTGTCGCACAACTTCACGCCACACTCCATTTTCGTCGAAGCAGCAGACTTCGCGTGACCTGCATGGATGCAACAGACGCGTTGCGGTACAACGCGTTCCGAGACGTTGACTTCGGAGAGACGCCCTGGTACCGTTCGGCCTCGGTCCCGAGCGGCCGCAGGGACCGGCGGGGCGCCCGAAGGCCCCGGTGAGCGGGGATCGGTCGCCGGTTCGCCCGGCGGACGGCCCGGCTCCCGGACCGGAAGGATGTTCGGCCGGATACCGAAGTTGCTCGGGACCGATGCGTGCGGGTCCGTGGCGTCGAGTAGATAACGCTCGCGTATGGGGAAGGCGTGAGCGGCTCCAAAGACGCCGCGGGCCCGCTGTCATCTTCCTACCTCGGGTTGCACCTCACTCCACCAGGATCAGCACCCCGCTCATCCCCCGATCGGCGTGCAGCTTGCAGAAGAACGGGTACTGTCCCGGCTCTGCCAGCAACGATCGGATCGGGTCGACCGTGATCCGCTTCCCCGGTCCGAACGTCCGGTCGTAATCCGTCCCTTCGATCGTCACGTTGTGCCGGTTCCGGCCCTGATTGCTGAACTGGACCGCCCGATCGAGCGGGATGGGCAGCGAAGGGTGGGCATCGTGGAAGTGATAGTCGATCGCCGTCACCACGTACGGCCGACTGTGGCGGACCGAAGGACCAACGCTCGAGCAGGACGCGACGAGCAGGACCAGCGAGATGCGGGGAACCCGACCGAGCGTCACAGGATACGGCTGAAGAACTGCTGGATCCGCTCGTTGTCCGGGTTGTGGAAGATGTCGCGAGGCTGACCGTCGGCCAGGATCCGGCCCTCGTCCAGGAACAGCAGCCGGGTGCCCACGGTGCGGGCGAAGCCCATCTCGTGGGTGACCACCACCATGGTCATGCCCTCGTCGGCCAGCCGCTTCATGACGTCGAGGACCTCTTGGATCAGCTCGGGGTCCAGCGCCGAGGTCACCTCGTCGAACAGCATGACCTTGGGGCGCATGGCCAGGGCTCGGGCGATGGCCACTCGCTGCTGCTGCCCGCCGGACAGCTGGCCGGGATAGGCATCGGCCTTGTGCGCAACGCCGACGTGGTCGAGCTCCTGCGTGGCCCGCCGGCGAGCTTCCTCGTCGTCCAGTCCCAGGACCTTGTCCAGGGCCATGGTGATGTTCTGGAGTGCGGTCTTGTGAGGGAACAGGTTGAACGCCTGGAACACGATCCCCAGGTGTGCCCGGACCCGGTTGAGGTTCGTCCGAACGTCGGTGAGCTCGGTGTCCTCGAAGAACACCCGGCCAGCGGTAGGTTCCTCCAGCAGGTTGATCGTTCTGAGCAGTGTGGACTTCCCGGACCCCGAAGGCCCGATCACCACGACGACCTCCTTCGGCTCGACCCCGAGGTCGATCCCCTTCAGAACGTGGAGGTCCCCGAACCACTTGTGTACTCCCTCGAGGCGGACGAGCGGCGCGCTCACGTGGTCACCGTGACCAGCCCGCTGCGGAGCCGCTTCTCCACCGCGTTCACCGCTCCAATGAGCGGCAGCGTCACCACCAGGTAACCGAGGGCGGCGGCGGTGAAGAAGGAAGCGTTGAACGTGGCCGAGTAGCCCTCCCTGGCGGTGGTGAACAGGTCGTAGTTCTCGGGGAACAGCCCCAGCACCACCACCAGCGAGGTATCCTTGATGAGGATCACGAACTCGTTCAGCAGCGGGGGGATCACCCGGCGGACCGCCTGGGGAACGATCGCGAACCGCATCGCCTGGCCGTACGTCATCCCCAGGGATTGGGCCGCCTCCATCTGCCCCCGCTCGATGGACTGAATCCCCGCGCGGAACACCTCGGCGCCGTAAGCTCCCGTGTTTAGGATGAAAACCACCATGGCGGTCACGTAGGCCGCCGAGAGCTGAACCGGGCCGATCGTGAGCTCCAGACGGATGCCCAGGCCGAGCGAAAAACCGAAGTAGAACACCGAGAGCTGCCAGATCAGCGGGGTGCCGCGGAAGAAGTTGATGTAGACGCGGGCGGGAGCCCGGACCACCGCGCGCTTGGAAAGCGCCAGGAGAGCAAGGAGGAGTCCCAGCACGATGCCGCCGAGCTCTCCCACCACAGCGAGGATGACTGTGTTGATGGCTCCCCGTAGGAATACGCCTCCAGTGCCCTCGAGGATGCCGACGTTGAAGAAGTGGAACACGAAGCGGTCGGGATCGCCCAGCGTCCGGAACGCCAGGAAGGTCAGCCCCACGACCACCGCCTCGATGCCCAGGACGGCGCCGGCGATGGCCTGCTCCCGGGCCCGCTTGGTGGGCATCCGCCCGTAGCGGCCGAATCCTGCCAGGATCGCCGCCACGCCGAGGGCTACGCCGCCGAGCATGGCGATCAGCGAGCCCGTCGACATGAAGGCGTTGACCGCCCGGCTGTACGGAACCAGTCCCTGAAACCCCGCAACGATCACGGGGACCATGACGGCGGTGGCCGCTACAGCGATCGCCACCACGCGCCGATCCCGGGAGAAGGCCAGGCCGGCCCCCCCGAGTCCGACAACCAGCCACATCAGGGCAACCGGCGAGGCGAAGACACCGAACAGGTCCGACGCGGCCAGGCCGGCCCCCAGGACGATCAGGACCGGCCCACCGACGGCCAGCGCCACAGCGGCGACCCCGAGCCCCAGCGTGGTGATCGCGAACTGGACCTCGCGGACCTCCTGGGGAGTCTCTGCCAGATCCCGCTGACCTGGGCGGCTCGACGCGATGGTCATCCGGGCCTCCTGGATGCCCGAGGGCCCGTGCCCAGCGATGAGCACGGGCCCTCTCTTCTTGACTTCCTTCCGCTAGGCGGACGGCTGGTATTCGGGCGGGACCTCGACGCCCGGGAAGTACTGCTCGAAGATCGTCGCGTACGTCCCGTCCTCGATGATCTCCGCCAACGCCTGGTTCGCAGAGTCCCGGAGCTCCGGGTTGTCCGGCGAGAACACGAACGAGTACTTCTCGTTCGTGTCGATTGGCTCGACCACCTCGACCGTGCCCTCCAGCCCCTGCGCCTCGATGGCCCCCGCGGAGCCCGGCTCGTCGTTGATGATGCCGGTGACGTTGCCCGCCTCCAGGTCGCGGAACATGTCCGAGACGACCTGGAACGTCCTCAGCTCGACGCCCTGATCCGTCAGGTTGTCCTCAGCCCAAGCCTTTCCGGTGGAACCGCGCTGAACGGCGATCACATCACCCTCGCCCAGGTCGTCGGTCGAGGCGATGTCCGGCGTCTCCTGGACGTTCACCGCCAGCGACTGGCGCGAGTTGAAGTAGGGGTCGGAGAAGTCCACGATCTGGTCTCTCTCCTCACCGAGGTCGCCCGTCGAGGTCACCGCGGCGGCCACCATGTCGAACTGGTTGGCCGCGATGGCCGTGAAGACGGTGTCGAAGTCCGCCCGGACCCACTGCACCTCGAGCCCGAGGCGGTTGCCGACCTCCTCAGCGAGGTCCACGTCGAAACCGACCTCGTCCCCGCCCTTCACCGACTCGAACGGCGGGAAGTCGAGGCAGGACGCCACCTGGAGGGTCCCCTCCTCCAGTGTGGTGAAGGTGGGCTCCGGGGTCGCTTCCCCACCCCCCCCTCCGCCGCCACCGCCAACGGTGGTGTCCTCCTCGCCGCAGCCGCCCGCCACCAGGGCCAGCCCCAGGAACGCCGATAGGAGCACTCGCTTCCGTCCGCTCACGATCCCCTCCTTGGTTTTGCCGTCCCCGCGGCCGGCCTCCGACGACCGCCTCGGCCGGAATGGTAGTCGGGCCGTTTCACCTTCTCAACCCAGTCGAAATCGCCCGGGGCTACTCCTCCCCCAGATAGGCCTTCCGGACCTGCTCGTCCCCCATCAGCTTGTCGGCCGCGTCGTGGAGCACGATCTCGCCGGACTCGATGACGTACCCGCGATCGGCCAGCCGGAGGGCCATCTGGGCGTTCTGCTCCACCAGGAGGATGGTCGTGCCCTGGTCGTGGATCTCCCGGAGGAGGTCGAAGATCCGCTCCACCAGGAGGGGGGCCAGGCCGAGGGAGGGCTCGTCCAGCATGAGGACGGTCGGGTTGGACATCAGGGCCCGGCCGATGGCCAGCATCTGCTGCTCCCCACCCGAGAGGGTGCCCCCGGCCTGTCCCTGGCGTTCCTTGAGGACGGGGAACAGGCCGAAGACGCGGTCGAAATCCTCGGTGGCGTGCCCCTTGCGGTTGTACGCCCCCATCAGCAGGTTCTCCCGGACGGTCATCCTGGGGAAGATGTGGCGGCCTTCCGGGGCCTGACAGATGCCGAGGGCGACGATCTCGTCGGCCCGGAGCTCGTCGATCCGCTCGCCCTTGTAGAAGATGTTCCCCTCGGACGGGCGCTTCACCCCGGAGATCGTCTTCAGGGTTGTGGTCTTCCCGGCGCCGTTCCCCCCGATCAGCGTGACGAGCTCGCCCTCGCCGACGTCCAGGGAGATCCCCTTGACGGCCTCGATCCCCCCGTACCGAACTCGGATCTCCTTCAGCTCAAGAAGTGACCCGTTGCGCATCCTCATCCCCCGATTCCGAGGCCCCTCGACCGAGATACGCCTCGATGACTCGCGGATCCCGCTGGACCTCGGCCGGCTGCCCCTCGGCGATCTTCTCCCCGTAGTCGAGCACCGCCACAAGGTCCGAGATCCCCATCACCACCTTCATGTCGTGCTCGATGACCAGGATCGTCACGCCCTGGTCCCGGACCCGGGAGATGAGCTGCATCAGCCGCCCCTTCTCCGTGGGGTTCATCCCCGCCGCCGGCTCGTCCAGGAGGAGGAGCTTGGGCTTGGTGGCCAGGGCCCGGGCGATCTCCACCCGCCGCTGGTCTCCGTAGGAGAGGTTCCCGGCCAGCTCGTTGGCGAACTTGTGGATTCCCACGAACTTGAGCTGCTCCTCCGCCTCCTCCTGCCCGTCGTGCTCCTCCCGGCGCATCTTCGGCGTCCGGAAAATGGCCTGGAGGACACCCTGGCGATGATGGGCATCGGTCCCCACGATCACGTTCTCCAGGGCCGTCATGTTCTGGAACAGGCGGATGTTCTGGAACGTCCGTCCGATCCCCAGCCGGGTGATCTCGTGGGGCTTCCGCTTCCGAGGAATGAACCCCAACGAGCGAGTGGTGAGGACCTCCTCGCCGTCGAACCGGATCGAGCCCACGGTGGGGGCGAAGATCCCCGTGACCAGGTTGAACAGGGTGGTCTTGCCGGCTCCGTTCGGCCCGATGAGGCCGAAGATCTGGCCTTCTTCGATCACCACGTCGATCTCCTTGAGGGCGGTGAGCCCTCCGAATCGCTTGGTGACCTCTCGGACCTCCAGGATCGCCATCAGGAACCGCCTCCGCCCGTGGTCTGCGCCTCGTACAGCTGCTCCTCGGCCACGGTACCTTTCAGCTCGGCCCGGCGTCGCTTGGAGGGCAGCAGGCCCTGGGGCCGGAAGATCATCACCACGACCAAGGCTACGCCGAAGGCGAAGATCCGGTACTCGCTGAACTCCCGGAAGACCTCGGGGAGGACGATGATCACCGCCGCCCCGGCCACGGAGCCCGGGATCGAGCCCATCCCCCCGATCACCACACAGCACAGGATAAGGATCGAGTTCAGGATGTCGAACGTCCCCGGATTGATGAAGTTGGCCTGCTCCGCATAGATCACGCCGCCGACCCCGGCCGTGCTGGCGCCGATGACGAAGGCGGCCAACTTCATCCTAACGACCGGGACGCCCATCGCCGCCGCGGCCACCTCGTCCTCCCGGATGGCCACCCACGCCCGTCCGATCCGGGAGTGATCCAGGAACCGGATGGCGATGATCCACAGGACGACCAGCGCCAACAGGAGGAAGTAGTACTTCTCGTCGATCAGCGTTCCCCACTGGATGTCGTTGTCCAGCCCCTGACCGGGAACGGTGAGCCGGGGGTGCGGGATCGAGGTCACCCCCCGAGGCCCGACCGTCAGATCGGCGAAGTTGTTCGCGGCGATCCTGATGATCTCTCCGAACCCCAGGGTCACGATGGCCAGATAATCCCCCCGCAACCGGAGCGTCGGCGAGCCCAAGAGGATCCCGGCCACCACCGCCACCCCCAGGGCAGCCACGAGGATCAGCCACATCCACGGCTCCCAGGTCGGCTCCGGCACGTCCCGGTCGGCCCGGAGCGCCTTGGTGTAGGCGGCCGCTCCGGTCAGGATGGCCGCCGTGTACGAGCCGATGGCCCAGAAGGCCACGTAGCCCAGGTCCAGCAGTCCGGCGAACCCCACCACGACGTTCAGGCCCAGCGCGAACAGCGTGAACAGGGCCAGCCGGGACAGGGTGCCTCCGCTGGTCGCCGCGCTCAGCCAGGTCGGGATGTCGAACCAGTCGCTGAGATAGGGAAGCGAGGCGAACACCACGACGATCAGCAGGCCGAACACCGGGACGACGACCCTCCGCCGAGGCTGAGCCCACCGGCCGATCGGCTCGCGAACCGACGTGACGAAGCTCTCCCTCACCGGTCGGAGGGACCGGGAGACCGTGCCGCCGAAGCCCGTGATCCGATTCACCGCGGGGAGCAGGATCAGCACGGCCATGAACACTCCGAAGATCGGGGCGTCGAGCATCAAGAACGTGATCAGGCCGCCCAAAGCGACCAGGCCCGCCAGGGCCAGCCTTCCCACGGGATCGCGCACCGCCCCGGCCAGGACGGCGGCGATGACTCCGGCCGACGCCCCCGGCGTCAGGTCCAGCATCTGCTCCGGCGCGTCGATCAGCCGGCCGATCAGCCACAGCAACGCGGCAGCGAGGACGCCGGCGGCCACAGCCCAGGCCACGCGATTGGACACGCCCGGACGGACCTCGGCGGGCTCCGGCTCCCGGGGCGGCTCGGAGGCAACCCGGACCTCCTCCCCGGCGTCCGCCTCGCGAGCCCCGGTGTCGCCGGGGGGATCACGGTCCGTCATGTCAGGCTCCCACGCGCTCGCCGAAGATGCCGGTTGGCCGGAACATCAGCACGGCGACCAGGACGACGAAGGCGATGACGTCCTTCCACTGGGCACCGATGGCCGCGGATCCGTAGGCCTCGACCAGACCGAGCAGGACCCCTCCCGCCATGGCCCCCCGGAGGTTCCCGATCCCGCCCAGGACCGCCGCCGTAAAGGCCTTGATCCCCGGGAGGAACCCGATGTTCCATGCCGCCGTTCGGAAGAACACGCCCCACAGAGTCCCCGCGGCCCCGGCCATGATGCCGCCGATCAGGAACGTGTACACGATGACCCGGTCGATGTTCACTCCCATCAGGGAGGCGGTCTCGGCGTCCTGGGCAACGGCCCGGATCCCCCGACCGAGCTTGGTCTTCCGCACGATGCGGTCGAGGAGGAACATCATCCCCACCGCGACCAGGATCACCAGGATCCGGGTGTTCTGGATCGGCGTATCGAATACCGTGAACGCGGTCTCGGATTGCATGACCACCGGAGCTGCCTCACGCGCCGGCCCGAGGATTCCCGGCAGCCGCAGGTCCAGGATGTAGTGGTTCCCGTCCATCAGGTTGAACGCGTAGCTGATGGCGAAGGACGCTCCGATGGCGCTGATCAGGAAGGCCAGCCGCGGTGCGCCCCGCTTGCGCAGCGGCCGGTAGGCCACCCTCTCCAGGGCGACCGCCGTGAGCCCGGAAACCGCCATGGCTGGGATCAGCCCTCCGATGATCACAACGATCAGCGCCACGCCGCCCAGAGGCTCCTCGACGGCGAACCAGCTCCGGAATGCAAACAGGGTGACGACGGTCCCGATCATGAACACCTCGGAGTGAGCGAAGTTGATCAATTGGAGGACGCCGTACACCATCGTGTAGCCGAGGGCCATCATGGCGTAGATCGCCCCGAGGGTCAGTCCGTTCCGGGTCTGGGCCCAGAACTGCGTCCGGATGCCGATGATCACCAGGACCATGACGCCCACCGCCAGGGCCAGGCCGATCCACGAGGCCACCTGCTCCCCGGTGATCCTTCGGCGAACGTCCGTCGTTACGGCCATG
>DASQTB010000168.1:0-5583 GCA_035642095.1 Actinomycetota bacterium | reverse complement strand
GTCTTCGAGCGAAGCCTGGTCTCCGGCGCCGCCGACGCGGCGTTCTACATCGGCGAATGCGACGGTTGCGATGCCATCCTCCGGCACCTCACGGCCCGGCTCTCCGCGGTCGGGTACTCGGGGACGAACGCCAGCGACGTGGTGATCGAGGACTCGCTGTGGGAGGAGAACGGCGCCGGCATCCTCCCGAACTCGTACGACGTCGGGCAGAACCCGCCGCCAGAGGAGCGCACCGTGATCAGGGACAACACCGTTCGCGGGAGCGGGACGGTGCCCGTTCCCGTCCAGACCCCGCTGGGCGGCTTCATCGGCATCGGGATCGGCATCGCCGGCGGCGTGGACAACGTCATCGAGGGCAACGTGGTCGAGGACAGCAGCCGGTACGGCATCGCCGTGTTCCAGACCATCCAGGAGGAGGCCACGTGGCCGGCCGAGGCGAACTCCGTCCGGAAGAACCGGGTGGCCGGGAGCGGGGCGGCCGACCTGGCCCTGGCCGCGGGGGCCGGCGCCGGCAACTGCTTCGAGAGCAACGAGGCATCGACGCTCGACCCGCCCGACCTGGGCTGCGGGGCCGAGGAAGGGAGCGAGGCCGTGGCCGCGGAGCTGGCCCTTCCGCCGCCCCTCGCCGCCGAGCGCGTCCCTCAGATCGCCGACGCCCCGCCCTACGACTCGATGCCCGCCCCCGGCGACCAGCCGCAGATGCCCGGGGCGACCGAGGATCTCCCCGGCCAGACCGGACCACTTCCCTGGGTCCTGTCCGGGACCGTCGCCCTGGCCGGCCTGTCTCTCCTCGGAATGGGGCTCCTCCGTCGCCGCCTCTTTCCCCTCCTGCCCGGGGTCATCCTGGTCGGCGCCGGCGTGGCCGGCGGTGCCGTGGCCCTGGCCCGGGACGAGCCGCCACCGATCGTGGTGCCCCCGGACGATGAGGCCGGCCCCGGCGAGACCCGGCTCGAGGACGGGCAGCTCGTGTACACGACGTACGACGGGGAGGCGGCCACCCTGGTGACAGCGGCGGGCGACGGCACGGAGCAGCAGGTCCTGGCCGAGTTCAACCGGCGGCTGATCCAGGACCCTCGATGGTCGCCGGACGGCGGCCTGATCGCGTTCACCGACGGTCCCCGGCACCGCGACCTGAGCAGCGACGTCGCCGTGGCCGTGGTCGGTGAGGGCAGCGCCATCCGCCTCACCGGCGATCCGGCCCTGGGCGAATGCGCCTCGCCCACGTGGTCTCCCAACGGCGACCGGATCGCCTTCGTGTGCGGCGAGCCCATCAACCCCGAGGAGTTCCGCCCCCGGCCTCGTCTCTATATCGCCGACGCCGACGGCCGGAACATACGACGGGTCGGGCGGATGTGGGTCGAGGATCCGGCCTGGGCTCCGGACGGGCAAGCCATCGCCTTCCGATCCTGGGTCGGGCCCCATCCCCGCTCGGCGGCCACCCAGCGGGCCGCCCGTAGGGCGGGAAGCAACTACGAGCTGTTCGTGATGAGCGCGGACGCGTCGGCCCCGCGCCGGTTGACTCATACGCCCCAGGACGAGGCGGCGCCGGCGTGGTCGCCGGACGGGACGATGCTCGCCTTCCAGTCCCAGCGCGATACAGCCCCCGCATCGTTTCGGCTCATCCCGATGGACCCTCAGTCGCCCCCGATCCCGTGGAGCATCTATGTCATGACCGCGGATGGCGAGGAGCAGCGGCCGCTCACCGAAGTGGTGGGCCCCGTCGACCACCTGTCACCGCGGTGGATCTCCGATGACGTCGTGGCCCACACAGCGATCTCGTTCCAGAACGGCGAGGCCAGCATCGTGGCCACCACGCTCGAGGGCGAGGCCATAAGTGAGGTCGAGGGACCGTACTTTGGGTCCTTCGACTGGCATCCCTGAGCCGCCCGGCCGCCGGGACACCTCCTACACTGGCGCCGTGGACGTGGAGATCCGGGCGTTCGGCGAAGACCGGTTGGAGGAGGCCGTGCGCATGCGTGCCGCCGCCTTCGGGGAGGAGATCCACCCCGAGGAGATCGAGGTGGAGCGGTCGATCGTCGCCCGCTCTCGCAACCTGGCCGCGATCGAGGGCGAGGCCATGGTCGGCTCGGCCAGTTCGTATCCGTTCGAGCTGACCGTCCCCGGCGGGGTGACCCTGCCGGCCGGCGGGATCACCATGGTGGGCGTCCTCCCCACGCATCGCCGACGCGGGCTGGGCCGGGCCCTGATGCGCCGACAGCTCGACGAGCTCCACGACCAGGGCACGCCCCTGGCCTACCTGTGGGCCTCGGAAGGCCGGATCTACCAGCGGTTCGGCTACGGGCTGGGGGCCATGGCCGCCAGCTTCGACATCCGCCGCCAGGACAGCGATCTCCTCCGGCCGGGCGATCCCCGAGGCCGCGTCCGTCTCGTCGATCGGACCGAGGCGCTGAAGGTCTTCCCCTCCGTGTACGAACGGGTCCGGCCGACCCGGCCTGGGTTCATCGACTGGGATGAGCACTGGTGGAAGGAGACGTTCCTGGACATCGCCTCGACCCGCGACGGCGCCACCCCGTACTTCTGGGCGGCGTACGAGACCGGGGAGGGTCTCGACGGCTATCTCGTGTATCGGGTCAAGGAGTCCGATCACCGGGGCATGGCCGACAACATCATCGTCCTCGAAGAGCTGATGGCTGCCACGGACGATGCGTACGCGGCGCTGTGGCGATACTGCTTCGAGGTCGACCTGGTCCGTCGGGTCAAGGGATGGAAGCGTCCCGCCGACGAGCCGCTCCTGTTCATGCTGGCCGAGCCTCGAGGCCTGGGTCTCCGGCTCCGGGACGGGACGTGGCTCCGGCTGGTCGATGTCGAAGCCGCGCTGGTCGGTCGGCGCTATGCCGTCGAGGATCGCGTCGTCCTGGAGATCCGTGACGAGTTCTGCGCGTGGAACGAAGGGCGGTGGCTGGTCGAGGGTGGACCGGACGGCGCGACGTGCCGGCGGGCCGACGACGAGCCGGACCTGGTCACCGACGCGGCCACCCTGGCCGCGGCGTACCTCGGCGCGGTTCCCCTCTGGACCCTGGCCGCGGCCGGGCGGGTCGAGGAGCGGACCACCGGGGCGCTCCGTCGGGCCGATGCGATGTTCGCCACCGACCTTGCGCCGTGGTGCCCGCACATCTTCTGATCACGCCGTGAGCCGGCTGGTAACTCGGGCCGAGGTCGATCGGTCCGAGGCGGAACGGTTCCTCCGGCCGCGAGACGGATTCGTCCTGGAACGGCCGGTCGGTGACGGGGCGTTCGAAGCCGCGGAAGGACCGGTCCGAAGGTACCGGCGCCGGGTCGAGGTCGAGGTCCAGCCCGATGGACGAGCCGCCGTCACCGAGACGATCGACTTCGATCTGGCCATCCCGTTCTTCGGATGGCTGTTCGCCGTTCCGGTCCGCCGGTTGTTGGCCCGGGGCGACCGGCCCACGGCGCCCTGGTGGGCCCCGCCGGAGCGCCTGGACGCCGGGGCGTCGTCGTCGCTGGCCGTGCTGGCCGTGGTCGCCGCGATCGGTGGGTACCTGGCGGCCCTGCTGACGACCACGATCGCCTTCGCCGGACGGCAGTTCGGCGCCGGCCCCGCCGACCAGAGCGTGGCCGGAGTCGTGGTCCGGTTCGCCGGGGCGGCCGCGCTGGTGGGAGCGACGGCCGCGGCGGACCGTCTGGGCCGCCGACGGGTCATCCTGTGGACCGCGGTCCTGGGGTCTGTGGTCACCGCCACCGGGGCCCTGGTCCCCTCCCTCCCCTGGCTCGCCGGCAGCCAGGCGCTGGCCCGCAGCCTGTCCGTGGCCCTGCTGATCTGCGTGTCGATCGCCGTGGCCGAGGAGATGCCGCCCCAGGCCCGGGCCTACGGCGTCAGCGTGCTCGGGATGTCGGCCGGCCTCGGTGGCGGCCTGGCCGCCGTCGCCGTGTCGGTATCCGACGTGGCCCCGTGGGGGTGGCGGCTCCTCTACCTCCTTCCCCTCCCCGGGCTGGTCCTGATCCGGCTGGTGGCCCGGCGGCTTCGGGAAACCAGGCGGTTCGAGCGGCCGCACCCGGACGCGGCTATACCCGGACACGGCGGGCGGCTGGGGCTGCTCGCCGCTTCCGCCGTGCTGGGCAGCCTGATGGCTGCCCCGGCGTCCTTCTTCGCCACCCGATATCTCCTCGTCGAGCACGGCTTCTCCGCACCGGAGGTGTCGCTGTTCACCGTGCTCACCGGAACGCCGGGCGTGATCGGCGTGATCGTCGGGGGGCGGTTGGCCGACACCCGCGGTCGCCGGCGAGTGGGGGCGGTCGCGGTGACGGTCGGCACCATCACCACGGCGCTGTTCTATCTGGCCTCCGGGGCGGCGTTGTGGATCCTCCCGGTAATCGGATCGGTCATCGGGGCGGCGGCCCTCCCCGCCCTCGGCGTGTACGGGCCGGAGCTGTTCCCTACGGCGCTGCGGGGCCGAGCCGGCGGCCTCCTGGCGCTGGCCGGTCTGGTCGGGAGCGCTGCCGGGCTCCTGGCCACGGGGCTCCTGGCCGACCGGATCGGGAGCGTGGGCCCGGTGATCGCCGTCCTGGCCGCCGGGCCACTGGCCCTGGCTGCCGTCGTGCTGGTGGCCTACCCGGAGACCGCGGGCCGAACCCTGGAGGACCTGAACCCTGAGGACCGGCGACCGGCAGAGGCCGATCCCTGATCGGGGTCGGGATCAGCCGGTGAGGAGTTCCTCGACCTCGGCCCGGGTCGGCAGCGCGGTCCGAGCGCCGACGTCCCGGCAGGCCAGCGCGCCGGCGGCCGCTCCCCACCGAACGGCGTCATCGAGGTCCCGTCCCTCGGCCAGAGCCACGGCCAGGGCAGCGCAGAACGCGTCCCCGGCGCCGGTGGTGTCGACCACGTCCACGGGGAAGACCGGTTGGTGGTGGATCGGGTCCTCGAGCCGGTGCAGATCGGCGCCCTGAGCGCCCCTGGTCACCACCACGGCCCCCGCGCCGTTCGCCAGGAGGGAATCGACCCCGTCGAGGGCGGCCGCCTCGGCCTCGTTGGCCACGATCACCTCGCATGCCGCGATCACCTCCCGGGGAAGCGGCCGTGCTGGGGCGGGGTTGAGGACCACCGGCCATCTCCGTTCCGATGCCCGGGCGGCCGCTGCGGCCACCGCACCATCCGAGATCTCCAGGTTGGCCAAGACGACCGAGTGTTCGGCGACCATCGAGTCGAACGCGGTGCCGACGTGCGCCGGGGCAACGTCCGCGTTCGCCCCGGAGGCCACCGCGATCACATTCTGCCCGCCCTCGTCGACGAGGATGGCGGCCACGCCCGTGGACGCGTCGCTCTCTCCGAGGTGCGTGACGTCCACCCCGGCTCGTTCCAGGTCGTCCCGGGCCCGGGTCCCGAGGTCGTCCCGACCGACCAGCCCGACGAACGAGGTCGCCGCGCCGAGCCGGGCGGCGGCGGCCGCGGCGTTGGCCCCCTTCCCGCCCGGGGCCTCCCGGAAGCGACCCCCGATCACCGTCTCCCCCCGCACCGGAAGACGGGGCACCTGAACGATCAGGTCAACGTTGACCGACCCGACGACGACGACCGAGGCGGCCACCTACGGCGGATACCGGCCGAAC
>DASQTB010000167.1:0-6770 GCA_035642095.1 Actinomycetota bacterium | reverse complement strand
TTCCCCGCCGAGACGATCTACCCCTGGCTCGGGTTGGTCTCCGGGGTCGCAGCGCTCGGGATCGGGACCGTGCTGATCGTCTCCCGCCTGCGCAGGCGAGGGTCGTTCCACCACCACCTCCATCCGCCGGTCGAGCGGCCGCTCTCGCGCCGCGGCCTGACGAGCCTCGCCCTCTCGGGCGGGATCCTGCCCTCGCCGACGGCGATCGTGACGCTGCTGGGTTCGGTCGCCGTAGGTCGAGCCGTCTTCGGGACGGCGCTCATAGGGGCTTTCAGCCTCGGGCTGGCAGTCACGCTCGCCGTGGTCGGGATCGTCGCCGCGCGGGCGGGCGCCAGGGTCACCCCACGGCTGGGCCGGTGGACCCGGATCGTCCCAATCGGAAGCGCGGCTGCGATCGCTGCCCTCGGCACGGTTCTGGTGGCTCGGGCCGCGCATCAGCTCCTCTGACCCGCCTTCTTCGTCAACCTGCCGGCCCGTTGCGTTCCGCATTCGACTGCAGGGGTAAACTGCCGCCGTGGTCACGATCGCCCACATCTCGGACCCACACGTCGGCTCGCCGTACTTCGTTCCCAACCTGATGAACCGGGTGATCGTGGAGCTCAACGAGCTCGAGCCCGACCTGGTCGTCGTCACCGGCGACTTCACGAACTTCGGGTACCGCCAGGAGTTCAAGACGGCGGTCGCCTACCTGGAGCGGATCACTTCGCCGGTCTGGTCGGTCCCGGGCAATCACGACGCTCGCAACGTGGGATACGTTCACTTCGAGGAGCTGATCGGGCCGCGGTATTGGGCCACGGATATGAAGGGCGTTCGCGTCGTCGGCGCCGACTCCAGCGAACCGGATCTTGATGAGGGCCAAGTCGGCCGGGAGCGGTATCCGTGGATCCGGGACCACTTCGCAGGCGACTGGGATCTTCGTGTCTTCGCCCTCCACCACCACCTGATCCCGATCCCGGGGACCGGCCGGGAACGGAACATCGTGTTCGATGCCGGCGACCTCCTCGAGGTCCTGATCGACAACGGGGTCAACCTGGTCCTGTCCGGTCATAAGCACGTGCCCTACGTCTGGCGGCTGGAGAACCTGTACATCGTCAACGCCGGCACGTGCGCCTCGCTGCGGCTCCGCGGCCACACCAAGCCGTGCTACAACGTGATCGAGGTCGAGGGCGGCGAGGTGAAGATCCACCGCCGGTTCCCCTTCGGGGGCTCCACCCTGACCGCGCACTACACGGTGGCCACGGGCGAGCAGCACGTCCGGGAGCTGGAGGACGTCGTTCAGGGACGACCCGCCGCACCCCTTTCGACCGACTAGGGACCGAGAGGACCGAACGTGACCGGTGCCACGGTGCTGGCGCTCGTCGACGGTGAGCACTATCCGCCCACCACCCGGTGGGCGCTGGCCACCGCGCGGGCGGAGGGCTACCGGGTGGCGGCGTGCCTGCTGGTCGGGGGGACGGAGAAGCTGGCTGCGGGGGGAGAGCTCGACCTCGGCGTCCAAGTGGAGCGGGTGCAAGAGGATCTGGCGACATCGCTCCGCGCCGCGGTGGCCCGTCATCGTCCGGACGCGGTCCTGGACCTCTCGGACGAGCCGGTCCTGGGCGAGCCCGAGCGGGCCGTGGTGGCGGCGATCGCCTTGTCGGCCGGGGTCCGGTACCTGGGGCCCGACTTCGCCCTCGAGCCGCCGTTCCGGGCCGATCCGTTGAGCGTCCCCACGATGGCCGTGATCGGGACCGGGAAGCGAACCGGCAAGACCGCGGTGGCCGGCGAGGCGGCCCGGGTGGCCGCCGGAGCCGGACTGGACCCGATGATCGTGGCCATGGGCCGGGGCGGACCGCCGGCCCCCCAGGTCGTCGAGGCCGGTTCGATCGGGCTGGACCGGCTGAGGGGGCTGGTCCGGGCGGGGGAGCATGCGGCCAGCGACTACCTGGAGGATGCGGTGACGACCGGCGTGACCACGGTCGGGGCCCGGCGGGCGGGGGGTGGCCTGTTCGGGGGGCCCTACGTGTCGAATGTGGTCGAGGCCGCCCGGATCGCCGAAGCCCGGCACCCCGGCCTGGTGATCCTGGAGGGCAGCGGAGCGGCCATCCCCCCGGTCCGGTGGGACGCCGGCGTCCTGGTGGCCCCCGCCGGGCCCGGACTCCTGAGGGGCTCGATCGGGGGCGCCTTCCGGGTATTGCTATCCGATCTCGTTGTCCTTACAATGGGAGATGGCCCAGACGACGGGCCGCCGGATCTTTCCGATCTGACATCCCACGTTCGCACGCTCAGCTCAGGTGCGCGGATCGTCGTCATCGACCTCGCACCGGTGCCTCTGAGTGACGTCGAGGGGAAAATGGTGTACTTCGCGACCACCGCTCCACAGCACGCAGTCCCCCGGCTGACTCGCTCGCTCGAGGGCCACGGGTGCACCGTGGTCGGCTCCACGAACCGGCTGGCCGATCGGGCCGGCCTGGCCGAGGACCTCGACCGCGCCCCGCGGTACGACGCGCTCCTCACCGAGCTGAAGGCCGCGGCGATCGACGTGGCGGCCGAGCGGGCTCGGGCCCGGGACGCCGAGGTCGTGTTCGTGGACAACCGAGCCCTGACGATCGCCGGAGACGGCGATCTGCCCGAGCTCCTGCTCGAGGTGGCGAGGCGGGGGGTCTCTCGAGCGGCGGAACGATGAAGAAGCGAACGATCATCATCTCGGACCGTGAACCGGGACTGCCGTATTCGAAGGGTCTGATGGCCTCCCAGGTGATGGTCACCGGGCTGTCTCCCTATCGGGCCTACCAGGTGGCGGAGAGGATCGAGGACGAGCTCCTGGAGCGCGACGTCACGTCGCTCACCTCGGCCGAGTTGCACGCCGTGGCGGTCAAGGTCCTGGACGAGGAGGCCGGCGATCGGTACGCCCGGAACTTCGTTCGGTGGCAGGAAGTGTCCACCCTGGACGTGCCCCTGGTCGTCCTGATCGGCGGTGCCACCGGCGTGGGCAAGTCGACCATCGCCACGCAGATCGCTGCCCGCCTGGGCATCGTCCGGGTGATCCCGTCCGATGCCGTCCGGGAGGTCATGCGAGGGCTGTTCTCCCGGGAGCTGATGCCGACCCTGTACACGTCGTCCTTCGACGCCGACTCCGCGCTCCGGGAACCGCCCACCCGGACCGTGGACCGGGTCATCGTGGGGTTCCGAGAGCAGACCGCCGCCGTGGCGGTGGGGCTCCGGGCCCTGATCGAGCGGTCGGCCGTGGAGGGCACGAGCGTCATCATCGAGGGCGCCCACGTCGTGCCGGGCTTCCTGGACCTGGATGCGTTCGGCGACCGGGTCCTGGCCGTTCCCCTGATCGTCACGGTGGAGGACGAGGAGCTCCACCGGACCCACTTCGCGGCCCGATCGGCCGATTCCGCCTCCCGGCCTTTCGAGCGGTACCTGCGGAATTTCGACAACATCCGGCGCGTTCAGAAGTATGTACGGAGCCAGGCTCTCTCCCACGACTGGCCGGTCGTCGCCTCACACAACCTCGATCAGACGATCGCCGCGGTGATCGATCTGGTCGTGGAACGGGCCACCCACCGACTGCAGAACCGGGCGGCTGCCCAGTCAGTTTTCGAGCTCCAAGGAGGGAAGCGACGTGAGACTGTTCCTTGACACCGCCAACATCGAGGAGATCCGCGAGGTCAATCGATGGGGTGTGCTGTCGGGCGTGACCACCAATCCCACCCTGATCGGGAAGGAAGGCATGGATCCCGAGCAGGTGTGGAAGGAGATCCTGGCCGAGGTCGATGGAGACGTCTCGCTGGAGACGACCGAGCCCGAGGCCCCGGCGATGGAGGAGGAAGGTCGGAGATTGGCGGCCATGGGCGACAACGCCGTGGTGAAGGTGCCGATGACGCCGGCCGGCCTCCAGGCGGGGAAACGCCTGATCGACGACGGGATCCGCATCAACGTGACGCTTGTGTTCTCGCCGGCCCAGGCCATCCTGGCCGCGGAGATCGGGGCGTACATCGTGTCACCGTTCCTCGGTCGGATCGACGATGCCGCGGCTGACGGGATGCATGCCCTGCGCCAGATCTGCCAGATCTACGATGTCCAGGGCTACGACACGCAGGTCCTGGCTGCGTCGCTCCGGCACCCCATGCACATCGTCGAGTCCGCGCTGTGCGGGGCCGACATCGCCACGATGCCGTACGGCGTGTTCTCGCAGCTGGTGAAGCACCCTCTCACCGACGTGGGGCTGGAGAAGTTCCACTCGGACTGGGAGGAACTGAGGAAGAAGATCGGCACTACGGAAGGAGCGTGACCCACGTGGCCACCGCAGACAAGTCCGTCCTGGAGCAGAAAGTCTTGCCCGAGCTTCAGGAGATCGCCTCGTCCCTGGGGGTCGAGGGCCATCAGCGGATGAAGAAGGGCGAGCTGATCGAGGCCATCGTCGCCAGGGCGAACGGGGATCAGGCGGCCAGGTCGGAGACCGGGACGGGAGAGCGGGAGCGCCCCAGCCGGCCGGAGCGGACCGGGGGCCGGCCCGAGAGCGATCGCGACCGGGGCCCCCGCGGTGACGGCCGCCCCGATCGGGGGGATCGCCGCGGCCGGAGAGGGCGGGGCCGAGATCGGGAGCGACGGGGGATCCCCGAACCCACCGAGGAGGAGCTGGCCGAGGCGCCGGTCCAGACCGGCATCCTCGATGTGCTCCCCGAGGGATACGGGTTCCTCCGAACCTCCGGATACCTCCCCAGCCAGCAAGACATCTATGTCTCGCTGTCGCAGATCCGTCGGTTCGCGCTCCGCAAGGGCGACCAGGTCCAGGGCGCGGTTCGCCGGCCCAAGGACAACGAGAAGTACCTGGCGCTGCTCCGGATCGACACGGTCAACGGCGTCACCCCCGACGAGGCCCGGCAGCGACGGGAGTTCGAGAGGCTGACGCCGCTGTTCCCGGAGGAGCGGTTCCGGTTGGAGCACGAGACCACGGCGGTCACCGAACGGATCATCGACCTGGTGGCACCCATCGGGAAGGGACAGCGCGGGATGGTGGTCTCCCCGCCGAAGGCCGGGAAGACCACGGTCCTGAAGCAGATCGCCAACGGGATCATCCAGGCCGACCCGAAGACCCACGTGATGGTCCTGCTGGTCGACGAGCGGCCGGAAGAGGTCACCGACTGGCAGCGGACCGTTGAGGCGGCCGAGGTCGTCTACTCGACGTTCGACAAGCCCGCCGACCAGCACATCCAGGTCACCGAGCTGGTCCTGGAGCGGGCCAAGCGGCTGGTCGAGTCGGGCCAGAACGTGGCCATCCTCCTGGACTCGATCACCCGGCTGGCCAGAGCCTATAACCTGGCCGCGCCCGCCTCTGGGAAGATCCTGTCCGGTGGCGTGGACTCCACCGCGCTGTACCCGCCGAAGCGGTTCTTCGGCGCCGCCCGGAACATCGAGGAGGGCGGCTCGCTGACCATCATCGCCTCGGCCCTGGTGGAGACTGGCTCCCGGATGGATGAGGTCATCTTCGAGGAGTTCAAGGGCACCGGGAACATGGAGCTCCGGCTGGACCGGGAGCTCTCCGAGAAGCGGATCTTCCCGGCCATCAACATCGAGGCCTCCGGCACCCGGAAGGAGGAGCGGCTCATGCCCAGCGAGGAGCTGGCCCTCACCTGGCGGCTCCGCCGGGTCCTCCACGCCCTCCAGGGGGCGGCGGCCATCGAGATGCTCATCGACAAGATCCGGGCCACCAAGTCGAACGAGCAGTTCCTCCAGGAGATCGCCAAGGCCCCGATGCGGGACTGACCGATGGCCGGCTGGGGCGACGATCCCGTCCTCAAGGAGCTGATCGAGGCCGTGGCCGATGGCTGGACGCCGGTACGGATCTCGGAGGACCGGGACACCCCGGGGGGGCCGTACGACGTGGTCACGCTGGAGAAGGACGGGGAGCAGCGGGAATACAGGAGCGACCATCTGCATTTCCACAGGTACGTGGAAGGCCTGATGGAAGACCACGGATTGGAGTACTCGTGAAGCAAGGCATCCATCCCGAATACGTGAAGGCCACGGTCCGGTGCTCGTGCGGGAACACGTTCGAGACCCGGGCCACGAAGCCGGAGATCCACGTCGAGATCTGCAACGTCTGCCACCCGTTCTACACCGGCAAGCAGAAGCTGGTCGACACGGGCGGGCGGGTCGACCGGTTCCGCCGCCGCTACGGCCAAACCCAGACATCCTGAGCCCCGCCGGCCCGGCTAAGAGCTAGCGGCCTGGTGCCGCCCACCGAGCGGATCGGGTAGGCACACCATAGAATCCACCGGAATGCCGCCCCTGAGGCTGTCCGCGCGGCTATGGCTCGGCGGTCTTGCCGCCGGAGGCGCGGCCGCGGCCCACCTCTTAGCGTTCATGCTGGCAGCGCCGGATGCCGCCAGCCGAGCCCGATTGCTCCGCGAGACAGGTCACGGTGCCTGGCCTGCGGTCGTCTCGGTGGCCGTGGGAGCTCTGGTCATCGCCCTGCTGGGCCTGGCGGCCGCCCGTCTCCGAGACACCGACCCGCTCCCCAAGGGCGCCCTCTTCCGCGCGTCGGCTCGGTGGCTCCTTCCCCTCCAGATCGTGGGCTTCGTCTCCCTGGAGGCGGTCGAGCGGGTGGCCACGGGCAAAGGGCTGACCGGCCTGGTGGAGCTGTGGAGCGAACCGGTGATCGCCCTCGGCGTGGTCCTCCAGGGCCTTGTGGCCCTGGCGGGAGCCTTCCTGGCGGTCCTGGTGGCCGGTGTGGTGGACGGTCTGGAGGTCCTCCGAAGCCTGGTTCGAGCCCCGGACCC
>DASQTB010000166.1:0-4240 GCA_035642095.1 Actinomycetota bacterium | reverse complement strand
CGGTTCGGTCACGATGCTGATCGCGGCGCTGCTGGCCATGGTTCAGGACGACATCAAGCGGGTGCTGGCGTATTCCACGGTGTCGCAGCTCGGTTATATGGTGGCGGCGCTGGGCATCGGCGCCTTCACCGCGGCGTTCTTTCATCTGTTCACCCACGCGTTCTTCAAGGCGCTGCTGTTCCTTGGCGCCGGCTCGATCATCCACGCGGTCCATTCGAACAACATGAGCGATATGGGCGGCCTGCGGAAGGCCATGCCCACGACGTACTGGACCTTCCTGATCGGTGCGGCGGCGCTGGCGGGGATCCCGCCGCTGGCCGGGTTCTGGTCGAAGGATGAGATCATCGCCGATGCGTTTCGGAACAGCCACGAGATCGTGTGGCTGGTGGCCATCGTCACGGCGCTGTTGACCGCGTTCTACATGAGCCGGGCCATCTGGCTGACGTTCGGGGGCGCCTATCGTGGACAAGGCCATCCGCGTGAGTCGCCCCGGATCATGACGTTCCCTCTGGTCACCCTGGCCGCGCTCGCTGCCGTGGCCGGGTTCTTCGGTGCGCCGTTCGTGGAGGGCGGGTTCAGCCAGCTGGTCCGTATCGGGGAGGAGACGCACGTGGCGGGCTTCGATTTCCTCCTGGCCGGCCTCTCCGTGGCCCTGGCCGTGACCGGCATCCTGGTGGGGACGGCCCTGTACCGCCGGTATCGGGAGCGCGATCCGATCACCCGGCTCGGTCCCGTGCACACGATCCTGGACAAGAAGTACTACCTGGATGACGTGTACCTGAAGGGGATCGTCCGTCCCGTCCAGTACCCCGTGGCCCGGTTCGTCAACTGGACCAACACCTATGTGCTGGACGGCATCGTGAACGGGTTCGCCTGGCTCACCAGGAAAGTCGGCGCAGGGACCGACGCTCTGGACCGGAATCTGGTCGACGGAGCGGTGAACCGCGTGGCGATCGGGACGGGGTGGACCGGCGGTCTCCTCCGGTACGTGCAAACCGGAAACGTCCAGCGATACGCGGTCATCCTGTTCGCCGGCGTGACCATCCTGGCCGTGATCTTCACCCGGATCTGACGTGGAGGGACGATGAGCTTCGACGACTGGGCCGTCTCGCTGGCGGTGTTCATCCCGTTGGTCGGCGCGCTGGTGATCGCTCTCGTGCCTCGAGGCCGGGACCGGCTCGTCCGGGCCTTGGGCATCGTATTTACCGCCGTCCCCCTGGCCATCGGCATCGGGATCCTGGTCGGGTTCGACTTCGGCGCCTCAGGGGCGTTCGGGGCGGCCGAGGCTCGGAACACGCTGCAGTTCGGCGTGAACCTGCCCTGGATCTCCGCGATCGACGCCCGCTACTTCGTGGGGATGGATGGGGTGAGCTTGCCGCTGTTCGAGCTGACCCTTCTGCTGTCCTTCTTGTGCATGATCTACACTTGGCGCTACCTGCCGGAGCCGGGGCGGCCCAAGGGGTTCGTGGCGCTGCTCCTGCTCCTCGAAACCGGCATGGCCGGGACGTTCGTGGCCTTCGACCTGGTCCTGTTCTTCGTGTTCTGGGAGCTGGTGCTGGTCCCGATGTATTTCCTGATCGGGCTGTGGGGCGGCCCCAACCGCGAGTACGCGGCCATCAAGTTCTTCCTGTACACGCTGTTCGGGTCGGTGTTCATGCTCCTGGGGTTCCTGGCGATGTACTTCAACGCCGAGCCCCACACCTTCGATCTCATCGCCCTGCAGCAGGCGGGCTTCGACAGGACCTTCCAGCTGGTCGTCTTCGCGGGACTGTTCCTGGGCTTCGCCATCAAGGTCCCCATGTGGCCGTTCCACACGTGGCTCCCCGACGCCCATACCGAGGCGCCGACGGTGGGGTCCGTGCTCCTGGCGGCCGTCCTCCTGAAGATGGGGACCTACGGGTTCGTGCGGATCGCGCTCCCGATCCTCCCCGACGCGGCGCGGGCGTGGGCCCCCGCCATCGGCATCCTGGCGGCCATCGCCATCGTGTACGCCGCGCTGGCCTGCCTGGCTCAGCGGGACCTGAAGCGCTTGATCGCCTTCTCCTCGGTCGGCCACATGGGGTTCGTCATGCTCGGCATCGCCACGCTGACCGACGTCGGCATCAACGCCGCGATCTACGGGATGGTGGCTCACGGCGTGATCACCGGGATGCTGTTCTTCCTGGCCGGGTCGCTCCACGAGCGGTACCACACTCGGGAAATCGCCGAGATCGGTGGGGGCATGCTCCAGAAGGTGCCCTGGTTGGCCGGTCTCCTGGCCTTCACCGCCATCGCCTCCCTGGGCCTCCCGGGCCTGGCCGGGTTCTGGGGTGAGGTCATGGCCCTGCTCTCCGCGTACAGCCCGGCCCCGGGCCTGTCGCTCGGCCTCTTCCGGACGCTCATGGTCCTGGGCGGGATCGGCACGATCCTGACGGCCGGCTATTTCCTGTGGATGCTCCAGCGGGTCAACCTGGGAACGGTCCCCGAGCGGTGGCGGGACAAGGACCTGATCGACGTGGACCGCGTCGAGTACGTGGCCTGGGCCCCGCTGCTGGTGGGCATCCTCTTGCTGGGCGTGGCCCCGGCCCTGATCCTGGGGATGACCAACGACGCGGTGGCTTCCCTGAGCGGGATGTTCTGAGTCGATGCCGAGCATCGACTACCACGCCATTGCCCCGGAGATCATCCTCGGGGCGACCATCCTGATCGTGCTGCTGGCGGACCTCGCCCTCCGCCCGGAGCGGAAGTGGGTGGCCGTGATCCCGTCGTTCCTCGGCGTCGCGGCGGCGCTGGTCGTCGAGCTCACCCTGGTCGGCCAGACCCGGGCATCCTTCGGCGGGACCTACGTTTCCGATTCCTTCGCCGTCCTGTTCAAGACGTTCTTCCTCGCCGTGGCGCTGGCGGTGCTGCTGCTGTCCGTCCGGTACTTCCGCGACGGGCGGTACTACCAGGGGGAGTACTACTTCCTGTTGCTCTCGTCGTTCCTGGGGATGCTCACCATCTCCTCCTCCCGCGACCTGCTGATGCTGTTCATCTCGCTGGAGCTGGTCACCGCCCCGGGGTGGCTGATGGCTGGCTTCCGCAAGCGCGATCCACGTTCGAACGAGGCCTCGCTGAAGTTCTTCCTGATCGGGATCCTGTCCACGGCGGTGATGCTGTACGGGATGAGCCTGGTCTACGGGATCACCGGAACCCTGGACCTCACCGAGATCGCCCGGGCCCTGGCCCAAGAGTCGGAACCGGTGGCCATCGCCGCCGTGCTCTTCGTGGTCACCGGGTTCGCGTTCAAGGTCTCCTCGGTGCCGTTCCACTTCTGGGCCCCCGACACCTACGAAGGCTCTCCCATCCCGGTGGCGGCGTTCCTCTCCGTGGCGTCGAAGGCGGCCGGCTTCGCGGGGCTCCTCCAGATCATGTTCCTGGGGTTCCGGCCCGTGGCCGACCTGTGGGCGCCGGTCTTCGCCATCCTGTCGATCCTGACGATGACGATCGGGAACCTGATCGCCCTCCAGCAGCGCCAGGTGGTTCGGCTGCTGGCCTACTCGAGCATCGCCCAGGCCGGGTACATGCTCCTGCCGTTCGCCCTGGTGGGGATGGGGGCCGACGCCCAGGCCTTCGAGGCCGCGGTGCTGTACATCCTGATCTACGCCATCATGAACCTCGGCGCCTTCGCGGTCGTCGTGGCCCTGGCTCGCGACGCGCCGGGCGCCCTGGTCTCGGATTTCGCCGGCCTGGGGAGACGGGCGCCGGCCCTGGCCCTGGCCATGTCGATGTTCCTGATCTCGTTGGCCGGCATCCCGCCGTTCGCCGGCTTCTGGGGCAAGCTCTTCATCTTCCAGGCCGCCATCGCCGCCGGTCAGGCCTGGCTGGCCGTGGTCATGGTGGTGAACTCGGTCATCAGCCTGTACTACTACGTGGCCATCGTGCGCCAGATGTACTTCGTCGAGGTCCGAGACCCCCGACCGATCCGGGCTCCGGTGGGGGTCGTCGGGGTGGCCGCGCTGGCCGCGGTCGCAGTGGTGGCGGTCGGCGTCTTCCCGGACCTCCTGGCCCGGTTCCCTCCGGGCGCTACTCTGCCTTAGGTGCAGCTCCCGCAGCAGCCCTTGGCCTCGCCGCCGCGCCGAGGCCCGACCGTGGCCATCATCCTCTTGGCCGTGGGATTCCTTGCCTCCACCACGGCCGCCGTGGTCGAGTTCGTGCAGCTCCGAGCGGCCCGGGAGGAGATCGAGGAGCTGAAGGCCGGGGCCGAGGGGCGGGGCGGGGG
>DASQTB010000165.1:0-22555 GCA_035642095.1 Actinomycetota bacterium | reverse complement strand
GCTACGTCAAGACGAAGGTCCTTGCGCATTGGGCCACGGTCAAGCCGGCGTACCGAGTCACGCTCGAGGACGGCACGGAACTGATCGCCAGCGGCGACCATCGTTTCCTCAGCAACCGTGGGTGGAAACACGTCACCGGCTCCGAGCGGGGCCCCGACACCCGGCCTCATCTCACGAGCAACAACAAGCTGATGGGAACGGGATCGTTCGCGGATCCGCCCGCAGAGGGAGCGGACTATCGACGGGGGTACTTGTGCGGGATGATCCGCGGCGACGGACACATCGGAAGGTACACATATCGGCCATCTGGCGAGCGTACCCGGAAGGTACAGGCCTTTCGCCTTGCCCTGGTGGACCTCGAAGCCCTGCAGCGGGCCCGTCACTACCTTGAGGAGCTCGCTGTTCCGACCCGGGAATTCCTCTTCCAGGCGGCATCCGGCGGGAGAATGGCCCTCTACGGCATTCGGACCGGCCGCCAGGCTCATGTTGCTGCCATTGAGGAGATCAGCGCGTGGCCGGAGAAGGCTCCGGTCGAGTGGACCAAGGGGTTCCTGGCAGGGATCTTTGACGCCGAGGGCAGCTACAGCAGGGGGATCCTGCGATTCTCGAACACCGACTTCGAGATCGTGGCCAAGATCGCCTCCGGCCTCGACCGACTCGGTTTCGAGTTGCGGGTGGAGGTGACCGCGAGTCCCAACGGCCTGTGCACGCTCAGGTTGCTGGGCGGAGTGCGGGAGGCGCTTCGCTTCTTCCACACCGTCGATCCCGCCATCACTCGGAAGCGTTCGATCGAGGGTCAGGCGATCAAGAACAACGCGCCGCTCCGGGTCGTTTCCATCGAGCCGCTCAGGCTCGACCTTCCCATGTACGACATCACCACCGGAACCGGTGACTTCATCGCGAATGGCGTCGTCAGCCACAACTGCTTCGCCCGGAAGTCCCACACGTACCTCGATCTCGATTACGGCGAGGACTTCGACAGGAGGATCGTGGTCAAGGTCAATGCTCCCGAGCTCCTGCGGAAGGAGCTGTCGGCGTCGAAGTGGCGGGGGGAGCACATCGCCATGGGGACCAACGTCGACCCATACCAGCGGGCGGAGGGTCGCTACCGGCTGATGAGGGGGATCCTCGAGGCCATGCGGGACTTCGCCAACCCGTTCTCGATCCTGACCAAGGGCACATTGATGCTGAGGGACCTCGATCTCCTCCGGCAGTGCGCAGAGGTGACCGATGTGGGGACCAACTACTCGGTCGGCGCGGTGGATCAACAACTGTGGAGAGCCGTGGAGACGGGGACGCCGTCACCGAGGAAGCGGCTCGACGCGGTCCGGCGATTGAGCGAAGCCGGCATCGAGTGCGGGGTGCTGATGGCCCCGATCCTTCCCTTCCTGTCCGACGACGACGAGCACCTCGAGGAGACGGTGAAGGCCATCGCCGCCGCGGGCGCCGCCCACGTGGCGCCGATCGTGCTCCACCTTCGCAGGGGCGGCTCACGCGAGTGGTGGATGCGCTGGCTCGGTGACAACCGGCCCGAGCTCGTCCCCAGGTACCGCGAGCTGTACGGCGACCGGGCGTACGCCCCGAAGGAGTATCAGCAGGCGATCTCCGGGAAGGTCCACGACCTGGCCCGGAAGCACCGGGTCGGCGGGGCCGTCACCGGCACCGCGGCTCGCCGGATCCGCCGGGCCGAGCCCCAACCTCCGCCCGCGCCCGAGCAGCTCTCGCTCGGCTAGCCCGAGGAACCTCACCCCATCCCCCGGTGTAAGGGGACGGGGCGAGCGAAGGGAGCGGCCATGCCGAGAGCGATGATCTGGGGCATCGTCCTCGTCACCGAACTCCTGGTGGGTGGAGCGGTGAACGGGCGGAGACGCGCCGTCGCTCGGAGGGCGGCCTAGGGCTCCCCACGAGCGAGCCGCCACCGGCGGCGGACGACGGGGCCGCGTCTCGCGGGGCGCGGCCCCTCGCTCGTCCTCAGCCCAGCCGTTCGACCAGGTACTTCAGCCCGATCGGGTACCGGTATTCGATCTGCACGTGCGTTGCGTCGAATAGCTCGAAGAAGACATCGGTCACCCCGATCCCTTCCAGGGCCCGCCGGTACGCTTCGGCTCCGAGGTCCAGGAAGTACTCATCCCTCTTGCCCGCATCGATGTAGATGGCCCGCATCGACCGCAGCGCCTCGGCGTGGGAGGGAACCATCCGCACCGGGTCGAGGGCCAGCCACCGCTCCCATACCTCGGGGATCAGCTCCCCGGTGGCCGGGTCGAAGGGAAGGCGCGGCGTGCCGTCCTCGTCCGCCGAATAGCAGGCGGCCATGCACCAATCGTTGAGCAGGTGATCGTCGGACTCCTTTGACATCGCCGGTCGGCTCCGGAAATCCTTCCAGAACCGCTCGTACGAACCCCCGTATTCGTCTCGCAACGCTCGGACGGACCGGCGAAACTCCGGCAGGTAGCATCCCTCGAACAGGGCGTCGCCGGCGTGGGTAGCCAGCCCGCCGAACAGGTCCTCCCGGAGCATCGGGACGACCATCGCGCCGTATCCTCCGCTGGACTTGCCCTGGATCCCCCGATGGTCGCGGTCGGGCATCGTCCGATACCGCTCGTCGACCCACGGGACCACCTCGTCACACAGAAATGTGAGGTACCGGCCCGTTCCGGGCGAGTCGAGGAACTGCGAGCCGCCCAGGGAGGTCCAGCAGTCGACGTAGACCACTACCGCCGGCGGGATGTCGCCCTCGGCCATCCCCTTGTCGGCAAGCTCGGGGAAGTTCAGTCGAAACGGAAAGCGATTCCGCCACATGTCGAGCTGTCCGGTCAGGCCCTGGATGACGAACACCGCCGGATAGCGCACCCCGGGGTCGTCGTCGTAACCGGGAGGGACGTACACCCACAGCGGGCGGCGGTGAGGGTCACCGAGGACGTTGCCCAGCAACGCGTCGCTCTCGATGACGTGTTCCTCCAGGCGGCCGGCGAACTCGATGCTCCACGGCTCCATGCATCCTCCTATCGACGGCGTCGCAGCTCCGTGCGCCAACACCTCTCATGCCAGTGGCGGCGGAGATCCACGTCCTCATCCGGAACGACGACGAGATGCAGCGTGCCGGGCCGGATCGGCTGCTGGCATCCCGGGCACCGGTAGGGTCGGTCACCCGTCACCTGACGGACCGTCACACCTTCCCTCTGAGCCCAACCGGGGATGGTGGCCCCCGTCGGGCCGGGTCGGGGCGGAGACGATCGGTCCCGAGCGGCTCGATGTCGTCGCGGCACTTCTCCTCTTCCTGCAACGAGGCTGGTCAGGGCATTGTCCCTGCTTCAGCGAAGGTAACACCAACACCGCGACTTCCTCTCGGAGGGTCTCGGTTTCGGGCTCTTCGTGACACGTTTTGTGCCACGGCTGGGTCTCAAGACAAGGGCAGGCCGGGTGTCCCCAAGGGCTCTCCACCCGAGGACCGGTCTAACGAGGACAGCTATCGGCTCTGTTACGTCCGCGGCCCCGAGGGCATGATTCGTCGCCTGGCCGAGCAGTTCAGCTGAAGGCTGCCGAAGGGGCCGTTCACGCAACGAATCATCCGGGCACGGTAGCAGCAAAGATCCGCGGCAAGCCGGTCGCCCTTCATCGAGCCTAGACCCTCGAAGACCTCAAGGCCCGACACTTCTCAACCACGCTCTAAGGCGACGGATTCTGAGCTGGTGGCGAACCGACCGGCCACGCAGCGGACGTCGTCTTCGTCCTTGAACTTGGCGCTGACCTCCCAGGAGTGCTCGAAGGGATCCACGTCGGCAACCACCCGCGACTCTCGTCCGTCGATGCGAAGGACTCCATCGAAGGGCAGAATCACTCGCAATTCATTCCAGACCATCCCGGAGACTGAATGCGGACCACAACATCTAGTGCTTGGCCGCGACAAGGGGTGCCCTTGCTGCCGAGCGCCTTCAGAACCCAGCTCCCGGTGACGAAACAGAAATCTAGCGGGGGCCGGACGGGCGGTGGCCGGGCAAGGACTTCGCCTCCTGGGGAACGCCTTCCCTCCCCAAGGCCGGCCCCCCGACAACATTGAAGGATAGGGGGCTGACCGGGTGCCAGAAGCCCTTGTCGGCTCCGACTCCCATCCTCAGCAACCCGACCAACCCCTATCCGAACTGTTCCGCCGAGGAGGGAGAAAGGGTACGGAAGGGGGCCTCCGTGTGTGTCCAAGCATGGCGAGGGGCCGACTAGCGCTCGTCGAGGACGAAGGCAAACCGCAGACCGAGCGAGGCTGCGGGCGCGCTCGCGTCGGCCCCCCACTGACAGATCGCCGCACGGGCGGAATCAGATACGGGACCTCGCGGCCATACAACGGCCTGGGCCAGAATTCGACGACGGCCGACTAGTCGCCTTTCCAGCTCATGCCCTCCCGCTGGTCCAGGAACGACTTTGGGGAGCAGGAAGCCGAGGGCGTCAGGATGCCCGACGGACGCCCTCGCCGGCTCGACCGCGAAAGCCGACTGAACAAGAGCCATCCGTCCCAAGCGATCCCTACCTAAAGTGGTCGCTGACGCCTTCCGGAATTCGTCATGTGGCCGAGAAGGTCAGCAAGGCATTCGAGGAAGCGACCTCGGGGAACAGAGGTTCAACGGAGAACGTGACACCTGTACTCAAGAACCTGACCCGGTCATGAGGAATCAAGCCTCTGACCTGCGACGAAATAGAAGGCGGCGTGGTGCCGTCGCGGCACGCGGCCATTATCCTGGTGCGGCCGTGTCTCAGGAGCTCGACGCGTTCCGCATCCGGGGCGAGGGCCGATTCCCCGGCCACCTCGGCGTGGAGGTGATGGACGTCCGCCCCGGCAGTAGCGAGATGCGGCTGGAGATCCGCCCCCACCACGTCGCCCCGAACGGCTTCCTCCACGCCGGCGTGGTGGTCGGCCTGGCCGACTCGGCTTGCGGCTATGGGTGCGTGGCCAGCCTGCCCGAAGGCGCCGTGAACTTCGCCACGATCGAGGTGAAGACGAACTTCCTGGGCACGATGACCGAGGGGACGATCGGATGCCGGGCCCGCATGGTCCACGGAGGCCGGACCACCCAGGTGTGGGATGCCGAGGTTGTCGACGCCGCGACCGGGCGGGCGCTGGCGCTGTTCCGGTGCACGCAGCTGATCGTCTATCCGGCTAGCGACCGAGGATGAATCGGGCGGCCGCCTCACCCAGGGCGCTCCCGGTGCCAGCATCGTCCCTCGGCCGGCCGCGCACCCGGAAGGAGTGGTCGCCGCCCTCGACCGGGTGAAGGACCGCTCGGCGCCCGAGGCGATCCACGACCGCGGTGAGCAGGGCCCACGTGGCGAACGGATCGGAGGTTCCCTGGAGGAAGAGCATGGGCACCGAGACACGATCCAGGTGCTGGTCACGAAGGCGCTCCGGCTTGCCCGGCGGGTGGAGCGGGTAACCGACCAGCACCAGGCCGGCCGGGTCGATGTCATCGTCGGCGGCCATCATCGTCGCGATCCGGCCTCCCAGCGATTTCCCCCCGGCCCACACCGGATCGCCGAGCTCGCGTCCTCGATCGAACGCCGCCGACCAGACGGCTCTGAGCGCCGGCTCCCGATCCGGCGACCGCTTCCCGGCCTCGCTGTAGGCGAAGTTGAACCGGAGGCACGAGACTCCGGCCGTGGACACGCCGGCGGCGAAGCCGTCTAGGAACCCCGTGCGCATCGCGCCCCCGGCGCCGTGGGCCAGGACGAGCAGTGGTCCGCCCTCCGGGCCGTCGAGAACGGCGGAGACCGGTCCGGGAGGGCTCTCGATGATGAGGTCGGCCACGTGGCTACTCCGTGACCAACCGGTCCATTAGAGCCCGCTCCACGTCGGGGGCTCGCTCCATCTCCCGCAGCTTCCTCCCCTCGAAGTCGCGAACGTAGAACGCGTCGACTACCCGGGGACCGTACGTTGCCACCTTGGCCAGGTGCACGTCCAGCCGAAGATCCTCGAAGGCGTGGGCCAGCTCGTGGAGGAGCCCGATCCGGTCCGCGGCCTCCACCTCCACGACCGTGAAGAAGTCGGAGATGTCCTCCAGCACCCGAACCCGGGTGGGGACGTCCGGAGCGGGCGGCGGGTAGTGGGCCCGCTTCTCCCGGACCTTCTCCTCGAGCCACACCCGGCCCTCCAGGGCCCGCCGCAGCGTGCGCCGGAACTGCCGCCACCGCTCCTCGTCGACGTCGCCCCTGAACGCCGGCTCCACGGTGAACAAGTCGATGGCCGAACCGTCTTCGGTGGTGAACGCCTGAGCCGAGAGGATGTTCAGACCGGCCAGGGAGAGCGAACCGGCGATCCGGGCCAGGAGGCCCGGCCGGTCGGCGGCCACCACCACCACCTCGTGCGTCCCCGCCCGCTCGCCCGGCTCGGCCGCCGTGCGAACCTCGGCGATCCCGACGGCCGGCCCGAGCAGGCGGTAGTGGCGGGCCGCCGCTTCGGGCTCCACCGCCAGCACGTAGGAGCGGGGCAGGCGGTCCAGATACGCCTCGACGGCGCTCGGGGCCTCGGCGTGGAGCAGCGTTCGGATCGAGTCGATCCTTCGGCCCAGGATCGCCGCCCGGTCGGAACCCATGGCCCCGGCGTCGAGGACGTGCTGGACCTTGCCCACCAGCTCCCGGACCAGCGCCAGGCGCCACGGGCTCGACGCGTGAGGACCAGTGGCCTCGGCGTCCGCCACGGTAAGGACGTACAGCATCGCCAGGCGGCGGGAGGTCTCCACCGTGGCCGCAACATCGAGGACCAGGTTCTCGTCGCCCAGGTCGCGCCGGACGGCCGTGTCCGACAGGAGCAGGTGATGGCGGACCAAGAACAGGACGTCTTCGCGGGTCTTCCCCCGGACGCCCATCCGGTCCAAGGCGGAGGCCGCCACGCCGGCCCCCACCTGAGCGTGCCTCCCTCCTCCCGTCTTGCCGATGTCGTGGAAGAGCGACCCGAGGAGCACCGCCGAAGGGTCCTCCACCGCCCCGGCCGCCACCCGCAGCACCGGGTCAGCAGGGGCCCGGCCGGACAGGAACCGAGCTGCCGCAGCGGCCGTGCGGACAAGGTGAACGTCGACGGTGAACCGGTGGTATGGGTTCCGCTGAGGGCGGCACCGGACCGGCTCCCACTCCGGCAGGAACCGGCCCAGGAGACCCCCGCGGTCCATGGCCT
Organism: Actinomycetota bacterium; assembly: GCA_035642095.1. GTDB lineage: Bacteria > Actinomycetota > UBA4738 > UBA4738 > CALAEC01 > DASQTB01. Next base: position 15,402 of record DASQTB010000165.1, on the reverse strand, counting down.
TCAGGACCGGGACGCCGTCCTCCCCCGACCTCAGGACGTCGACGAACGCCCGGAGGCCCCGCTCGGTCCACCGGTACGGCGTCGGGCCGAGATCCTCGTCCAGGGTGGCGGCGAGTCCGGCCGGCGATGGGACGGCGCCCGCTCGAGCGGCCCGGGCGAAGGCCTCCAGGATCTCCTCGGGCGAACCCGGCGGCTCGACCTCGACCTGGCGGCGGGTCGTTCCCAGAACGAACTCCCGGACGTGTTCGACCTCTCGCCCGTGCTCGAACAGCGTCCGCATCAGGGCGTCCGTCGCTTCGAGGCCCGCCGCGGCCTCGAAGCCGAATGCCTCGGCCACCGACGGTTGTCGCTCCAGCGAAAGTCGGTCCACTCTCTTCCCGGCCTCGAGGTGGATGGCGCTTCGCACCCGGACCAGGAACTCTTCCGCATCATCGAGGGCATTCACGTCTCGATCGGGGAGAGACGGGCCGCCGGCCACCCGGCGAGCCCAGCGGATGGCGTACAGGTCCCGGAGCCCGCCCGATCCTTCCTTCAGATCGGGTTCCAGGGCCATCGACACCGGTGGGAACCGCTCCTGCCGAACCGTCGCGTCGGTCCGCAGCCGGTCGACGAATCCCGAGACGTCTCTCCTCAATCGGTCGAGGAGACGATCGGCCAGCGAGTGGAACAGGTCGGCCCGGCCGGCCACGAGACGGGCGTCGAGCAGCGAGCAGGCCACGTCGACCCTGCCCACCGCCTCGGCCAGACTCTCCCCCACCGTCCGAACCGCGTGTCCCAGGGCGATGCCGGCGTCCCAGAATGGGTAGAACAGGCGTTCCGCCGCCTCCCGGACCGGCTCGGACTGCCGGTCGGTGTGCAGGACCATGAGGTCGATGTCGGATCGGGGCAGGAGGGACCGGCGTCCGTAGCCCCCCAGGGCCACCACGGAGACGGTGTCCGGGAGCTCCCCGGCCAGCTCCCGCACGGCACCGTCCACCAAGTCGGCCCGCCTCCGGGCCGACCACCTGCCGTGGTGCCCGGGCGAATAGGCCCGGTCCAGCGCGCGGAGAGCTCGGATCAGCCGGGCGAGGTGGGCCTCCACCCCGGCGCGGGCCTCAGATCGCGTCGGGCCCCATCTCGCCGGTCCGGATCCGCCACACCTGGTCGGCGGGAAGGACCATGATCTTGCCGTCGCCGATCTTGCCGGTCCGGGCGGCCTTGAGGATCGCGTCCACGACCCCCTGCACGTCCCCGTCGTCGCACAGGACCTCGACCTTCACTTTGGGCACGAAGTCCACCTGGTACTCGGCGCCGCGGTAAACCTCGGTGTGGCCCCGCTGCCGCCCGAAGCCCTGGACCTCCGTCGCGGTGAGCCCGTTGACGCCGACGGCTCGCAGGGCCTCCTTGACCTCGTCGAGCTTGAACGGCTTGACGATGGCGGTGACGATCTTCATCGCGCCTCTCCCTTCACCGGCTCCCTCGAGACCTCGGGCACCGTGACCGACCGCGGAGCGAGCGAGCCGCCCCGTTCGGCGAGCGTATACCCCACCTCGGAGTGCTGCGACAGGTCGAGCCCGGTGATCTCCTCTTCCTCGGTGACCCGCAGCCCGACGACCGTGTCGACCACCTTCAGGATCGCCAGCGTGGCCAGGAACGAGAACCCCAGCGTGGCCGTCACCGCCACCGCCTGCTTCCCGAGCTGGCTCACTCCGCCGTCGAACCCGTTCACCGCCGCGCTGGCCAGGATGCCGGTCAGGAGGGCGCCGACGATGCCGCCCACCAGGTGCACTCCCACCACGTCGAGGGAATCGTCGTAGCCGATCCGGGGCTTGAGATCGACCACGGCGAAGCACACCGCCCCGGCCAGGAAGCCGATCAGGATGGCCGGCCCCGGCTCGACGAATCCCGCCGCCGGGGTGATGGCCACCAGGCCGGCCACGGCTCCGGTGGCTGCGCCGATCGTCGTCGGCTTCCGATGTCTGATGGTCTCGGGGATCAGCCATCCGATCACCGCCGCCGCCGTGGCCACGTGGGTGGAGGCGAACGCCGAGGCGGCCACGCCGTTCGCCCCCAGGGCGGACCCGGCGTTGAACCCGAACCAGCCGAACCACAGGATCGCCGCGCCGGTGATGACCATCGGCACGTTGTGCGGGACGAAGGCCTCGCTTCCGTACCCGCGCCGCCGTCCCAGGTACACGATGGCCGCCAGGGCCGCCGCGCCCGCGCTGATGTGGACCACGGTTCCGCCGGCGAAGTCGAGCGCGCCCAGGGTCCCAAGCCATCCGCCGCCCCACACCCAATGGGCCAGAGGCGAGTACACCATCAGGGACCACAGCGCCAGGAACAGGGCGTAGCCCGAGAATCGCATCCGCTCGGCGACCGCTCCGCTGATCAGGGCCGGAGTGATGACGGCGAACATCATCTGGTACATGGCGAAGGCCAGGTGGGGGATGGTCGGCGCGAAGTCCGGGCTCGGTGCCTGACCCACCCCGCGGAAGCCCAGGAATTCAAGCCCGCCGATGACGCCCCCCACGTCCGGTCCGAAGGCCAGGGTGTAGCCGACCAGGACCCAGAGCACGGACACGAGTCCCAGGGCGAAGAACGATTGCATGATCGTGCCGAGCACGTTCTTCGTTCGGACCAGGCCCCCGTAGAACAGCGCCAGGCCCGGCGTCATGAACATCACCAGCGCCGCCGAGGCGAGCACCCACGCGGTGTCGCCGGCCGAGATCTCGTCCATGCGGTCACCTCCGTCTGCGCGGTCACCTGTTTGTAGGGGGCCGACGTTTCACGCCGATTTCGAGGCTGTTACGGGGCGGTAAAACGTGACGTGGTCGCGGCGCTGTGGCTGACGACGGCTACGCCTCGACGACCCGGAGGTTGGGGCAGCCGCCCTCGACCTTGGTCAGCCCGAGAAGGTGGCGAACCTGGCCGCTGGGGTTCACCACCCGCAGGTCGCCCTTGGCCCCCAGGTCCATGCAGGCCTGGATCAGAGCCCGGAGCCCGCCGCTGTCCATGAAGGTCACCCCGGACATGTCCAGGGTGATGTCGCCCTCCGATCGAGACAGCATGTCCAGGAGCTCGGTGAGCATCCCGCCGGTCGGGACGTCCAGTGAACCGCTCAGCCGGAACGACCGCTCGTCGAGCTCCTCGATGGCGAACGGCTCCTCGGGCACCGAGCCCTCAGGACGCGGCGGCCTTCTTGCGCCCGCCGGTCTTCTTGGCTGGGGCCTTCTTCGTCTGCTGGACGCTGGCCTTGAGCGCTTCCATCAGGTCCACGACCTTTGTCGGCTCCGGCGCCTCGATGACCTCGATCTCCTCGCCGGCCACCTTCTTCTCCACGATCTCCAGGAGGGCCTCCCGGTACTCGTCGGTGTACCCCTCGGGGTTCCAGTCCTCGGTGAGGTTCGCGATCAGGCTCTCGGCCATCTGCAGTTCGCGGTCGGAGACCTTGGCCTCCTTGTCCAACCCCGGAACCTCTTCGGACTCGCGGATCTCGTCCGGCCAGAACATCGTGTCCAGGACCAGGACCTCGTCCTTCAGACGGACCGCGGCCAGGTGCTCCTTGTCGCGGAAGGACACCTTGGCCACGCCGACCTTGTCGCCCTCCCGGAGGCTGTCCCGGAGGAGCTGGTAGGCCTTCACGCCGGCCTCCTCGGGCCCCAGGTAGTACGTCTTCTTGTAGTAGATCGGATCGATCTGGCTGCGCTCGACGAATTGGGCGATATCGATCGTCCGCGTCGATTCCACCGGGACGGCCTCGAAGTCCTCGTCGGTGAGGATCACGTACCTGTCCTTCTCGTACTCGTACCCCTTCACGATCTCGTCGTACGGCACCTCCTCGCCGTCCTTCGAGCACACACGCTGGTACTTGATCCGGCCGTGGTCCTTCTCGTGGAGCTGGTTGAACCGGAGGGTCTTCTCCTCGGTAGCCGTGTACACCCGCACCGGGATCGACACCAGGCCGAACGAGATGGCCCCTCGCCACATGGTCTTCATCGGATCTCCTTCACGTGTAGGGAGGTCGATTGTATCGCTGCGAGCCCCCGCTCCTCGGATATCAGTACCCTCCCAGCATGCCTCGGAAGCGGGGACGCGGGCCCGCGTTCACCATCGACGTCCCGGAGCCCCTGCCCGCCGAGCGGGACGGGGAGCACTGGTGGATGGAGGTGGCTGGGCGGCGGCTGAGGCTGACGAACCTGGACAAGGTGTTCTGGCCGGAGGAGGGGTACACCAAGGGCGACCTCCTGGCCTACTACTGGAACGTCCGCGACCTGATCTTGCCGTACCTCCGGGGCCGTCCTCTGACTCGCAAGCGGATGCCCGACGGGATCGAGGGCCCCTACTTCTACGAGAAGAACGCGCCGGCACACACCCCCGACTGGATACCTCGCTGCCGCGTGGAGAGCGAGGACGACGAGGCCAGGATGGGCTTCAACGACTTCCTGGTGGCCAACGAACCAGCCGACCTCCTGTTCGTGGTCAGCACCGGGGCGATCGAGTTCCATCCCCTCCACGCCCGGTGCGACTCGATCGACAACCCCGACTACCTGTTCTTCGACCTGGACCCGATGGGTCAGGCCAGCTTCGAGGACGTCCTCGCTGTCGCGCGTCACATCCACGTGGCCCTCGACCACCTGGGTTTGCCGGCGTACGCCAAGACCTCTGGAGCCACCGGGGTCCAGATCTACGTCGGGGTGGATCCGCGACCGACGCACGATGAGGTCAGGGCGTTCGTCGGAGCGATCGGGCAGGCGGTCCGGGGGGTGGATCCCGATCGCGTGACCATGGAGTATCAGGTCAGGAAGCGCGGCGACAAGGTCTTCATCGACCACAACATGAACCGCCGCGGGGCGAACATCTCGGCCGTGTATTGCGTTCGCCCCGAGCGGGGGGCGACGGTCTCCACACCTTTGTCGTGGGAGGAGGTCGAAGCCGGAGACGTGCGGCCCCAGGACTTCACGATGGTAAACGTCCATGAACGCTTCGCCGAGGTCGGCGATCTCTTCGACGGGATGCTCACCACCGCGGCCGATCCCCGCCCCGCCTTCGCCGCGCTGGGCATCGACTTGGCCGATCCTCGGCCGGTGTCGGGCATCCAGTCTTCCGAACGACCCGCCCCCTCGCCGAGCCCGCGAACTCGACCCTCGGCCCGGACCTCGAACGGGCCGGAGCCGGCCGATGAGGAGAAGCTGGCCGAGTACGAGCGGAAGCGGACGTTCGGCGTGACCCCCGAGCCCCCGCCGGAGGTGAAACCCGGCTCCGACGAGCTCTTCGTGATCCAGAAGCACGATGCCACCCGCTTGCACTACGACCTCCGTCTGGAGCGCGACGGGGTCATGGTGTCCTGGGCCGTCCCCCGGGGGCTGCCGCTCGTTCCAGGCGACAAACGACTGGCCGTCCACACCGAGGATCACCCGGTCGAGTACGCGAGCTTTGAGGGATGGATCCCGGAAGGCGAATACGGCGCCGGCGAGGTAAGAATCTTTGACCGGGGCCGGTACGAGGCCCTCGAGTGGAAGGACGACAAGGTCTCCTTCCGCATGGAGGGATCACGCCATCGGGGCGAGTACCATTTGGTGAAGACGAGGACCGACTGGCTGGTTTTCCTGTCGAAGACCTCGGCCGCCCTCCAGCCCCCGCCGCCGCCGGCGTTGCTCCCGATGCTGGCCGAAGGAGGGTACGACCCCTTCGACCATCCGGGGTGGCGGTTCGAGCCGAAGCTGGACGGGATCCGAACACTGGCGTACGTGGGGACCGACGGCACCCAGCTGCTATCCCGAACCGGACGAGACCAGACCGAGCGTTACCCCGAGCTGGAGAACCTGGCCCGGTTCGTCAACGCCCTCCAGGCCGTCATCGACGGAGAGATCGTGGCGGCGGGCCCGGACGGCCGGCCGTCGTTCGAGATGCTCCAGCAGCGGATGAACCTGCACGCCCCGAAGGACATCGAGAAGGCCCGTCGGAAGATCCCGGTCGTGCTGTTCGCCTTCGACCTGCTCTGGCTCGACGGGAGGGATCTCACCCACGAGCCCCTGGAACAGCGGCGAGAAGCGCTGGAGGAGATCGTCACCGAGACCGGGCCGATGCGCCTCACCGTGATCGCGGAGCAGGACGGCGAGGGGTTCTTCGACCTGGCCAAGGAGCTGGGGTTCGAGGGTGTCCTGGCCAAGCGACGGGGGAGCCCCTACGTTCCCGGCCGGCGCACCAAGGACTGGCGCAAGATCAAGGCCACCAACTACCAGGACTGCCTGATCCTGGGATGGACCCAGGGGACCGGGTCGCGGGAAGCCACGTTCGGGGCCCTGCTCCTGGGCGCCTACCGTGACGGCGAGCTGATCTGGATCGGCCAGGTGGGCACGGGGTTTACCGACACTGTTTTGCACGACCTCATGCAGCGACTCCGGGAACTGGAGACCTCCGAGCCCCCCGTGGCGGATCCGGAGCTGGCCGAGATCCGTGGGGCCCGATGGACTCGGCCGGAGCTCGTCTGTGAGGTGGAGTTCCTGGAGATGACCCGGGTGGGAAAGCTCCGGGCGCCATCCTTCAAGGGACTCCGGCCGGACAAGGCACCGGCCGACTGCGTGCTGGAACGACCGGCGAAACGAGTGGAGGCGTGAACGGGACCAGCCTGTACGACTCGTTCACCACCGGCTCCGGGGGTGGCCAGGGCTCCCGAGCGCGTTCCACCGACAGACCGGCCCGTAGCCGATACAGTGGCGGGCAATGCCTCTCTCGATCGGTTCGAGGATCCTGCACACGGTTCTGGCCCTGGCGGTCGGCCTCCTGCTCACGCCGGCACCCGCGGCCAGTGCCCGGAAACCTCACCGCGCGCCCTTCCGGGGCCTGGCGGCGTGGGTCGACATCTACGACGACGCTCTGTGGAACAACCCGGAGGCCACCGTGGCCGGACTGTCGCAGCTCCGCGTCCGAACCCTGTACGTGGAGACGTGCAACTACAACTGCCCGGAGCCGCTTCATCGCACACCGAACATGGAGCGCTTCATCCACGCGGCGCACGGAGCCGGGATCCGGGTGGTGGCGTGGTACCTGCCTGGCTTCAGCAACCTCCACCAGGATCTTTCCTACGCCCGGGCGGCCCTGAACTTCCGGACCTCGGGCGGCCAGGCCTTCGACGGATTCGCCCTCGACATCGAGGCCCGGATCGTGAATCCGGTCGGGAAACGCAACCACCGCATCGTGGAGCTCTCCAGCAAGATCCGCCGAGCGGCCGGGGCGAGGTATCCCCTCGGAGCCATCACCCCGCCGTGGTTCTACGAGTGGGGCGGGCCGTTCCCGTATCGGGCCCTCAACGGGGTGTACGACGCGTTCCTGCCGATGATCTACTTCGGCGGCCGGGGCCAGGGACCGAAACTCGCCCGACGGGCGGTGCAGGCCAACTTCGAGCAGATCCGGGCGGGGACGGGGGACCCGGAAACCGCGATCCACGCCATCGGGGGGATCGCCCACGACCTCGGGCGCCGGGAGGTGACCGCCTTCGTCGACGCCACGAAGCGCCGCGGCGGGATCGGGGTCAGCCTCTACGATGTGGCCACGTCGGGAGTCGAGGACTGGCGCGGGTTGAACACCTGGCGATAGCGTGACCGGGTGAGTGATCGCCCGGCCACCCGACTCCTCCGGCGCAGCCGCGATGACCGCGTCATCGCCGGCGTGTGCGGCGGCCTGGGCCGCTACCTCCAGGTCGATCCCGTTCTGCTCCGGATCGCCCTGGTCATCCTGACCGTCAGCGGCGGGCTCGGCGTCCTCCTGTACATCGTGGCGGTGATCCTCATCCCCGAGCAGCAGGAGGGCGAGGACCTCGGTCCGGCACCGGAGGCCCGGGGAGACCTGTGGATGTACGTCGGTGTGGGGCTGATCGCTCTGGGGTCCGTCCTCCTGGTCGACCAGCTGGTGCCGTGGTTCGACCGAATCGTCGGCCCGTTGGTGCTGGTGGCCATCGGAATCGGCATCGTGTTCCGAGGCTCGGGGCGGTAAAGCGAGCCGCCCCCAGAGCCCCAACCGACCGAGCTGGCGACTTCGTGGTCCTGGCCGGGCCTGGGCTGGCTTCCTGATCGCCGTCGGCGCCGGCATGCTGATGACCTCCGGGGGCAGGTCCGCCTAGGGGAAGGGCTCGAAGCCGGCCCGAACCAGAAGCGCCCGTGCCTCCCGCTCGTCGAGGCCCCGAGCCGTCAGCTCTTGAAGGAGCCTGACCGGCGCCGTCTGCCGCCCGCACCGGGGGCAGTATCCGAAGTGCGCTTCCAGCGGTGTCCGGCACCACGCGCACACCTGGAGGTCGACGGCACCGGCCCCGTCGAGGCCGGCGTCGTCGAGAGCGTCGACGTACCCCTTGGCGTAGTCCCACAGCACGTAGTCCTCTTCCCGGGGCTCGAACGCCGGCTCGTGCATCCGCGGCTCGCCGGTGGCCAACATGTGCTCCAGGCTCTCCTTGAGGAGCTCCCAGCCGTAGTAGTGGTCCTCTCCACAGTCGGGGCAGGCCACAACCACGCCCTTGGTTCCCTGTGGCTCGAAGACGCCCCGCATCGCCTGTAGATCCTCCAGGTCGGCCTGGATGTTCTCCTTCTCTTCGCCCTCCAGGGGCTGGGACTCCCGCTCGTCGTCCCCCATCAGTCCGCTCCCAGGTCGAACGTCCGGAACGCCTCCCCATACTCGAAGTCGCTGTCCCGGGCGATCTTCGTGGCCCACGCTCGCATCCGCCCGTCGATGTCCATCTCCCCCATGTTCTCCATCTGACTGTGATGCGCCTTGAGGGCCTTGACCTTTACATCCAGGGTGTCCCCGACGTCGACGATCGTGTCCGCAGCCGCGCCCTCAGTGGCCAGCCACAGGCGACGGACCTCGACCGGCTCGAACCCCTCGTCGAGAAGCTCCGGGAACTGAGGCCGGGTCGGCGCGTCGCAAGCCACCACGGCGAGCACCGCATCCCCCACTGCCCGATGATCGGGGTGGTTGATGTACGAACGGCCCGCCCACCGCATCGAGGGGTCGAACGTGACGATCACGTCCGGCCGAACCCGTCGAGCCTCTCGGGTGATGGCCCGCCGGAGTTCCAGGTTGGACTCCAGGCTTCCGTCCGGGAATCCGAGGAACGTGACCTCGCGCACCCCGAGGACCTCGGCGGCCTCGCCCATCTCCCGCTCCCGGATGTCACCGATCTCGGTACGGTCGATGTCGGGCCCGTTCCACCCGGCAGAGCCGTCGGTGGCGCAGGCATAGTGGACAACGACCCCGTCCCGGGTCCACAGCGCGATCGTTCCCCCGCACAAGAACTCCGCATCGTCGGGATGGGCGAAGACGACCAGCGCCCGCTCGAAGTCCACGACAAGAGGGTAGCGCAGGTCCCGGCGGCCGAGTCCCCTCGGCCCGGGGAGCTCCGTAAGGTCTCTGGGCAGGGCCTCGGAGCCCGGCGCGTCAAGAGTACCGCGGGACCAGGATGAGGACCGTCCGGGCCGTGACCGGACGGCGACACGACGTCAACCGAGAAGAACCGCGGGAGGCCTACCTGTCGAGGAGGGAGACCGACCTGAGCAGCGCCTCCGTGCGCTCCAGCTGTGAGGCCAGCCAAGCGGCATCCTGCGGACCCCGGGCGTCCTCCCGAGGGAAGAGGAACGTGTTCAAGTGCTCGTCCGAGCCGACCTGGAGGCCCAGCGAGGCGGCGTACTCGCCGATGGCGAACTCCCATGTGAACAGGGCCGTCCCGTCGTCGTACGCCTGGACCCAGTAAGTGAGGTACTGAGTCGGACGGCCCACGAAGTGTGCGGTCCCGTGAGACTCACGGTCGAGGGTGAATCCGAGCCGAACGACGTCGTCGGCGAACGTGGCCACGATCGGAGGATAGCCACCGGGGACCGGCCGGCGCGCCGGCTCAGTGGTGCTTCTCGTGCCCCTGACCGGGAGCGACCGTGTGGCCGGCCCCGAGGGCCTTGGAGTGCCCGGGCGGCGTCGTCGCCCCGCTTCCGGACGAGGACTCGGCTTCCTTGACGTGTCCCAGCGCGTTCCCGTGAGGCGCTTCGGACGACCCGTCGGGCGCTTCGGACGAGCCTTCACTGGCCGGCCTGGGCCGCTTCGGTGGCTTCGCGTCGGCGCCCCTCGCCGGAGGCGCGGCGTCCGTCCCGTCGTCCTCCACGACGACGACCGTCTCTCCGGTCTCTCTGGCAACGGTCTCACCGGTGTCACCGCCGGTCTGGTCGCTCGCTCCACCGCCACCCCCTTGCCCCTGGCCGCCGCCTTGCCCGCCTCCGCCCTGGCCGCTTCCGAAGCCCCCACCGCCCCCGCCGCCGACGACGGTGTCGTCGTCATCGGAGCCGGACAGGAAACCTCCGGTCAACAGGACGGATGGCGGTCCCGAAGTTCCGGCTGGAGCTCCGCCTTCCTGTCCCCCCGTCCCGTTCTCAGCCTGGGGAACGGCCACGACCTCCGGGCCGGCCTCCAGCTCAAGCGCGGCCTTCCGGTCGGACGGCGGGGCGGCCGGAAGAAGCCCGCCGGTCCCGATGAACGCCAGGGCGACAACCGATCCCAGGAAGAGAAAGGCCAGGAGCGCAGCGAAGGCCGCCTCGCTCCTCTCCTTCGTCCGACCGCGTCGACCGCGGCTCGAAGGAGTAGGCGCTGCCGCCATCGCCGGCGAAGGTGGAGAGATCGTCTCGATCCGGCGCAGGCGCGCTCGGCGGGCTTCGCCGAGCACGGGAGGAGTAACCCACCCTTCGGGGAAGTCCGTGCGGCGGAGCCGTTTCGGTCGGCGGGGGTCGCTCACCCGCACAGCCCCGGCCGACCATGGGGCCGTCCGAACGTCACGGGTGTACCCTATCGCGTCCCAGCGGGATGCTCAATATCGACAAAAGCCTCCTTTGCTGTGCGGCGGACCGCCGCCTCGATCGGGATCGGTTCCTGGTCGGATGCCCGGGACGCCACGCCCCGGCCCCGAGCGACGGCGCTCCGAGCCCGACCCACCTGGGTTCGCCACTCGTCCGTGGCGCTCCTCAGCATCGCTGCGGCCCGGGCCACCTTGTTCTCCAGCGTGCTCTCCATGCTGACCAGCGCGACGTCCAGCTCGGCGAGGCAACCCTCCATGTCCCCGTTCGATCCATGCCGAGCCGCCAGGGCGTAGAGCGCCAGCAGGACCGGGAGGGCCGTGGAGTAGGGGGCCAGCACCACTCCGCGGGCGAAGGCGTCGGCGTGCGCTCGCCGGCACGCTCCGAACGCGGCGTCCGGCACGCAGGCCACGGCGAACGGCGTCGTGGTCGAGGGGTCGAGGTACGCGGATACCTCACGGGCCCGACGGGCAACCTCGTCCTCGATCCGGCGACCGAGGACCTGCCGGGCCTCCGGGCTGTCCTCCCGCTCGAGAGCCTCGATCTCCCGGACGGCCGTCCACTTCGAGTCGACCGGCATCCGGCGTCCATCAGGTAGAACGAGGGCGAACTCCACCCGACGGCCGTTGACGGCGTAGTCGCGGACCAGCATGCCGGGGGGGAGCGTGGACAGCGCCTCGTCGAGGAGGTTCTCGCCGGCCCGCCCTCGCCGGCCCCCGCCGGCCAGCACCGCTTCCAGCCGACGGATCGCGTCCCACACCGGCTTCTCGGCCCTGGTCCGGGCGTCGGCTCCGGCCCGAAGACCTTCCAGGACCTCCCGAACCCTGCCCACGTCGGCCCGAAGCTCGCGCTCGTCGGCGCCCTGGCGAATCAGGCCGTCCGTCAGGCGGGCCACCTCGGACCGGACCACCGCCGCCGTCGCCTCGGGCGACGCCCGGGGTCGTCGGAGGAGGGCGACCAGGGCCACGCCCGCGGCGGCCAGAGCGCACAGCAAAACGACCTCCGTCGTGGTCAACGCTTCACCTCCTCCGGGAGGAGCCTAGCGGGAGGGTCTGACACGAACCCCGGGCCGGGCGGGGTCCCCCGGACGACGCTCAGGCCGGTCAGGCCGTCGCGCCATCCAGGCCCGTCATCTGTCTGAGCGCGGAGCGCTCGGGCTGGTAGGCGGTCGGGCGGTCCCCGAACAGCTCCGGCATCCGATCGGCCAGGTCTCGGGGCGTCCACCGTTCCCCCCGGTCGGCCTGGGCCACGGGCGTCCATCCCTGATAGAGCTGGACCAGTCCCCCGGTGATCCCGAAGACCTGGCCGGTGATGTGCGCTGCCTCGTCGCTGCACAGGAAAGCCACCAACGGCGCGACGTTCTCCGGGGCGAGGGGATCGAACGCGCCCTCCGGCGTTTTGAGGTCGCCGAAGGTCTTCTCTGTCATGCGGGTTCGAGCCCCCGGAGCGATGGCATTCGCCCGGACCCCGTACCGAGCCATCTCCATCGATACGATCTGGGTGAATGCGGCGATCCCGGCCTTGGCCGCGCCGTAGTTCGCCTGGCCTGCGATGCCCAGCAGGCCGCTGGTCGAGGACGTGTTGACGATGGCGGCCCGGACCTCCTCCCCCTCCTTCGATCGTTCTCTCCAGTGTGCGCAGGCCGCTCGGGTGCACAAGAACGTCCCCCGCAGGTGGACCTTGATCACCGCGTCCCACTCCTCCACCGACATGTTGAACACCATCCGGTCCCGGAGGATCCCGGCGTTGTTGACCAGACAGTCCAGGGGCCCCCACGTTTCGATGGCCAGCGAGACGGCGCTGGCCGCGCCGTGGGGGTCGGAGATGTCGGCGTGGTGGGCCTCGGCCTCGCCGCCCGCGGCACGTATCTCGTCGACCACCTCCGACGCCGGCCGGGGGTCCCGGCCGGTGCCGTCCCACGCTCCTCCCACGTCGTTCACCACCACCCGGGCGCCCTCGCCGGCCAGGAGGAGGGCCTCCCCCCGTCCGATCCCACGGCCGGCCCCGGTGACCACGGCGACCTTCCCGTCGAGCATCCCCATGTCGTGCCTCCAGGTGTCGGGACCGACACGATAACGGGCTGCGGCCGGCAGGTACGGCCGGTGACGGTGGCCGCTGTCGGCGGGGGGCGGTAGGCTACCGGCCGTTCGCTCCCCGTCGCCCGTTCGGCCCGGGAGCGACCGGCCCGGAGGAGGCCCTGCCCGTGCTGGATGTCGTGCAGCAGGCGGTCGAGGCAGCCCGCGCCGCCGGCGCGGACTACGCCGACGCCAGGTGGGTGAGCGAGGAGAACGAGTCGCTCACCGTCAAGAACCAGGAGATGGAGGGGATCGACCGGTCCCGCTCCGAGGGGGTCGGCATCCGCGTCCTCAAGGGTGGGTACTGGGGCTTCGCCGCCTCCGGAGGGATCGGCGAGGGGGACGTCACCGCCACGGCCCGCCTGGCCGTGGATATCGCCGCGGCGGCCTCACGGCTCCCCAGGGAGCCGGTCCGTCTGGCCGAGGTCGAGCCCGTCGCCGACACGTGGGAGACCCGCGTCCAGGAGGATCCCTTCGCCGTCTCGCTAGAGGAGAAGGTCGCCCTGCTGATGGAGGCCTCCCGGCGCATGCAGTCCATCAAGGGCCTGGCCTTCGCCGAGGCCATGCTGGATCTGTACCGGAAGCGCCAGGCCTTCGCGTCCAGCGAGGGCGCGGGCATCCAGCAGACGATCACCCACTCCGGCGGAGGGATCGAGGCCACGGCCATCGGCGGCGGGGAGCTCCAGCGGCGCTCGTTCCCCAACTCGTTCCGGGGGCATCTCGCCGCCGCCGGCTACGAGCACATCCGGACCCTCGGCCTGGTCGAGGAGTCGGAGCGGGTCGGTGCCGAGGCGGTCGAGCTCCTGGCGGCCAAGGACTGCCCGTCCGAAGAGACGACGCTGATCCTCGACTCCCAACAGATGGTGCTCCAGGTCCACGAGTCCGTCGGCCACCCGATCGAGCTGGACCGGGTTCTCCGCATGGAGGAGGCCTACGCCGGGACGTCTTTCCTATCACCGGAGGACCGAGGTCGTCTCCGGTACGGCTCGCCCCACGTCACGATCACTGCCGATGCCACGCTCCCCACGGGGCTGGGCTCGTTCGGGTACGACGACGAGGGAGTCCCGGCCCAGCGCAGTGTGGTGATCGAGGAGGGTATGTTCCGGGATTTCGTGTCGAGCCGGGAGACGGCGGCGGTCCTCGAGGATCGCTCCAACGGCACGATGCGAGCGGACGGCTGGCAGCACCTGCCGCTGATCCGGATGACGAACATCAACCTGCTCCCCGGCGACGGCACCCTGGCCGAGCTGATCGGCGACACCAAGGACGGCATCTTCATGTCGACGAACACCTCCTGGTCCATCGACGACAAGCGCGTCAACTTCCAGTTCGGGTGCGAGATCGCGTGGCGGATCAAGGATGGGAAGCTGACGGAGATGTATCGGAACCCCAACTACACCGGGATCACCACGGAGCTGTGGGGATCCTGCGACGCGGTCGGCGGGCCCGAGGAGTGGACGGTGTGGGGGACGCCGAATTGCGGCAAGGGCCAGCCCGGGCAGGTGGCCCGGGTGGGCCACGGGACGTCTCCCGCCCGATTCCGGAACGTCCGGGTGGGCGTGCGGTGAGCGAACGGATCGGTCGGGACGAGCTGGCCCGCGTGGCCCAAGCCGCCCTGGAGGTCTCAGGCGCCGAGGACGTCGAGGTCCTGGCCATGCACGAGTGGGGCGGGCTGACCCGGTTCGCAGACTCGGCCATCCACCAGAGCACGGCCAAGGAGAACACCGGGATCAAGGTTCGGGCAGTGGCCGAGGGACGGGTCGGGGTGACCTCGACCAACAACCTCTCGCTGGAAGGCGCCCGGGACGCGGCCCGGAGCGCCCTGGAGCTCGCTCGGATGGCGGCTCCCGACCCGCTGTTCCCGGGACTGGCGCCCAGGGTCGACGTCCCCGACCGGGCGGAAACGTTCGATGAGGCCACCGCAGCCACAACGCCCCGCCGGCGGGCCGAGGCCGTGGCATCCCTCGTCTCCACGTGCGAGGACGGCTTCCACGCCGCCGGGGCCTTCGAGACGATCGCCACGGAGGTCGGCCTGTGGAACACCGAGGGCCAGTCGTGCTACGGGGCTGTGACCCAGGCCCAGATCACCACGGTGGTGTCCGGCGGCGAGGGTGGGGCGGGCTTCGCGGAGCGCACCGAGCCCCGGGCATCGGCCATCGACCCCGAACGCATCGGCCGGACGGCCTTCACCAAGGCCCGAGACAGCCAGCGACCGCGCGACCTGGAGCCGGGTCGGTACGAGGTCGTGCTGGAGCCGGCGGCCACGGCGACGCTGATGGAGTTCCTGGCTTACCTGGGGTTCGGAGGTCGCGCCATCGCCGAAGGGCGGTCGTGCTTCTCGGGGCGGATCGGCGAGAAGCTGATGTCCGACCGGATCTCCATCGCCGACGACGCGCTCTCCCCACTGACCATCGGTCTCCCCTTCGACTTCGAGGGGACGCCCAAGCGCCGGGTCGACCTGGTCAACGAAGGTGCGGTCCAGGGCGGTGTCCACGATCGGCGGAGCGCCGCGCAGGCGGGGG
>DASQTB010000164.1:0-11827 GCA_035642095.1 Actinomycetota bacterium | reverse complement strand
CGTTCGAAGTTCCGCTGGAGCTCCCAGTCCGTGACCACCTGGTTGAACCGGGCCCACTCCTGCTTCGCCGTGTGGACCAGGTGGTAGTGCACCTCGTCCCCGAAGGACTCCCTGGCCACCTTGCTCTCTTCGAACAGGTCGATGGCCTCCACGATGTTCCACGGGACCCGGGGGACGTCCGCGGCCTCGTAGGCGTTCCCCCGGTATTCCTCGGGCGCCGCGAGCTTGTTCTCGATGCCGTGGAGCCCTCCGGCGATGGTGGCCGCGAACGCCAAGTACGGGTTGGCGTCGGCGCCGGGGATCCGGCACTCGGAGCGGAAGGACTTCCTGTGCCCCACCAGCCGGAACCCGCAGGTCCGGTTGTCGTGGGCCCACACCACCGCGGTGGGCGCCCACGAGTCGGGCTGGTACCGCTTGTAGGAGTTCACGTACGGGGCGAACATCCAGGCCATCTCCCGGGCGGTGTCCATCAGGCCGCCCAGGTAGTAGCGGAACGTCTCCGACATGTGATCGGGGTCGTCGCCGTCCCAGTCCAGGTCCTCCGAGCCGTCCTCGTTCCACACGCTGGAGTGAAGGTGGAAAGAGGATCCCGCCTCCGCCATGGATGGCTTGGCCATGAACGTCACCGCTCGCCCGTTCAGCGAAGCCATCTCCTTGACGCCGTTCTTGTAGATGGTGTGCCGGTCGGCCATCTCCAGGGCGTCGGCGTACACCAGGTTGATCTCGTGCTGGCCCCGGCCCCACTCGCCCTTGGAGAACTCGACGGGGACGCCGGCGCCTTCCATCCCGTTGCGGAACTGGCGGATCAGGTACTCGTCCTTGGTGGTCTGGAGGATGTGGTAGTCCTCGATGTACGGGGCGTGGGGGACCAGGCCCTTAAACCCTTTCTCGGCAGCCTCCTCGAACGAGTCCTTGAACAGGAAGAACTCGAGCTCGGACCCGATCTTGATGGTGTACCCGTGCTCCTTCGCTCGCTCGATCTGGCGCTTGAGGATCTGACGCGGGGCTACCTCCACGATCTCGCCCTCCTCGGTGAGGACGTCGCAGATCACCAGAGCGGTCTTGTCCAGCCAGGGAATGTGCCGGAGGGTGTCCATGTCCGGCACCAGCTGGAAGTCGCCGTACCCCTTGTCCCAGTTGGCGAACTGGTACCCAGGAAGGGGCTCCATGTCGACGTCCACGGTGAGGAGGTAGTTGCAGGCGTGCATGCCCTCCTCCCCCAGGATGTCGTTCAGGAAGAAATGACCGGTCACCCGCTTCCCCATGAATCGGCCCTGGAGGTCGGGGAAGACCACCAGGACGGTGTCGATCCCCCCGTCGTGGATGAGCTTCTCCAGCTCGCCGCGGTCAAGGTTCCCCGGCATCTCTTATCCCCCCGTGGTGTCGAGCTCGGCTTCGGCCTTCTCGATCACAGCGAACTCCTCCTCGGGAGCTTCCGCCACGAGGCGGTGGCGGCTGTACAGCCAGAAGTACCCCATGCCCAGGAGGAACGCCACGATCGTCCACACGATGGTCCACCTCGTGACCGTGGTGTACACGATCCCCGCGAACAGGGAGACGATGGCGATCACCATGGCGATGGCCGGCATGACCACCCCGCCGGGAGCTTTGTAGGGTCGCGGGAGGTCGGGCTCACGCCGCTTCAGCCGGATGTACGCCATCATCATCACGATGTAGGTAATGAGCGCGGCGAACACAGAGATCTGGATGAGGATCGACCCCGCGTACCCCAGCTCGGTGAATCCCTCCGGTGGGGTCAGGCCTCGGGCCAGGGTGACGATGAGGACCATGGAGATGATCGCGGGGACGGTCAGCGCGAAGTACGGGATCCTCCGATTCTTCGAGGTCAAGGACAGCCAGCGCGGGAAGTACCCGGCCCGGGACAGCGCGTAGATGATCCGGGAGTACGCGTAGATCACGCTGTGGAAGCTGGCGATCAGACCGAAGAGCCCGATGTACACCACGAACGTGTAGAACCAGTTCTTGCCGTGGATGGCGGCCACCGGGTCCCCGATCGGGTTCCCGGCTGTGGCCAGGGCGTTGGGACCCATGGTCGCGCCCGCGGCGATGAACGCCAGCGCGGAAAAGGCGATCAGCGTGAACATCGCGGCGATCGATCCCTTGGGGACGTCCCTGGCTGGATCCCTGGTCTCCTCGGCGGCCATCGGTGTCCCCTCGATGGCCAGATAGAACCACGCCGCGTAGGGGATCGCGGCCAGGATCCCCACGTATCCGGTGGGGAAGAACGTGCTGGCGCCCGCGGCTCCCCTGTCGACGGGAACGTTCGAGAAGAGGCTGAAGTCGAAATCGGGAAGCAGATACAGGAACCACACCACCAGCACCACCGACGCGATCCCGGCGATGATGAAGATCGACACCAGGGTCTCCCGAACGCCCACGAAGTGGATCAGCAGGAACAGGACGAAGACGATGATGTACAGCCACTCCCCCGGCTCCAGCCCGAGGACGTTCGGCAGGTTCGTGAAGGGATCGACCCCTGTCAGGTACAGGCCGATGCCCGTCCCGATGACCGAGATGGCCAGCAGGTACTCGATCACGGCGCCCAGGCCGTTGATGAATCCGCCCCACACGCCGAGAGCCCGGCGGCCGAACGCATACGGCCCACCGGTGGTGGGGAGGGCCGCAGCCATCTCGGAGATGCCGTAGACCATGAACAGGTACATGGCGGCGATGACGATCGTGGCCACCAGCATCCCGCCCACGCCCTGGGCGAAGCCGAATTGCCAGCCGTAGTACTCGCCCGAGATGACGTAGGCCACCCCCAGGCCCCAGATCAGCCAGGCGCCGGCTCTCCGCGACAGCCTTCGTTCCTCGAGGTAATCGGCGCCGACGTGCTCGTATTCGACGACACCGACCTTCTCGGTCCTGGGCTTGCCACCCTCAGGGTCCGACATGAGCTCCCTCCCTCTGGGGTCCCAACACGAAGCGGGGGACGGGCCAACCCCTCGGGCTGAGGTGGGTCCGTCCCCCGCTCATCGCGCCATTCGCCACATTTGTCTGACCAATGGCTGGTCTCCCGCATCGTAGGGACCGGGTCGGCGCGGTGTCAAGTTGAGAACGGGACACGCGTGGCTCTAGAGTTGTCTGACAAATGCAAGCGGGCGGTCAGGCGACGGGGGACACGTTGGCGGTCACCGTGAGGCAGGAGCTGGCGCGCCGCATCGAGGGGGGAACGTGGCGGCCTCGCCAGCGGCTCCCGGCCGAGCCGACGCTCGCGGCCTCTTTGGGGGTCAGCCGGGCCACGCTCCGTGAGGCCCTCCGGTCCCTGGAGGAGGACGGGTTCGTGACTCGGGTCAGGGGAGCGGGCACGTTCGTCACCCACCGTCCAAGGCTCAAGAACAACCTCGATGTCAACTTCGGCGTGACCGACCTGATCCGGTCGATGGGGATGGAGCCGGGGACCGAAGGCCTGAAGGTCTACGAGGCCTCGGCATCGGCGGAGGAGGCCCGCCTCCTCTCGTTGCCCAATGCGGCTCCGGTCCTGTGCGTGGAGCGGACCCGAACGGCGGACGGCCGACCCGTGGTGTTCTCGCTCGACCTCGTTCCGGCGGCGCTGCTGGAGGGAAGGGAGAACCTGCTCCCGCGGCTCGGCCAGCGGTCGATCTACGAGCTGCTTGATCGGGATCTGGGGATCACGGTGCGTCAGGGCGTGGTGACCGTGCGTCCCGCCAAGGCGGACCGGTCGCTGGCCGCGGCCCTGCGCGTGCCTCGCGGCGCGCTCCTCCTGTACCTGTTGCAGGTCGACTACGACGCCGACGGGCGGGCCGTGTTGCTCTCGCACGAGCATCATCTGGGCGACGTCTTCGAGGTCACGGTGGTCCGCCGAGGTGCGGGAACGCTTCCGAGGGAGAGGACGTGAACACCGGCAAGCGCATGCGGATGAAGCGTGTCGTCGATCCGTCCGGGGTCTCGATCATCTGCGCCCTTGACCACGGGATGACCTCGCCGACGTTCCTGGAGCCCTTGAGCCAGATCGAGGCTCGGACCGCCGAGGCAGTGGCGGGGGGAGCCAACGTGATCATGATGAGCAAGGGCATGATCCGGCGGGCGGATCCCGCGTTCTCCCGGGAGATCTCTCTGGCCCTGCTCCTGTCGGCCTCCGCGAACCCGGCGGAGGACCGCCCCAGCGTGGTCCAGGTGGCGCAGGTCGACGAGGCGACCAGGCTCGGTGCGGACGCCGTGGTGCTGTTCACGGCGCTCGCCGGCGACACGGAGCCGGACGTGATCCGGACGCTCGCGTCCATCGGAGGCGAATGCGAACGACTGGGGATGCCACTCATCGCTGAGGCCGAGTTCCCCACGACCTACGCCACCGTCGAGGACCTGTCGGAGTCCTACGGGTTCGACTACCTGCGACGGAACGTCCGCCTGTGCGCCGAGCTGGGCGCGGACATCGTGAAGACGAACTGGCCTGGCGACGGAGAGAGGTTCGGACAGCTCGTGGAGGCCACCGCGGGCGTCCCGGTGGTGTTGGCGGGGGGGAGCCAGATTCCCGACCGGGAGCTCCTGGAGCGGATGCAGGCCGCGGTGGAGGTGGGGGGGATCGGCTGCTCGGTCGGGCGGAACATCTTCATGCACGACTCGCCCGAGGCCATCACCCGGGCGCTCTCGCGGGTCATCCGGGAGCGGTGGACCGCCGGCAAGGCGTTCGACGCTCTGCAGGAGGAGCTCGGGGTGGCGGACGGGTGAGCGGCGTCGTCCTGGCGCTGGATCAGGGAACCTCGAGCACCCGGTGCTTCGTGGTCGATCCAGACCTCGAGGTCCGGGCGGTGGCCTCCCGGCCCGTGATCTCCTCCTACCCGCGGCCCGGCTGGGTGGAACAGGACCCTGAGGAGATCGCCGCGACGACCGTGGAGTCCATCCGGGCGGCCATGGACGAGGCCGGCTCGAGCTGGGACGACGTTCAGGCCATCGGTATCGACAACCAGACCGAGACCTTCCTGGTCTGGGAACGGGCCACCGGCCGTCCCATCTACCCGGCCATCGTGTGGCAGTGCCGCCGGACCGCCGAGGAGTGTGAGCGGCTGCGTGCGGCGGGACGGGAGCCGTTGATCCGCAGCCGGACCGGGCTGGAGCTCGATCCAAGCTTCTCCGCCACGAAGCTGAGATGGGTGCTGGATCACGTGGACGGCGCGAGGTCCCGGGCGGAGGCCGGCGACCTGGCGTTCGGCGACGTGGCGTGCTGGTTGATCTGGCGTCTGTCCGGAGGCACGGCGCACGTGACCGAGCCCTCGAACGGGTCACGAAGCATGCTCCTCGATCTGTCGAGCCTGGGATGGGACCCGGAGCTCCTGGACCTGTTCGCCGTCCCCCCGGCGCTGCTTCCGGAGATCCGGCCCACGGGATCGATGCTGGCCGAGGCCGAGCCACGCGTCGTGGGAGGACGGGCGCCGATCACCGCCGCCCTGGGCGACCAGCAGGCGGCGCTCTTCGGTCAGCAATGCTGGGAGCCGGGGATGGCCAAGCTCACCTTGGGGACCGGCGCGTTCGTGTGGGCCAATGCGGGATCCTCGCCGCCGGAGCCCCCGGACGGGATCCTGGGGACGTGCGCCTGGCGCCTGGCCGACGAGACGGCCTACGCGCTGGAGGGGTTCATCCCGGTGGCCGGAGCGGCTGTCTCGTGGCTTCGCCAGGTGGGGGTGCTCGAGGGCCCCGAAGCCAGCGAGGCCATGGCCAGGAAGGCGCGGGACGAGGTGTGGTTCGTGCCCGCGCTGGCGGGCCTGGGGGCGCCACTGTGGGACTCGCACGCCAAAGGGTCCGTCCTGGGCTTGACCCTGGGAAGCAGCAGGGAGGACCTCGTGCGGGGCGCCCTCGACGGCGTGGTGCACCAGGTGGCCGACGCCGTGGAGGCCATGGATGACGGCGTCCCGGGCGGCCTGGCCCGTCTCCGCGTCGACGGCGGGATGGCCGGGAACGACTGGCTGCTGCAGCGCCTGGCCGACCTGCTCGCCAGACCGGTCGAACGCCCGGTCAACACGGAGGCGTCCGGGCTGGGCGCGGCGAGCGTTGCCGGCCTGACGGTCGGGGTGTGGGCGTCGCGAGAGGACCTCCGAGAGAGGTGGACCCTCGACCGGGCCTTCGAGCCGGCGATGTCGGATGGGGATCGGAAGCACCTGCGGCACCGATGGAGGGGCGCGGTTGAACTTGCCCGGGGGTGGGGATGACCCCGCGGCTGCGGACCGTGGTGGTCGGGGATGCCCTGCTGCCAACGCCGGTGATCACGACGGCCCTGGAGCCTCTGGCGGACGGGCTGGAGGTCACGGACGCCTTGACGTGGGGCCCTCCGGACGAAGCCGAGGTCGACCGGATGGCGCTCGGGTTGGAACGGGAGGGCCCGGAGGCGGAGCCGCCCCCGGAGGCGCTCGCCGACCTCCTCTCCGAGGCGGACGCTTTGGTCGTCCATTACTGCCCGGTCTCGTCGAAGCTCCTCGATGTCGCGCCGGATCTGAGGATCCTGGCCACGTGCCGGGCCGGGCTCGAGAACATCGCCGCCCGCGAGGCTGCGGACCGCGGCATCCTGGTCCTCCACGTGATCGGGAGGACCACCGAGGCCGTATCCGACTTCGCCATCGGGCTGCTCCTGGCCGAGGCTCGGAACATCGCTCGCGCCCACCACCGCCTGGTCGGAGGGCGATGGGACAAGGCGTTCCGGAACTCGCCGTTCACGCCGGAGCTCGAGGGAAAGACCGTCGGCATCGTCGGCTTCGGAGAGATCGGACGGGCGGTGGCCCGGAAGCTCTCCGGGTTCCGGGTGACGCTCCTGGCGCACGATCCGTACGTGGACCCGGACCGGATCAGTGAAGGGGGCGCCGAGCCCGTGGAGCTTGACCTCCTGCTGTCCCGATCCGACTTCGTGTCGCTGCACGCCCGTCCCCAACCCGGAGCCTCAACCCTGATCGGGCGGGACCAGCTGGCACGGATGAAGCCGACCGCCATCCTCGTGAACACGGCGCGAGCGGCGCTCGTGGACACGGAGGCGCTGGTGGATGCCCTCCGGGAAGGCGTCATCGGTGGGGCCGCGCTCGACGTGCACGACCGCGAGCCGCTGGGAGAGGACCACCCGCTGCTGTCGCTGGACAACGTGACGGTGACCCCGCATCTGGCCAGCAGCACCAGGGAGTGTTCGGAGAAGAGTCCTCGCATCCTCGCCGACGACCTCAGGCGCCTGTTCGAGGGCTCGGCTCCACGGTACGCGGTGAACCCCGAAGCCGTCACCGGCCCGAGGGCACCGATCTCGGGAGGCGTCAAGGGATGAGGGCGGCGCTCATGGAGGACGTCGGATCGGTCCGTGTCGATGACGTCGCCGACCCGGCCCTCGACCCGGCGGGGGCCATCCTGCGGGTGGAGGCCTGCGGGATCTGCGGCACCGACGCCCGGACCTTCTTCAACGGGGATCCTCGAGCTCCGAGCCCGTGGGTCCTGGGGCACGAGCCGGTGGGGGTATTGGAAGAGGTGGGCCCCCGCGCCGACCTGCCGCCGGGGATCGCGGCGGGCGACCGGGTGTTCCTCGGTTCCATCCTCACCTGTGGAGAGTGCCGCTGGTGCGTGGACGGCTTCCAGAACCTGTGCGAGCGTCACGAGCTGTACGGGTACGAGCCGCACGCCGGCGCGTACGCGGAGTACGCGGGCGTCCCCCCGGTCGCCATGAAGAACCTCTTCGAGCTCCCGCCGGACCTTCCCTCCGACCTGGCCACGGTGGCCGACCCGTTCGCGTGCGCCCTCAACGGGGTGGAGGTCCTGGACATCGCGTACGGGGACACCGTGGTCATCCTGGGGTCGGGCCCCATCGGCTCGTGGCAGTCGGTGCTGGCGAGGGATCGCGGCGCCGGGCGCGTCTTCCTCTCCGACATCAGCAAGGAACGGCTGGAGATCGCTCTCGAGGCGGTGGGGAGATTCGTGGACGACGCGTGGGTCGCCGGCGAGGACAACGGCGTGGAGGAGGTCCTGTCCCGGACCGGAGGCGCCGGAGCCGAACGGGTGATCGTGGCGGCGCCCTCGAAGGATGCCCAACGCGCGGCATTGCCGATGGCCGGCCGGCGGGCGCGGGTGGTGTACTTCGCCGGCCTCCCCAAGTCCGACCCGATCAGCCCCCTGGACATGAACCAGCTGCACTACAAGGAGCTGGCCGTCCTGGGGGCCTACGGCGCCACACATCGTCAGTACCGCATCACCATGGGGTACCTGGCCCGACGCCGCGAGGAGCTGGCCCCGGTGGTCACCCACCGCTTCCCCCTCGAACGCATCGAGGAGGCCTTCGCCACGATCAGGGACGGGACCGGGCTGAAGATGGTCATCCTTCCCGGCGGTTCGTCGTGAGCGGCCGGTACGTCATCGGCTGCGACGTGGGGAGCCAGGGGACGAATGCCGCTCTGTACACGGAGGACGGCGCGCTGGTGGCGTCACGGTACGAGTCCCACGACCTGTCCTTCCCCCGGCCGGGATGGGCCGAGCAGGACGCCACGGAATGGCCGACGGCGGTGGCGTCGGCCGTCGGGGCGGTGGCTCGAGAGGCCGGCGATCCGTCGGCCGTGGTGGGCCTGTCCTTCGGGAGCCAGCTCGACGGGATGGTCGTGTGCGATGCGGCGGGCACGCCGCTCCGGCCGGCGATGATATGGATGGACCGGCGAGCGGAAGCCCAGGCGGCCGCGCTCTCGGAGCGGGTCTCCCCCGAGGACTTCTACAGGCTGTCGGGAACCAACCTGGATTCCTCGCACGCCGTGTTCAAGGCCCTGTGGGTCCGGGACCAGGAGCCCGAGCTCTTCCGGCAGGCCGCTCACTTCATGCCTCCGGGCGCGTTCGTGCTCCGGGAGGTCACCGGGGTCCTGGCGGTGGACTACTCGAACGCGTCCTCGCTGGCCCTGCTGGACCCGCGAACCCGGACCTGGTCGGAACCCCTCCTCGAGCACACCGGGATCGAGCCCGACCGCCTCCCCGAGCTCGCTCCGGCGACCCAGGCGGTCGGCACCGTCCGACCGAGGTTCGCCGAGGCGACCGGGCTGGATCCGGGGACTGTGGTTGCCGTGGGATGTGGAGACGAGATGGCGGCCACGCTGGGGGCCGGGGTCTTCGAGCCCGGTGAAGTGTGCGACGTGGTGGGCACGGCGGAGCCGGTCTGCGCGGCCAGCGACTCGCCTCGCGACGACCCAACCAGGTTGGTGGAGTGCCATCCGCATGCCGACCCCGACGCGTGGCTGCTCGAGAACCCCGGTTTCGTGTCCGGGGGCAACCTTCGGTGGTGGCGTGACCAGTTCGCTCCCCTGGAGCGTCAGGCCGAGACCGACGGCGGCGGGGATGCGTACGACCTCCTGGCCACCGACGCCGCGGCCGCGCCGCCTGGCGCGGACGGGCTCGTGTTCCTGCCGTGCATGCAGGGAGCCATGGCGCCGGAATGGAACGGCGCCGCCCGGGGAGTGTTCTATGGCCTCACCCTGGCGCACACGCGCGCGCACATGACCCGGGCGGTGCTGGAGGGAAGCGCCTTCGCTCTCAGGGACATCCTGGAGGCCATGGTGAACGCAGGCCTGGGCGTCCGACGCCTGACCATCGTCGGTGGTGGGGCCAAGGGCGCGCTGTGGCGCCAGATCAAGGCCGACGTCACCGGCTACCCGATCCGGGTGCCCACCAGCGTTGAGACCACCGCGACCGGAGCGGCCATCCTGGCCGCCGTGGGGGCCGGCGTGTTCCCCTCGGTGGCCGAAGCCACCTCGGCGTTCGTGTCCTACGAACCCGAGGAGCACCCGCCGGACCCGGATGTCAAGGCCCGGTACGACGAGGCCTACCGCCTGTATCGGGATGTCTACGCCGCCCTCCGGCCCGTGTTCGCTGGGGGCTGACGCTTCTCGTGGCCGACCGGGGACTGAGACCTCCGGGAGTGTCCTCGTTGGACACGCTGCGGGGGGTCGCCTCCAAGTTCTGCCCGCCATACCGGTTGGGGAAGGTCGAGCCGCGTGCTCTGTCGCTCACCCTGGAGGATCCCGACGGACGCCGGCCGGACCTGAGGCTTCGGCACAGGCACGAGCGGCGGCTGTTCTTCCGGGCGAACTACCTGGTCGCGGAGTCCTCCGTCCCCGGTGAGGGCCCCTCGGAGGACGGCGAGCTCCGGTTCCGGTTCCGGGGCCCCCCGGGCCGACGGGGGAGCCGCCTGCGATGGCGCGGGAACGCGGCAGGCGGTGCGGACTGGGCCGACCGGCTTCGCGAGCCCCTGATGCGGGGGCTCGCCTCGGTGGAAGGGGTCGAGTCACTGGAGATCCACTGGAACGCCCGGCGTCGCCTGTGGCAGCTTCGCCTCAAGACTCTTTCCGGCTCGATGGTCGGAGGGTTCATGATCCTGCTCCCCATCTCGGTACCTATGGAGCCTCAGGAGGCCGAGGGCATCATCCTGATGATCGACGCCCTGGCCCGGACTCGCTCCTGACCTCAGGAGGAGCGGGCCCGGCCTGCGGCCGCGGTCAGAAAGGCGATCGCTGCGAGCGCCACCAGGGTCGGGAGGGTGAGCCCTTTCGTCGCCACGGCGGCCGCCCACGCCGCCCCGCACGCGGCCGCCGCAAGGGTCCTGAGGAGTGTGAGCGGCGTGCCGATCACGAAACGGAGGATCAGGACGGCGCCGATCATGGCCAGCAGGGGCGTGAAGTCGGCGGGGCCGGGTCGAGCCCAGTGGACGGAGACGCCGAGCGCCAGCGGGCCGATCATCACTCGGGGGTGACGTACGCGGCGGTGACACCGCCGTCCACCACCAGCGCCGCACCGGTCATCAGTGACGACTCGTCCGAGGCAAGCCAGAGTGCGGCCCGGGCGACCTCCTCGGCTTGTCCCAGGCGGCCGATCGGGATGTGGACCATCCGCCGGGCCCGGCGGTCGGGGTCGGACATGAGCTCCGCCAGGAGCGGGGTCTCGATGGGCCCGGGACACAGGGCATTGGCCCGGATCCCCCGGCGGGCGTACTCCACGGCGATCTCCCTGGTCATCGACAGGACCCCGCCCTTCGTGGCCGTGTACGCGATCTGGGCGGTGGCGGCGCCCATGAGGGCCACGAAGGACGCGACGTTGATGATGGAGCCACCTCCGGACTCGAGCATCGCGGGGATGCCGTGCTTGCAGCCGAGCCACACGCCCTTGAGGTTGACGGCGATGACCCGATCCCAAACATCCTCGGACGTCTCCACTGCCCCGCCGTCGTCCGCCAGGAAGATCCCGGCGTTGTTGTACAGGACGTTGAGTCCTCCGTAGGTGTCTACGGCGAACCGAACCATGGCGGCGGCGTCCTCGGACCTGGAGACGTCGGCCCGCACGAAGGCGGACTCCCCGCCATCCGAGCGGATCTCCTCAGCAGCGGTCTTACCGGCATCCTCGACGACGTCGGAGATGACTACCCGGGCGCCCTCGCCGGCGAACAGTCTTGCGGCCTCCCGCCCCATCCCGCTTCCCGCGCCGGTGATGAGAGCGACCTTGCCTTCAAGCCTTCCCACGATCCCTCCTTTCGCCGGCCACCTACTGAGCCGTCATGCCCCCATCGGCCACGAGGACGCTTCCCGTCACGAAGGACGATTCGCCGGAGGCGAGGAACAGCGCGCAGTTGGCGATCTCGCGGGGATCGCCGGGCCGGCCGATGGGCTGGAAGGAGTCGATCGATGCGTACACCTTGTCGAGGCCACCCAGCAGCTCGCGTGGGCGTAGTTGATCGGCGTGTCCACCCAGCCGGGAGCGATGGCGTTGCAACGGATCCCCTGCTTCACGTAGTCGAGGGCGATGCCTTTCGAGAACATGATCACGGCCCCTTTCGAGGCCGCATACACAGACAGGAAGGGCT
>DASQTB010000163.1:0-9117 GCA_035642095.1 Actinomycetota bacterium | reverse complement strand
GGTCCCCATGACCGCCAGCGTGGTTGCGGCGTTCCTCGACTGCGGACGCCGAAACGCCTGGACGCCGTCGGCGATGGCCTCCACCCCGGTCAGGGCGGTCGAGCCCGACGAGAACGCTTTGAGCACCAGGAACAGGCCGAGACCTTCCACCGCGGGAAGGGGCACGTCGGCGGACGCCGCTTCGGGGCAACCTCCCAGACACTGGAGGATCCCCATCGCCAAGGTCGCCAAGACGCACACGACGAACCCGTACGTCGGGATGGCGAAGAGGGTCCCGGCTTCCTTCACGCCGCGCAGGTTGGCCAGGGCGATGAGAGCGATCAGGCCGAGGGCGATCCCCACCCGGTGGGTGGCCAGCTCCGGTGCCGCGGAGACGATGGCCACGGTCCCGGCCGTCACGCTCACCGCCACGGTGAGCACGTAGTCCTGAAGGATGGCCGCTGCCGCGACCAGGCCAGGGATCGTTCCCAGGTTCTCCCGGGCCACGATGTAGGAGCCACCGCCTCGCGGATACGCCCGAACGGTCTGCCGGTACGAGGTCACCACCACCGCCAGCACGAGGGCGATGACCAACCCGATCGGCAGCATCAGCCCGAGGGCTCCCGCTCCGGCCACCGCCAGGACGAGCATCATCTCCTCGGTGGCATAGGCCACTGAGGACAAGGGATCTGAGGAGAACACCGGAAGGGCCAGGGTCTTGGGAAGCAGGTGATGCTCGTGTTTTGCGGTCGAGATGGCTCGTCCCAGGACGATCCGCTTGACCACGTCCCGGACACGTCCGCCCTCCGAGGGGGAGGTGCCCGGCCGCTCGACCGCCGTCCGCATCAGCCGCCGGGCGACTGCCGGGACCGGTCACCCGAGGCACGGTCGGCCCTCGAACCGGACATGAGCCGGAGGATCTCCTCGTGGAGCCGAGCCTCACGGCTGGCATCGACGTATTCCCGCCAGGAGATCCACGATCGGATCGACGGCCCGACCGCCAGGCCGATCACGATCCCGATCAGGATTCCGAGAACGACGCCGAAGACCATGGAGCCCACCCCCTCGCGACGGCCATCGCCGCGGCCTCATCGAGTCTCGGCGTGGACGCGTAAAGGAGGGATCAAGGTCATCGGGACCGGCGTAAGAAGTCCATAAAAGAACGTGGGCCGGTGGCGGCACGCCTATTCGGGGCCGAAACTGG
Organism: Actinomycetota bacterium; assembly: GCA_035642095.1. GTDB lineage: Bacteria > Actinomycetota > UBA4738 > UBA4738 > CALAEC01 > DASQTB01. The sequence continues at coordinate 7,934 of DASQTB010000163.1, read as the reverse complement.
GAACCGTGGCGCTTCGCTTCGCCAGGTGGCGGTCGGGTCTCCGGGTCGCCCTGCTGGCCGTGCTCCCTCCGGCCGTGGTCACGGCGCTCGCCACGGCGCCGTTCAGAACGTCGACCACCATGGCGGCCCTGGGGTTCGTGCTCGCGGTCACCGCCGCGGCGCTCCTGGGAGGCTTCGTGGCCGGCCTGGTGGCCTCGATGTTGTCCTTCCTCGCGCTCAACTTCTTCTTCACTGCTCCGGTGAGAACCTTCAGCGTCGGGAAGACCGAGGACCTCGTCGCGCTGATGGTGTTCCTGTTCGTCTCCGCGGTGGTGGGGACGCTGGTCTCTCGGGCCCAGGCTCAGCGGCACAGGGCGGAGCGCCGGGAGCGGGAGGCCAGGCTCCTCCAACATCTCGGCACGCGGCTCCTCTCCGGCGCGACTCCGGAGTCCGTGTTCGAGAGCTTCGGACGGGCGCTGATCGACCTGACCGGCCTGGCCCGGTACGTGGTCACCACCGCGCCGGAGGGGCAGCTCCTGGCCGAGGTCGGCGACGGGCCCTGGCGCGCGGTCGATCCCGAGGAGTTCCCCCTCGTTGTTGGAGGGACGGCGGTCGGGACGATCCGGACGTACCGCTGGCCCGACGGCCCACCGCTCGGCGAGGGAGAGCGCCACCTGATCCGGACGTTCGCCGCCCAGATGATGCTGGCCATGGAGAGCACCCGGCTGGCCACGGTGGCCAGGGCGGCACAGGCCGACGCGGAGCGGAGCCGCCTCGAGGCGGCCCTGCTCCAGTCGGTCACCCACGATCTCCGAACGCCGCTCTCGTCGGTCATCGCTTCGGTCACCAGCCTGCTCGACGCTGACGCGGCGCTCGGTGCGGAAGACCGCACCACGCTTCTGGAAACGATCCGGCAAGAAGCCGAGCGGCTCGACCGGCTGGTGGGCAATCTCCTCGATCTCTCCCGCCTCCGGGCCGGAGCGCTGACCCCGTCGAAACGGCCGACGGCCATCGACGAGGTGGTGGAAGGTGTCCTGGCCCGTCTGGAGCCGCTACTCCGCGATCACCGCCTCAACGTGCTCCTTCGAGAGGACCTTCCCGACGTGCCCATCGACGTCGTGCAGATCGATCAAGCGCTTACGAACATCCTGGAGAACGCGGCAAAGTACAGCCCGGCCGGGTCGGAGATCAGCGTGTCGGTGGCCCGGTGGGAGGGCTCGATCCAGGTCCGCATCGCCGACCAGGGGACCGGCATCGACCCCGAGCTCCGGCGGCGAGTGCTCGAGCCGTTTTTCCAGGGCGACGGGGCTGTTTCGGGATCCGGCCTCGGCCTGGCCATCGCCCACGCGGTGGTGGAGGCCCACGGAGGGACGATGTGGATCGAAGGCGCCCCCGGGGGAGGAACGGCGGTGATCTTCCGAGTGCCTCTCGCGGCGAGCGACTGATGGCCACGCGGGTGGTGGTCGTGGACGACGATCCCCAGATCCTCCGTGCCGTTCGGACCAGCCTGCACGCACGCGGCTATGAGGTAGCTACGGCCGGGAATGGCGAGACGGCCCTGGAGCGGCTGTCCACCGAACCGGCCGAGCTGGTGATCCTCGACCTCAGCCTCCCGGGGATCGACGGGCACGAGGTGATCCGCCGGCTCCGTTCGTTCTCAGACGTCCCGGTGCTGGTCCTCTCCGTTCGCGAGGCGCAGGATGAGAAGATCACCGCACTCGATGCCGGAGCCGACGACTACGTCACCAAGCCGTTCGCCATCGGGGAGCTCCTGGCCCGGATGCGGGCGCTGGAGCGGCGGACGCAGCCGGAGACGACACCGCCCGTCCTTCGGTTCGGAAAGCTGGAGGTCGATCTGTCGAGGCAGCTCGTTCGGGGCCCCAAGGGACCGATCCATCTGACGAAGACGGAGTACCGGCTCCTCGAGGCATTCGTGAGCCATCCGGGAAAGCTCCTGACCCACGGGTGGCTGCTGTCCACCGTGTGGGGCCCCGGCTACGCCGCCGAGACACACTACGTCAGGGTCTACGTCCGGTCGCTCCGGAAGAAGCTCGACGACGATCCCAGCCGGCCCCGGTTCATCGTCACGGAGCCGGGCCTGGGCTATCGCTGGCGCCTGGAGCCCGACGGAGCCTAAGGGGCCAGCTCGATCTCCCCGGCCACGGACTGGAGGCCCTCGATGGAGGCCGCCAGGAAATCGTCAAGCGGGATCCCGAGTCGCTCCTCCACCTGGGTGACCTCCTCCCGGTTCACGCCGGGAGCGAACGCCTTCTCCTTCAGCTTCTTCTTCACGGAGGAAATCTTCATCCCGATGGCCTTCTCGGGGCGAACCAAGGCCGCCGCCACCAGCAGCCCGGCCACCGCATCGGCGTGGACGATGGCCCGCGACATGAGGTCGGTGCGGTGCTGCTCGTGGGCGTGGGCCAGGACGCCGTTGATGATGCGTTCCTCCACGCCGGCCTCCTGCAGCCACTCGGCCGCCTGACGGGCGTGCCGCTCCGGATCCTCGTGGGTCTGGTCCTGATCGAGGTCGTGGAACAAGCCGGTCAGCGCCCACACATCCTCGTCCTCACCGAACCGCCGGGCCAGCGCCCGCATCACACCTTCGACGGAGACCAGGTGGCGGACCGTCGTCTCCTTCTCCGCCTTCTCGCGGACAAGTGCCAGCGCGTCATCTCGATCCATCCGACCCTCCCAACTGGAACGGCACGCTCGACAGGATCACCCTCGGCTCGAACAGCAGGACTCGTTTGATGAACAGGGCCCGGTTGTTGTGGAGAAGCCGGTGCCACCATCTGGTCACCAGGAACTCCGGGAGGATCACCGCGGCCACCGTTCCAGGCTCGGCGGTGACGCGTCGGACCTCCTCCAGGAGCGGAGGCCCGAGGTCCCGGAACGGCGCCTCGACCACGTCCAGAGGCACGGAGATGCCTCGTTCCGCCCAGCCCTCGAGCATAGCCGGGACTTCCTCCGGCTCGGTGGCCAGGAACACGGCCCGGATGTCGTGGGCGTTGATGCTCTCCGCGTAGTTGATCGCACGCACGGCCGCGTCGTGCGCGGCCGACACGAAGACCAGGCCGACCACCCGCTCGGGGATCAGCCCCCGCCCATCGACTCCGACCAGTCGCCCTTCCTCCGCCAGGACGGGCACATCGGTGATCACCACTCCGGGCTGGGTCAGCAGTCGGATCTTGAGCCGGAACGTGACCCGCTTGACCACGGCGGAGACCAGGGACCGCCTGGGGAAGAACTCCGGGATGATCACGGTAACGAAGTCGTCGGGCCCGCGCTCCACCATACGGGTACGCTCGATGACCACGTCCACAGGATCCCGGCCCGGTGGAACGAACGAAAGGGATGAGGCGTCTCCGGCCAGGTCGCGCCACCGCGCCTCGGCGTCCTCGCGGGACCCGGATCCAACGTAGACCGCGTCGAACCCGGCGGGGCGGAGCGAGCGGACGTATCCGAGAGCCTCGGCGGTGGCCGGGTCGAACTCGGAAAGCACGAACAGGATGTGGTTCTGTCCGGTCTCCCCGAACCGGACCCGATTCGCGGTCAGGTCGCGGCGAACCCGCTCATAGTGCCGGGACACCATCAGGAACCCGGTGACGATGATCGGGACGGCCACGATGACCATCCACGCGCCCTGAGTGAATCGAGTGATCACGGCCACGAGCAGCACCGTGCCCGTGGTGGCCGCTCCGACGGCGTTGATGGCCGCGTTCCGGCGCCACCTGCCCTCCTTGACCTTCACCCATCGGCGGACCATTCCCGCCTGGGACAGCGTGAACGCGGTGAATACGCCGACCAGGTACAGCGGGATCAGCTTGGAGAGCTGCGCGTCGTAGATCCATACGAGCAGCGCGGCCAGCCCCGACAGGACGACCACGCCGTTCGAGAAGACCAGCCGGTCGCCGCGGTTCTTGAACTGGCCCGGCATGAACCGGTCCCCCGCGAGGATGGCCGAGAGCCTGGGAAAGTCCTGGTAGGCGGTGTTGGCCGCGACGATCAGGATCAGCGCGGTGAACGTCTGGAGGGCGAAGAACATGAGCCCTCGGCCGAAGACGGTCTCCCCGATCTGGGACAGGACGGAGGAGGAGCTCTCCAGGGCCTCGCCGACCCGAACCTCCAGCAGGCGGGCCAGCGCCGTCACCCCCAGGAACAGGGTGGCCGACATGAAGCCGAGGACCGCCAGGGTCGCGGCCGCGTTCCTCCCCTGGGGCCGGCGGAACGCCTGCACCCCGTCGGCGATGGCCTCCACCCCGGTCAGCGCCGAGGCGCCCTGAGTGGCCGCCCGGAGCACCAGGAAGATCCCCAGGCCGGCGTGAACCTCGAGAGGGATGTCCGCCGTGTCCGCCCGGGGACAGCCGTCCAGGCATTGGACGAAACCGGCCAGGATCGTGACGTAGACCCACACCACGAAGCCGTACGTGGGGACGGCGAAGAGCGTCCCCGACTCCCGGACCCCTCGAAGGTTGGCCAGGGCGATGACCAGGATGAAGATCATGGCCACGAGAAGCCTGTGCTCTGCCAGCGACGGCGCCGCCGAGGTGACCGCCACGGCCCCCGCGGTCACGCTCACCGCCGCGGTGACGACGTAGCCGATCTGGATCGCGGCCGCGGCCACCAGGCCTGGGATCGTTCCCAGGTTCTCCCGAGCCACGATGTAGGAGCCGCCACCCCGTGGGTAGGCCCGCACGGTCTGTCGGTACGAGGTCACCACGATGGCCAGGATCAGCACGATGACCCCGGCCAGCGGGAGCATCAGGCTCAGCGCCGCCGCCCCGGCCGTGACCAGGACGAGCATCATCTCCTCCGTGGCGTAGGCCACCGAGGAAAGGGGGTCGGAGGAGAACACGGGCAGGGCGAGGACCTTCGGGAGGAGCGTGTGCTCGAGGTGCGCGGATGAGACCTGTCGTCCCAGCAGTACCCGCTTGACCACCGTTCCGACCGATGCCACGGGGGGATTCTAGGGCTCGGCCCGTTGGGGTTCCGCTTCACCCCAGCAATGCAGGGACGGTGGATGACCACCATGACGGGCCGGCCGCTCGGCCGGTCCGCTACTCGTCCCGGACCCGGCGCCGCGCTACCCTGACCTGGTGCACTTCGTGATCATGGGGTGCGGCCGGGTCGGTGCGGAGCTGACCGTCCAGCTGGCCAAGGCCGGGCACAGCGTGGCCATCGTCGACAAGCGCAAGGAGGCGTTCGATCGCCTCCCCCCGGGTTTCGACGCCCGGACCATCGTCGGGACGGGCTTTGACCGGGAGGTCCTCGAGGAGGCCGGCATCAACGATGCCGACGCGTTCATCGCCGTCTCCAACGGCGACAACTCCAACATCGTGTCGGCCCGGGTGGCCCGAGAGCACTTCAAGGTCCCCAAGGTGATCGCCCGGATCTACGACCCCCGGCGGGCGGACATCTACGAGCGGCTGGATATCCCGACCGTGTCGACGGTCAGGTGGGCTGCCAAGCAGGTCCAGTACCTGCTGTTCCACGGGAAGGAGACGATGCGGGACACCCTGGCCGGCGGCTCCCTGCTCCACCTCCGGGTGGAGCTTCCCGACCACCTCGTCGGGAAGAAGATCTCCAGCGTGGAGTCCGAGGGCGAGGTGGAAGTCGTCGGCGTGGACCGCGGCGGGACGGGGTTCATTCCCACACCAGACTCCACGTTCAAGGAGGGTGACATCGCCCACTTCATCGTCCAGAAGGACGCCGTCGAGAAGTTCGACGTGCTCCTGGAGCCGGCCGCGGAGTAGCCGTGCGGATCGTCGTCGCCGGAGCGGGAAACATCGGCCGGCACCTGGCCCACGACCTCCACCGGAGGGGTCACGACGTCGTGGTGATCGAGCAGGACCCGGCCGTGCTGGACCGGGCTCAGGAGGATGCCCCCGGCGTCACGTTCATCCTCGGCGACGCCTGCGAGCCGTGGGTCCTGGACAAGGCCGAGGTCCGAACGTGCGACGTGATCGTCGCCGCCACCGGCGACGACGAGGACAACCTGGTGATCGCCCTCCTGTCGAAGCAGGAGTACGGGGTGCCGCACGTCGTGGCCCGGGTGAACCACCCGAAGAACGAGTGGATGTTCAACGAATCATGGGGCGTAGACGTCCCGATGAGCCCACCCCACGTCCTCACCGCGCTGGTCGAGGAGGCCGTCACCGTGGGCGACCTGGTCCGCCTGTTCAAGCTGGAGCGGGGGCAGGTCTCGCTGGTGGAGATCACCCTGAACGAGGGCGCTCCGATCGCCGGACGTCCTCTCTACGAGCTCCGTCTCCCCCCGGACTCCGCGGTGGTGGCCGTCCTTCGTCGGGGCCACGTGGTCATCCCGCAGCCCGAGACCAAGCTCGTCCCGGGCGACGAGATCATGGCCATCGCCACCCCCGAGACCGAAGACAAGCTGCGGGCCGCCCTCCTCGGCGAGGGGGCATCGGCCGAGGGTTGACGGAACTCGGCTCAGGCGAACTCGAACCGGGGGTTGACCATCCGGAGCCCGTCGCGGCCCGGGGCCACCACCCCTTCCAGGACCACACCGGTTCCCAGGCCCAGGCCCGGGATGTGACTCCGCCCCATCCACGACGCCGTGACCTCGCCAGTCCCGTCCGAGACCACCGCTTCGAGGGTCACCGACCCGTCGCTCGGCCGGAGGCGGAGGCGGCTGACGGCACCGGCCACCCGGACCGGTTCCCGGCTGGGACAGCCCCTGATGCGCCGGGCGCCCGGGACCTGCTCCGCCCAGCGGAGGGTCTCCTCGGCAAGGCGCTCCTCATCGCTCTGGGTGAAGAACCTCCGGAGGCGGCGGAGCCAGCCCACCGCCGCTCCTAGCTCGCCTCCATGGTGACCCTCGCCGCCTCCGGCGTGGGCGGCTCATCCGCCGCCACCAGCTCCTCGGCCTTGAGCCGCTTCGAGTACCAGATCGCTCCGGCCAGGATCACCAGGGCGCCGGCGGCCACGCCGATTCGGACCGCGAGGTCGTCGGCGAACGACACGACCAGCGGGGCGATCAGTAGGGCGACCAGGTTCATCACCTTGATCAGGGGATTGAGGGCCGGGCCGGCCGTGTCCTTGAACGGGTCGCCGACCGTGTCCCCGATCACGGTGGCCGTGTGGGCCTCGGACCCCTTCCCTCCGTACAGCCCCTCCTCCACCAGCTTCTTGGCGTTGTCCCACGCCCCACCGGCGTTGGACAGCATCACCGCCAGGAGCTGCCCGGTCAGGATGACTCCGGCCAGGTACGCGCCCAGGGCCTCGGCCTCCAGGGCGAACCCAACCAGCACCGGGGCCAGGACGGCCAGCAGCCCGGGGGTCATCAGCTCTCGGAGCGACGTCCGGGTGCAGATGTCGACCACCCGTCCGTAGTCGGGCAGCTCGGTCCCCTCCATGATGCCGGGGTGGTCTCGGAACTGGTTCCGGACCTCGACCACCACGCGGGCGGCGGCTCGTCCAACGGCCCGGATGGCCAGGGACGAGAACAGGAAGGCCACCGAGCCCCCGATCAGGAGGCCCACCAGGACCTCGGGCTCGGCCACGTTCACCCCGGTGAAGTCGAAGCCGGCGGCTCGGAGAGCCTCCTCGAACGAGCCGAACAGTGAGGTGGCCGCGATGACGGCGGTGGCGATGGCCATCCCCTTGGTGATGGCCTTCGTCGAGTTCCCCACCGCGTCGAGGCCCTGCAGGATCTCGGCGGGCTTGCCCTCGAACTCTCCCGACATCTCGGCGATCCCCTGCGCGTTGTCAGCCACGGGTCCGTACGTGTCCATCGACACGATCACCCCGACGGTGGTCAGCATCCCCATGCCGACCAGCGAGATGAAGTAGAGGCGCTCGGCCGTGTCGTTGCCCAGGAGGAACGCGCTGATCACGGTTACGGCGATGACCAGGATCGCCCAGACCGTCGACTCCAGGCCCACGGAGAATCCCGACAGGATCGTCGTGGCCGGGCCGGTCTGTGCGGAGGA
>DASQTB010000162.1:0-3459 GCA_035642095.1 Actinomycetota bacterium | reverse complement strand
CATTTCTAGGTCAGCTCAGGCATATCCGCTGCTCTCAGGTGGTGTGAGGTCATCTGAGATGACGTCAGATCACGTGAGTCAGCCACAATTTAGCCACAAGAAATATAGCCACAAATCAGCCACAAAAAGGGGCGGCTCCTCGGTCTGAGGAGCCGCCTTTAATGCCTCTACCTGCGGTTTTGCTCGTTGCGCGGGCTGGATTTGAACCAGCGACCTCTGGGTTATGAGCCCAGCGAGCTACCAGACTGCTCCACCGCGCACCTCGATGGTAGCAATCCCCCACCGGCCCGACAACCGAGGCTAGCGGCCTCCTCCGCCTCCGCCTCCGCCGGTCGGCGAGGGCGTCGGGGCGGGCACGCCGGCGAGGGCGGCTGCCTGAGCGACGGCCTCCTGGGCGGCCTCGGTCTCCGCCTGGTATGTGGCCAAGTCGCCCACTTGGAGCGCCGCCTGGGCCGCCTCGAAGTGCGCCTGGGCCTGGGCCAGGAGGGAAGCCACATCACCGGCCGGCTCCGTGGGCTCGGTCGGCTCGCCCGGCTCCGTCGGCTCCTCCGGAGGGACGAGCTGCCCGACGGCCTCGGCCAGGGCCTCCCCCAGGGTGTTGCGCATGATCACGTTCTGGCCGTTCACCACGATCACCCGTTTCATCTCGGGGATCCCCTGGCCGGTCTGTTCCGACTCGGTGTACAGCGGCTGGACGTAGACGAACCCCCGGCCGATCGGGATCACCAGCAGGTCGCCGTAGATCACGTTGGATCCCCGCTGGTCGAGGAGGCTGGTCTCCCGAGACACCTCGGTGTCCTGGTGCATCAGCGCGGCGGCCTGTCCCGGTCCGATCACGTTCCGGCCGCCGAACTCGAAGGCCACCAGGGTCCCGTACGCCTCGGGATCGGAGTTCGCCGCCAGCCACGACACCATGTTCGGGCGGGAGGCCGGGGTGAACGGCGAGAAGAGGATGAATCGAGGCTCCGTCTCGCCGGGGAGCGGCAGGAGCAGGTAGTAGGGCTCCAGTGTTCTGGCCCGCTCCGTTGGATCGATGACCACCTGGGGGAGCGACCAGAAGTCGCCCTTCGCGTAGAACTGCACCGGATCGGTGACGTGGTAGTTCGCGTACCGGTCGGTCTGGATGCGGAACAGGTCCTCGGGGTACCGGAAGTGCTGCTGGAGCTCCTCGGGCGCCTCCGACGATGGCGTGAACAGGTCCGGGAACACGCGCTGCCACGCCTGGATGATGGGATCACCCTGGTCCACCGTGTAGAACGTGGTCGTTCCGTCGTAGGCATCGACGGCCACCTTCACGGAGTTCCTGATGTAGTTCCCTTCCTCGGGCAGGGTCCCGTTGATTCCGATCCCCTCATCCGTCACCCGGGTGGTCAGCGACTGCATCGGGGCCTGCTCCGAGTAGGGGAACCGGTCGCTGGTCGTGTAGGCATCCCAGATCCACACCAGGCGCCCGTCGACGATGGCCGCGTAGGGATCGAAGTCATAGGACAGGAACGGGGCGATGCGCTGCACACGGTCCGGCAGGTCGAGGTTGATCAGCATCCGGCTGCCCTCGTTGATCAGCCCGGAGATCAGCAGGTTGACGTCCCGGTATCGCCAGGCGAAAGCGAGCCGTCGGAAGAACCCACCCATCGGGATGCCGCCGTCCCCCTCGTACCGGGTCAGGGTCTGGCCACCTTCCTGGCCGAGCGGGAAGTCGAACTCATCGCTGTCCGCTCCGACCATCACGAACGGGACCTCGGACTCCTCCTCGTAATAGATGCCGGGTTGGGCCAGCTCCCCGGCCAGCGGCCCCGCGGGGGGGATGTCGGCCAGGATGAAGGACGGCGCCCCCTCGGCCGTCACCTCGTCGACCCGGCTGGCCGTGGCCGCGTAGCCGTGGGTGTAGAAGAGGTGGAGGTTCTGCCACGTCTGACCACCGCCGGGGATCCCGTTCTGGTTGATCTCCCGGGGCGCGATCATCACCGTGCGGCGCTCGCCGTCCACGACGTAGCGGTCGACGTCGACGTCCTCGAACTCGTAGAAGGGCCGGAGCCGCTGCAGCTGAAGATACGACCGCTTGATGATGTCGGGGTTCCACAGCCGGATGTTCTCCACCGTCGTGGCGGCCGCATCGAGCTCCGCCTGGTCGAACGTGGGCTCGGCCTGGAACGGGCGAACCTCGACGTCGTCGATGCTGTACGCCCGCCGGGTGAACTCGATGTTCCGCTCGATGAACGGTCGTTCCCGCTGGAGCTCCTGGGGACCGACGCTGAACCGCTGGACGAAAGCGGGGACCGCGGCTCCCCCGACGACCGAGGTCAGGGCGAGGATGCCCAGGCCGAGGGCGGGGAGGGCCCAGCCGCGGAACCGGATGTTGATCAGGAACAGGAGGGCGCAGAGGATGGCCACGACCACCAGGAACCGGAGGGCCGGCAGGTGGGCGTTCACGTCGGTGTACGAGGCCCCCGTGACCACGCCGCGTTCGGAGGTCAGGAGATCGAACTGGCCGAGGCGATAGCCCCATGCGTGAACCAGGACGATCAGGCCGAGGAGGACCGACAGGTGTGCCTTGACCTGGGGCGTGAAGCGTTCGCCCGCGGAACGTAGGCGGATGCCTCCCCACAGGTAGTGCGCTGCGGCGGTCACCACCGCGATGACCACCAGCGAGGTGAAGAGCCATCCCTGGACGAACTGCTGGAACGGGAGCGACAAGAGGTAGAACGCCGCGTCCCGTCCGAACACCGGGTCGACGATCCCCATGGAGATGTCCCCCGACGCTCGCCACAGCTGATAGGACTCCCATTGCGACGCCACGCCCGCCGCGGCGAACGCGGCGAACAGCAGGGCGATGCCGGGCATCACCCACCGGGCGTACGGCTCGAACGCGGTTCGGTACCGCTCGACGATCTCCTCTTCCGGTGAGAAGACCCGGTACCGGGGACGGAACCGTCGAACGATCAGCAGGTTCGCGTAGAGCAGGATGAAGAAGACCGCCCCGAAGATGATCGCCAGGATCGCCCTGGCCCAGAACCGGGTCCAGAACACGCTCGACAGCCCGATCTCTCGGAACCACAGGATGTCGATGTAGAAGCCGGACAACGCGCCGAAGAGCAACGCGAGCGCGGCCACCGCCAGGATCAACCACAGGAGCAGGCGGCGCCGCGACGCCCGAAGGGGTTGGACGGTCTGCGCCACGGCGGCGTCAGCCTATCACCGGACCGGTGATCGCACCCCCGAGCGGATCAGGGAAGGATGCCGCCGCCTCCACCGAGCGGCGGAAGGTCCACCTCCTCGACGACCTCGCCGACGACGCACGAGACGTCGATCTCGCAGCCCTGGCCCGGCGTCGTCCCACCGCCACCGCCGGATCCGCCGCCGCCTCCTCCGGTGGTGCCGCCAGTGGTAGTGGTGGTGCCGCCAGTGGTAGTGGTCGTGCCACCGGATCCAGTCGAACCGCCCGCTCCCCCGCTTCCCCCC
>DASQTB010000161.1:0-3088 GCA_035642095.1 Actinomycetota bacterium | reverse complement strand
CCGAGGAGCAGCTGCCTGTGGCCGAGCCGCGCGTCCTGATCGCCAACCGGGGAGAGATCGCCGTCCGGGTCATCCGGTCGTGCCGTGAATTGGGCATCCCGACCGTGGCCGTGTACTCCGATGCCGACCGTGACGCGCTGCACGTGGAGGCGGCCGACGCCGCCTACCGGATCGGACCGGCTTCGCCCAGGGAGTCGTACCTGGACATCGGAGCGATCCTGGAGGCGGCCGAGCGCGGGCGCGCCACAATGGTCCACCCCGGCTACGGCTTCCTGGCCGAGAACCCCGACTTCGCCCGGTCCTGCGGACAGGCCGGCCTGACCTTCATCGGTCCCCCTCCGGAAGCCATGGAGCGGATGGGCGACAAGTCCGCCGCCCGGCGAGCCGCCGAGGCCGTCGGCGTCCCCGTGGTCCCGGGCGTATCGGAGCCGGTCGGGCCGGATCGGGCCGCGGACGTCGCTCGCCGGGTCGGCTTCCCCCTGGCCGTCAAGGCCGCCCACGGCGGTGGGGGGCGAGGGATGCACCTGGTCCACCGGCCGGAGGAGCTGGGAGATGCGGTGGAGCGCTCGGCCCGAGAGGCCCAGGCCTACTTCGGCCGCCCGGAGGTGTACCTGGAGCGATACATCACCCGGGCCCACCATGTCGAAGCGCAGATCGTGGCGGACGCCCACGGGTCGCTCTCCTTCCTCGGGGAGCGGGACTGCACCATCCAGCGCCGGTACCAGAAACTGATCGAGGAGAGCCCCTCCCCCGTGGTCGACGCCGACCTGCGGACCAGGATCGGGGAAGCCGCGCTGGCCGTGGCCAGGGAGGCCGGCTACGTGAACGCGGGGACGGTCGAGTTCCTGGTCGAGGACGACGGCTCGTTCTACTTCCTGGAGGTGAACGCCCGGCTCCAGGTGGAGCATCCGGTCACCGAGATGGTCACCGGCCTGGACCTGGTTCGGATCCAGCTCCAGGTGGCCTTGGGCGAGCACGTGGACCTTTCCCCCGACATCCGGGGGCATGCCATCGAATGCCGCATCAACGCCGAGGACCCCGCCCGCGACTTCCTCCCCGGGCCCGGCCGACTGGTTCGTCTTCGACTCCCCGCGGGTCCGTTCGTTCGGGTGGACGCCGGGGTGGCCGAGGGCAAGTCCATCCCCGGCGACTACGACTCCCTGTTCGCCAAGCTGATCGCGTGGGACCTGACCCGCGAGGGCGCTCGGGGCCGCATGCTTCGCGCCCTGGACGAGCTCGAGGTGGAGGGGGTTCCGACCACCGTTCCGCTCTACCGCTGGGTCCTGAATAGTCTGGCCTTCCGAGAGAGCAGCCACGACACGAAGTGGGTCGAGCGGGCCCTGGAGGAAGGCCGGTTCTCTCCCCCCGCGGACGGGACCGGGCCGACCGGCGACGGGGCCGCGGTTCCTGCCGCGGTCGTGGTCGAGGTCGACGGCCGGCGGATCCCGGTCCGGGTGTGGGGGGAGGGCGTGCCCCTGGCTCCGGCCCCTCCGGACGCGGCGGCGGGCGCCGTCCACGGCCACATCGCCGGCACGATCTCGTCCCCGATGCAGGGCACCATCCTGAAGGTCCTGGTGGAAGCGGGACAGGAGATCCGGGCCGGGGACGTCGTTTGCATCCTGGAGGCCATGAAGATGGAGAACCATATCGCCGCGACTCAGGACGGGGTGGTCTCCGAGGTCGCGGTGAAGGCGGGCGACATCGTCCAGACCGGCCAGGCGATCGTGGCCATCGACTGAGGCGATGTGTTCCGAGGATAGAGTGAAGTCGTGAAGGTGGGCCGGTGACCCGGGCCCTGGTCACCGGGGGGGCGGGTTTCCTCGGTTCGCACCTGAGCCGTCGCCTCCTCGACGAGGGCTGGGACGTCCTGTGCCTCGACTCCCTTCTCACCGGGAGCGCCGACAACGTGGGCGACCTCCTGGCCAACCCGCGGTTCCGGTTCGAGCGGTACGACGTGACGAACTACCTTCACGTCGAGGGCCCCCTGGACTGGGTGCTCCATCTGGCGTCCCCGGCCTCGCCCATCGACTACCTCGAGCACCCGATCCACACGCTGAAGGTCGGGGCCATGGGAACGATGCGGGCGCTGGGGCTGGCCAAGGCCAAGGATGCGGCCTTCTTCCTGGCGTCGACGTCGGAGGTGTACGGCGACCCGAAGGTCCATCCGCAGCCCGAGACGTACTGGGGTCACGTCAACCCGGTCGGACCACGGGGTGTGTACGACGAGGCCAAACGCTACGCCGAGGCCATGGCCGCGGCGTACCGGAGGGCCCACGCCGTCCCCGTCCGGATCGCCAGGATCTTCAACACGTACGGGCCCAAGATGCGGCGCCACGACGGTCGGGCGGTCCCCACGTTCGTGGCCCAAGCCCTGGCCGGCGAGCCGCTCACCATCCACGGGCGGGGCGAGCAGACCAGATCGCTCTGCTTCGTCGACGACATGATCGAGGGATTCTGGCGGCTCCTGGGAGCGGATCTCCAGGAGCCGGTGAACCTGGGCAACCCGGAGGAGGTGACCGTCCTCCGGTTGGCCGAGATCATCCGCGAGGCGGTCGGGTCCCGGTCGGAGGTCGCGTTCACCGAGCGACCGGTCGACGATCCGGAGGTCCGGTCCCCAGACATCACCGTGGCTCGGTCCCGCCTCGGGTGGGAGCCCCACGTCCCGCTGGCGGAGGGGTTGAAGCGCACCGTCCAGTGGGCCCGAGAGGCCTGGCTCCCCGCCTGAAGGATCGACCCGGTCAGCTCGCCGGGAAGCGGTCGAAGAAGCCGGTGATGGCCCGGTGCACGGCCTCGGGGTTCTCGACGAACATCATGTGGCCGGCGTCCTTCAGGAGGACGCATTCCCCGTTGGGAACGGCTTCGGCGATAGCCCAGCCGGCCTCCGAGACCGTCACTCGGTCGAACTCCGCCGCGATGACCAGCAGCGGCGCCCGGATCTCCCGGAGACGGTCCTCGACCTCGAACGGGTCGTCGTCCTCGTTGACGAAGGTCCGAAGAACGTCCGGCGTGAGGCGCATGCGACTCACGGCCAGGTCGACGAAGCTCCGATAGGCCTCGCCCTCGGGGTCGGCGAAGTGGAACGGGAGCT
>DASQTB010000160.1:0-24245 GCA_035642095.1 Actinomycetota bacterium | reverse complement strand
GTCGACGACCGCCTCGACACCGACCAGCCGAGGTCCTTCCTCGATCACCGGTACGCCGCCACCCCCACAGCCGACGACCACCACGCCGCTCTCGGCCATCTGCCGGATCACCGACGCCTCCACGATCGAGTAGGGCTTCGGCGAGGGCACGACCCGCCGCCACTGCCCCTCGGGCCCTGACGCGACCTGCCACCCACGCTCCGACGCGAGGCGCTTCGCTTCGGCCTCCTCGTAGTGCGGTCCGATCGGCTTGGTGGGGTTCCGGAACGCGGGATCGTCCGCCGGCACTCGGGTGAACGTGAGCACGGTGGCCACGGGACGCTCGGTCCCCCGCTCGAAGAACACATCTCCCAGCGTGACCTGGAGGAGATACCCGATCTGGCCCTGGCTCTCCGCGCCGCACACGTCGAGGGGCATCGGGTGGACCCAGTCCCGGGCGGCCTCGTTCTGGAGGAGGATCCGGCCCACCTGGGGGCCGTTGCCGTGGGTGACCACGATCTCCCAGCCGAGGTCGGCCACGTCGGCCACCCTCTCGGCGGCCATCCGCGCGTTCTTCCGCATGACCTCGGCCGAATCCTCGTCGCCCCGCCGGAGCAGGGCGTTGCCGCCCAGGGCGATCACCACGCGGGCCATCGCTACTCCAGCCGCTCCTTCAGGAGCTCGGGGATCGTCGGGTAACCGTCTCGTTCCTGGAGCTCGTAGCGGACCCGGACCGAGGGCTTCCGGATGTCGGCCACCTTGGCCAGATCGACCGGGGTGGCGATGACCACGACGTCGACCGGGGCCCGATCGATGGCCTGCTCGAGCTCCTGGATCTGCCCGGCCGAATAGCCCATGGCCGGCAGCACCGGGCCGACGGGGTACCGATCGTAGACCGCCTTCAGCGACCCCGTCGCATACGGACGGGGATCGACGATCTCGGCGGCACCGTGCTGTCGGGCGGCGACCACTCCGGCGCCGTAGGTCATCTCGCCGTGCGACAGCGTCGGTCCGTCCTCGATCACCAGGACCCGCTTTCCTTCCAGGGCGTCGGGTTCGTCCACGGTGACCGGGCTGTCGGCCCGGATGACGACGGCAGTCGGATTGAGCTCCCTGGCCGTCTCCTCGACCGCCTCGATCTTCTCAAGCTCCGCGGTGTCGCACTTGTTGATGACGATGACATCGGCCATCCTGAGGTTCGTCTCGCCGGGGTGGTACGTGGTCTCGTGCCCGGCTCGGTGGGGGTCGGCCACGACCAGATGCACGTTCGGACGGAAGAACGGAAGGTCGTTGTTGCCCCCGTCCCAGAGGACCACGTCGGCCTCCGCCTGGGCGGCCTTCAGGATCTCCTCGTAGTCGACACCGGCGTAGACGACCGAGCCCGCCGCCAGGTGGGCCTCGTACTCCTCCCGCTCCTCGACCGTGGCCTTCGCCTCGAGCAGGTCCTCGTACGAGGCGAACCTCTGGACCCTCTGGGCCACCAGGTTCCCGTAGGGCATCGGATGCCGCACGACCACCGTGGTCCGGCCCTGGTCCCGGAGGGCTCGGACCACCGCTCTGGTGGTCTGGCTCTTGCCGGAGCCGGTGCGTACCGCGCAGATGGCCACCACGGGCTTGGTCGAGTCCAGCATCGTGGCATCGGGACCGAGGAGGGTGAACGCGGCCCCCGCGGCCAGAACCTC
Organism: Actinomycetota bacterium; assembly: GCA_035642095.1. Classification (GTDB taxonomy): domain Bacteria; phylum Actinomycetota; class UBA4738; order UBA4738; family CALAEC01; genus DASQTB01. Next base: position 22,584 of record DASQTB010000160.1, on the reverse strand, counting down.
ACTCCCTCGGTGCATGACGTACTGGTGGGAGACGTCCGAGTAGGCGAACACGACCTCGTCGACGGCGAGGCGCCCGATCATGGTCGACAGCTCCTCCTCGGGCCGGATGGGAATGCCGTCCGGATACCGGGTCCCCGCCAGCGCCGGTGGATACCGTCGGTCCTCGATTCCCGGGATCTGCGTGGCGGTGAACGCCACCACCTCCACCTCGGGATCGTCCCGGTAGGCGACGTTGAAGTTGTGGAAGTCTCGCCCCGCGGCGCCCATGATCAGGACCTTCTTCACCGGAACCTCCTGTGGAGAACGAGGGTACGCCCCCATCGGGGCGGTCAAAGGATATCTGGCGGACCCCGAGAATGACCGAACGTTGTTCGGTCAGCGCCCGGACAGCGCCGGAAGGACCTTCTGGGCCACCAGGCGGCGCCGATCGGCCGGTCCGGCCAGGACCATGACCGCCCAGGTGGCTCCGGAGGTCTCGAGCTGGCCCAGGTGCTCGGCCAGGTCGTCGGCCGTTCCCGTCCATGCCTCGTCGTCGAGCCCTCGAGCCCGGCGCCGGGCCACCAGCTCCCCGGTCTCGGCCCGGTCCCGGCCGGCCAGGACGATGCCGGCCCAGGTGGGCTCCACCGACCGCCCGCCGGCGGCGGCCCGGAGCAGCTCGACCCTCCCGGCGAACCCCGATGGATCGTGCCCCCAGCCGTTCCATCCGTCGGCCAGCCGCCCGGCCAATCGAACCACCTGATCGGCCTGGCCGGCCACCCAGATCGGGGGCCCGCCGGGTCGTGCCGGAGCCGGCAGCAGCGGTCCCCGGAGCGGGGGGACCCACCGCCCACCGGGGAACCCCTGGCCCCGGAACAGGGCCCGGAGTGACGACAACGTCTCCGCCAGGTGCGCTCGGCGCTCCTCCTTGGAGAGCATCGGGATGCCGTACGCCCGATGCTCGGGAAGGTCGATCGGGTCACCCGTGCCGATGCCCAGCACGAACCGGCCGCCGGAGCTCGCGTCCAGCCAGGCCGCGCTCCTGGCCAGCAGCCCCGCCGGCCGGAGGGAAGCCCGAGTGACCAGCGTTCCCACCGTGACCCGATCCGTCACCGCGGCCACGGCGGCCAGGGTGGCGAACGCCTCCAGGGCGGGCCGGTCCGGGGACCCGCCCGGCGGGAAGAAGTGGTCGAAGGCGAAGACGCCGTCGAAGCCGAGGGCCTCGGCCTCCCGGGCTGCGTCGAGGACCTTTCCCGTGTCCGAGGTGAACATCGGGAGGATGAGCCCGACCTTCATGGCGGGCAGGCTACCCCGAGACGACGCTACCGGCCGAGCTCCAGGGCCAATGCCGCGGCTCCGATGGCCCCCGCGTCGTTGCCCAGACCGGCCACGACGATGGGAACGTCCGGCCGATGCTCGGGCGCCTCCACCGCCTCCCGGAAGGCCCGTCGGGCCGGTCCCAGGAAGATCTCACCCTCGTCTGCGACGCCGCCCCCGACCACGACCACCTCCGGATCGAGAGTGTTCACCAGGCCCGCCAGTCCCTCTCCCAGCCGTCTCCCCACGTCCCGAACGATGGTCATGGCCACGGGATCGCCCTCCCGGGCCGCCGCCGACACGTGGGCGCCCTGGACGTCTCCGCCACCGGCCTGCCGGGCGATCGATCCGTGGGGATCGTTCCGAGCGGCCTCCCGACCCAGACGGTCCAGCGCTCGTCCGCTGGCCACCTGCTCCCAACATCCCAGGTTGCCGCACCCGCACCTCGGGCCGCCGGGCTCCACGATCACGTGGCCGATCTCGGCGGCGAACCCGTGAGCGCCTCGATACAGGGCGCCGTCCCACACGATGCCGCCACCGATACCGGTCCCCACCGTGACCAGCAGCATGTGCCGGGCCCCGCGCCCTGCCCCGAATCGGAACTCACCCCACGCCGCAGCGTTCGCATCGTTGTCCACGACGCACGACAGACCGCTGCGGGTGGCCACCTCGTCCCGGAGAGGGATCTCCCGGAGGGGCAGGTTGGGGGCGAACCGCAGGATGCCGGCGGCGAAATCGACCAACCCCGCCGCACCCACGCCCACGGCCACCGGTGCCTCTCCCCCGGTCACCTCCCGGACGACGACGTGGACGGCCTCCATCACGGCCTCGGCATCCGTCTGGGGCGTGGGACGCTCGTCCCTCGACAGGATCCGGCCCTCCTCGTCCAAGACGATCCCGGCGACCTTGGTCCCGCCGAGATCGATGCCGATCGCCGTCCGGCCGCCCACCGACGGTCAGAAGCGGAGGAGGGCCCCGATGCCCCCAGAGCGATCGAGGACCGCGCCGTCACGGACCGTTTCCACCCGGCAGCGGAGCCGAAGTCCGGCCTCCACGGCCTCCTCCACCAGGTCCGGGACATCCTCGGTGGGACTCCCGCACACCTCGCACCGCCGCCCGTCGAGAGCCAGATGCCCACAGGATGAGCACCGAACCCCGGTGGCCTGGAGCCCGTCCCTGACCACGAGCGTGTCGACCCTGTTCTCCTCCAGAGCCGCCAGCGTGGGCCCCATGCCCGCCACCGCCCGGCCCGTGTCGGCTCCGGCCTCCTGGGCCACCCGGTCGACGGCCTCCCGCTCCCGCCGGTCCTCGAGGTCCATCTCCAGGGCCAGGGCCCGGTCCAGGACCTCCTCCGCCGACGCGGTGAGGGGAAGCGACGTCCGGTCGAGGATGGTCCGCCGGACGTAGTCGTGGAGCTCCCGTTCGAGCTCGGCCACCGCCTGCTCGGGCCCGGCCAGGACCAGGTGGTCGTAGCGACGGCGCTGATGGAGACGAAGGAGCGAGTCAGCCACCCGCTTGAGGTGACGGTGGACGTGATCCTCGATATGCCGTCCCAGCCTGGCCTGGGCCCATCCACCCTGGTCGTGGCGGCCAGGAACGTCGTCCAGGATCGGGGACACCTCCTCGATCTCACCTAGAGAGCTCAGGAAGATGCGGGCCTTCTCCCGGTCCACGATCGCCGTACAGAAGCTCTCGGCCATCTCCACGAGGGCCTCGAGCGGGACGAGATGTGGGCGGGGGCCGACCACCAGACGGTCGCGGAGGGATCGGGATGCCGTGACCGCCTCCCACAGGCCGGCTCCGGAGCAGGCGAACAGCGCCACCCCCCGGATCGGTCCCTTCCGCTGGAACTCCTCCCTCAGGAAGTCGCCGATCCGCTGAACGTCCCGGCACACCGACAGCCATGCATCCCGCTCGGAACGATCGATCTGGTCGCACGCCCTTCGGGCCAGATCCTCTCCTCGGCGCACCAGATCGCCCCGGCGCGGATATCGTCTCCCGTCGCAATCGAGGTACAGGGTGGTGACCGGCAGCCCCCCGGTGTTCCATTCGGCCAGCCTGCGAACGACGTCGCGGTCCACCCCGCTACTCCAGGTCGATCTTCTCCAGCTGAGACGGCCGACCGAGGTCCTCCACCCGGGCGTTGATCACAGCGGAGAGGGCCAGCATGAACTCCCGGCCCGCGGCGATCAGGTGCTCCACGGCTTCGGGCCGAGCCGAGCCGGACACGGTGAGGAACATGCCGATCGGACAGAAGCCGACGGGGCATGCCCGGTCGTGCTCCATCCCGTCGGCGGTCTTTGTCCCGGCGCGTTTCCTCTCGGCCATCGCTCCCTCCCTGGTCGTTACCTCTGTCCGGCGCCGGCCGCCCGTCGGGCGGACCGCTCGGCGAACCGGACCTCCAACCCCTCGTCGCTGAACCGGGCCTGCTTCACCTCCAGCCGCTGGAGCGCATGGGGAAGGATCAGGCTGCGCTTGTACGACCCGACCCGAACGTAGAGCTCGTCCGCCTTGCGGTGGATATCGATATCGCCGCGGTCCGTGAACGGGAGGCGCATGACCAGCACGTACCAGGGGCCGCGCTTGCGCACCTTGATCGGCTGGTCGCGATGCAGGACCCGGGCGGCCTGGCGGTCACCGTAGACCTCCTCTCCCATCCGTTCGAGCAGGTCCATACCCACCATCTCCTGCTCGAAAAGGCGGGCCCGGAGGATGGGGACCGGGTGAAACGACTCTTCGATCTCATGGATGTGCTCGGTGTGGATGTCCTTCCACTTTCCGAAGTACGGATCGCTCACCTCGGCGGGGATGATCCGGTTGACCACCACGGCGTCGACCCTGTAACCGAACAGGGACAGGTACGTGTAGGTCCTGCGGGCCTCGGCGATCACCATCCTCTCCGGGTTCACCACCAAGCGGACGGACGACTGCTTCTCGTCCGTCAGCATCCGCCGGACGGCTTCCAGGTTGCGGTGCAGGCGCTCCACCGCGGCGAAGATCCGCTCGTCGGGGATGGGCATTGACGTCATCCGAGTGAGCATCGGGCGGATCGTCTTCGTCACCCCCCGGTGGATGGGGAAGATCCGTTCGATGTACCAGTTCATGACCTCGGGCAGGGACAGGAGACGAAGCGTCTCGGCGGTGGGAGCGCAGTCGACGATCAGCACGTCGAACCTCCCGGAATCCGCGTGCCGGCGCATATCTGTCAGGCTGAAGATCTCATCGAGTCCGGGGATCACCGAGAGCTCCTCGGCCTCGACGCTGTCGACCCCCATCCACGACAGCAGCGAGATGACGTGCTCCTGGATATCTCGGTAGTTCGCTTCCAGCCTGGCCTGGGCGTCGATCTGCTCGGCCCACAGGTTGTCCGCGATCTGGGCGGTGTCATCGCCCAGGGGGAGGTCGAACGAGTCGGCCAGCGAGTGGGCCGGATCGGTGCTGGTGACCAGGGTGCGTTGACCCGACCGAGCAGCGCGGACGGCAGTCGCCGCGGCCACGGTGGTCTTTCCCACGCCCCCCTTACCGGTGAAGAGGACGATCCTCATGCGGGCTCCATCGTATCCCTACCCTTCCACCCGCTTCTTCAGCCCCTCCAGCGCGGTTCGGATGGCCGTCCGGTCCGCTCGTTTCTTCAGGAATCCGGGGACGGGGACGCCCAGCTCCACGGTCAGCCGGTACGTGACCTCCGTGTCACCGTCCAGCGGCTCCAGGACGTACTCGCCGCGGATGTCCCGCACCGCTCCCGACGCGGCGACGGTGGTCCACGAGACGCCGGTGTCTTCGGGGGCGTACCCGTAGGCCAGCGTGTACGAGGCGGTGAACCCCATCGCCGCGAACTCGAAGGCCACCTCCGTAGCCCGCCCGTGGTCGTCGCGGGCTCGGACCTCGGCCCTGCGGATCCCATCCGCCCACTCCGGATACGACTCGAAGTCCACGATCACCGCCAGGATCCGCCCCGGCTCGGCCTCGATCTCGATCGATCCTTCCGACTGCCCCGCCATCCTCCCCTCACCCCGCCGTGTCGTGGACCCAGGGGCGTCCCGTGGCTCGGAAATGACCCACGTTGATCAGTCGCGTCTCCCCCATCGTCATCCGGTCGACGAGCGGTTGGTGGACGTGGCCGAAGTAGCCGAAACGGGGCCGGCGCTCGTTGATGTATCCGACCAGCCCTGTCGAGCCGGGTTCGAACCGCTTGCCCACCACGTCGTACACGAGCCACGGGATCCGGGGGGGCTGATGCGTGCAGATCACCTCGACCGTGCCCAGGCCGGCCAGCTTCCGATCGTAGTCCTCTTCGTCGACTTCGCCCGGGATGCCCAGCGGCGTTCGGATCCCGCCTCCCACGATCCCGAACCGCTCCCCGTCGAGGTCGAGCACCTCCCCGTCGACGACCCGGATTCGGTCGGGCGCGGACGCACGGAGGAGCTCCGGGATGTCGACGTTGCCGTACGTCACCACGGCGCCGTCGGGGAGGGCGGCGAAGATCGCCCGGTATTGCTCCCGGGCCAGCGACACGAACCGCTCTCGGGCCTCCGCGTCGGGCACGCGGCGGCGTCGCATGGCCTCACGGGCCTCCAAGTACCGCCCTCGTGCGCGCAGGTGCGCCGCCTCGGCGACCGGTTCACGACCGAACACGTCGACCAGGATCCCCTCCATCGCCCGGTAGTCGAGAACGTTGATGAGATCGCCCAGAACGATGAGAAGGTCGCATCCCTTCGCTGCGAGGGGCAACGAGTCAACCGCGCCGTGGAGATCGGAGATCAGGTGGATCCGCACCCCGGTTACATAGCAGGGCCGGTCGATGCTCTCAAGCCGTCACGTCCGGCCGCCCACCCTGGTCCCCACGATCACCAGGATGACGATGGTCACGAGCATCAGGCCGACCGCACCGTACAGCAGGGCCCGGCTCGACAGGACCTGTTGCTCTCCCCTGGCCAGCCGGCCGGCGTCCACCGCCGACAAGGCGTACAGCGCGATCCCCGCGGCCGCCGAGATGAGAACCAAGGGGAGGAACGGTCCGAAGCCCTCCCCGGACCGCATCACCAGGACGGTGACCACGATGGCCAGCGTGTACCCGAACACGACCGCTCGAGCCAGGCCCTCGGCACCTCGCCCCGCCGCGGCGTGCCCGAGGCCCGGGAACAGGAGGGAGCGGCTCACGGCCCGCCCCGGCTCGAGGGCCGGCCCCCGCCGCTCCTCCTCCAGGAGGCGGGCGAACGGCGTCCCACAGACCCGGCACGCCGGGGCCTCGATCGGGTTCTCCGTCTGACACGCCGGGCACTCCCACACAACGCCGGTCGTGCCGGATCGGATCGGTCCGCTCGATCTCGATGGATGAGCCCCGCCCGGCGGTACGGCAGCCTGCGATGGCCGAGCCGATGTGGACGTCGGGCCGGGCGGCGCCGGGGGCGGGGCGGGTGAGGGGCCAGGGGGGGTCGAACCGGTCTCGCCCAAGGGGGTGAGGCACTGGCCACACCACTTCGCATCGGCTCCGACCAGCCCGCCGCAGTTCGGGCACCGTCGGCTCACGGCCCCCGCTCCTCGAAGGCGTGGAGCGCGCTCGGGACTCCCTCCACGACTCGGCGGACGTCGCTCCGCCGAGTCACCAGGCCACCCGCCGCACGGCAACCACCACGACCAGCGCCACCACCGCCAGGATGACCAGGGCCAGCAGGATCAGCGCCGGCGAGACGCCCCGTGAGCCGTCCACGATCATCGATTCTCCCACGGCGATCGGCCGGATAGGAGCACGCACTAGGCTGGAGCGAAGTGTTCCTCCGGGAGAACGAGATCGGGGGGAAGATCGGCCCCCACCTCCAGCCGGGCATGGTCGTGCTGGATCTCGGGTCCGGCACCGGACGAGTCGCTCGCTGGCTCGCCGATCGGACCGGCATCCGCCCGACCCTGGCCGACGTGGCCGACTTTGGGAACCGGGTCGGCGGGTTCCCGTTCGTCCGCCTGGAGGATCCCTTTTCCCTTCCCTTCCCCGACCGATCCTTCGACGCGGTGATGATGCTGTTCGTCCTGCACCACGTCGAGGCGTGGGAGGATCAAGAGCGCCTCGTTCGAGAGGCCGCTCGAGTGACGCGGCAGCGGCTGGTGGTGATCGAGGACACGCCCACATCGACGGTGGACCGCATGTGGAACATCGCCTGGGACTGGCTCCTGAACCTCCGCCACGCGGTGCCCAAGCCGTTCACGTTCCGCTCGGTCCAGGGATGGATCAGCGTGTTCCGGCGAGCCGGACTTCGGATCGAGCACGTGGAGACGTATCGCGCTCGATGGCCCACCCTGATGACCTACCATCACACGCTGTTCTCGCTGAGCCGCTGACCGGTCTCTCCGACGGCGCCGGCGCGGAGCCGGACGATGCTCCGAACACCCCTTGGTACCCTGGCCGGATGGCGGTCGAATGGACCGATGACCCACGGACCTTCCTGGCCCGCGACTGGGATGGGCTGGTCGAGGCAGATCCCGACGCTGCGCTGTTCCACTCCTCCTCGTACCTCAAGATGTACTGGGAGGAGTTCGGGGCGGACCGGCTGCAGATCGCCCTGGTCCACGATGGCGAAGAGGACGTGGCCGCCGCAGCGCTGGATTTCCGAAATGGGACGGCCACGTGGCTGGGAGGGTTCGACGTCACCGACTACATGGGACCGGTCGGCCGCCCCGAGGCCCGCGACCGATCGGCCAAGGAGCTCATGGGCTCGATGGCCACCCGGGCCGACTGGCGCCGGGCAGATCTGGCCGGGCTGCCCGCCCGCTCCCCATGGCTGTCCGCCCTCCGCGTGGGGGCGGAGGACGCCGGACTGGTCGCCGAGATCGTCGAGGATGGAGTGGCCCCGTTCGTCCGGTTGCCGTCCTCCTACGACGAGTACCTGGAAAGACTGCCGGGGAAGCTGCGCCACGAGATCCGACGCAAGGATCGGCGGCTCCGGGCGTCGTTCCCCGACGTCCGATTGGTGGACGCCACGCCGGCCACGGTCGCCGGCGACCTGGATCGGTTCGTGGACATGCACAGATCGAGCGGGGGGGTCAAGGGTCGGTTCATGGTCCCCGGCATGGAACTCTTCTTCCGCCGTCTCGGCGATGCGCTCTTGCCCGGGGGGCGATTCCGCGTGGCGTTCCTGGAGGCCGGGGGAACGAAGATCGCCGGCGCCGTCGGCTTCCGCGACCGGGACCGGTTCCTCCTCTACAACTCCGCGTTCGACCACGAGTACCGGCAGGTCTCCCCGGGGGTCGTCCTCCTCTCCGAGCTGATCAGAAGCGCCATCGGCGAGAGATGCCGGGTGTTCGACATGCTGAAGGGCGACCTCCCCTACAAGTATCGCTACGGCGCACGACGGCGGCCGATGATGCGGCTGCGTCTTCGCCGGAGCTGAGTCGGCGACCCGCCGTATGCTGGACCGGATGGAGGGTCCGCCCCTGGACGAGCAGGTGGCCGCCCTGGATTCGGGCAGAGCGTTCGCCGACCTGAGCATGTGGCGGAAGATCGCCGTTCGCGGAGCCGACGCTCACGCGTGGCTGAACGACCTTCTTTCCGCGGATCTCGGCCGGCTGGAACCGGGGTCGTCCCGGCGATCCCTGCTGCTCTCGGCCACGGGACGGGTCCGGGCCGGCGTGACCGTCCTGCGGAGGAACGAGGATCTGGTCCTGGTCCAGGATCCGATCCAGGACACCCCAATCGACGAGGCCCTGGACCCGTACGTGCTCTCCTCCGACGTTGCGCTCGACGACGTCACCGCGTCGCTGGGGCTCCTGGCGTTCCCCGGCGCCCCACCGGGAGGGGTCCCCCGGGCGCCGAGCGACGTCACCGCTCGTCCTTCGCTCCTGGGATCCGGGTTCGACGTCTTGCTCCACGCATCGTCGTTGCCCGACGCTCGGAGGTCGGCCTTGGATGGCGGTCTGACCGAAGCCACCCCCGAAGCCATCGAGGCCTGGCGGATCCTCGGCGGCCGAGCCCGGGTCGGCGTGGACCTCGGTGAAGACGCCCTTCCCCAGGAAGCGGCAGCCGAGGACCTGATCGGCTACCGCAAGGGCTGCTTCCTGGGCCAGGAGGCCGTGGCCAGGGTCCGCAACCTCGGCCACCCGCCCTTCGTCCTGCTCGCGGCGACCGCGGGGTCCAGGATCTCCGCGGGGGACTCGATCAGGGCCAACGGATCCGACGCGGGAGTGGTCACCAGCGCCGAGCCGAAGGATGACTCGGGCTCGGCGGCAATCGTGCGGGTCCGGTGGGCGTCCAGGGAAGCCGTGCTGGTGGCTCCCGACGATCGCCCTCTCGTGGTCCGAGGGATCGCCCGGCCGTTCGGCTGAACCCAATCATCCCGCCTCCTCCGATGGGGGGTCGCCACCGGGCGCCGGCTTCGGGGTCAGCTTGAGGAGGGGAACCAACCCGGCCTCACCGAGGCTTCGCAGGGCCCGGGCCTCGTCGGCATCGACCACCACGGCGCCCTGGTCACGGTCGAGGAGAAAGCTCACCACGCAGTCGTCGCACTGGGAGGTGCCGTCGTGGATGCACGACCGACACTCGATGCGGAGCGGTTCGGGTTCGCTCATCAGGGTCGAGGCTAGCCGGACCCTCTGACACGGACCCCGTCGACGTGCTCCCCTCAGACCACTCCTTGCGCACGGAGGTCCTCGACCTCCGCCTCGGAGAACCCGGCCTCTCCGAGCACCTCCTCGGTATGCTCGCCGAGTCCCGGCGCCGGGCGAGCCGCGGGTGGATGGCCGGCCTTCACCACCGCCCCGGGGCCCACCGGCCGGCCGTCCACCTCGACCACCATGTCCCGCGACTGGACCTGCGAATCTCGGCTGGCCTCCGCCACGTCGTTCACCGGGGCCACGCAGGCTTCGACGTCCGCCAGTTCGGCCACCCACTCGTCCCGGGGCCGGCGGATGAACACGTCCGCCAGCCGTGCGGCGACGCGCTCCTGCTCGGGCGGAAGCGCCATGTGCTGGTCGACGAGATCCGGAACGCCGAGACACTCGCACAGCTTCCGCCAGAACTTCGGCTCCAGGGCTCCCACGGCGACGTGCCGTCCGTCCGCGCACCGGTAGGTTCGGTAGCACGCCAGCCCGCCGGACAGGGCATCCTTGACCGGAACGGTCCCCGTGCCCAGCGTCGAGGCCAACGGCACCGCGGTCCACGACACGGCCACGTCGAGCATCGCCACATCGACGAACCGGCCGCGACCCATGACAGCAGCCTCCCGCAGGCCGGCGGCGATACCGAACGCGGCGGCCATGCCCCCGCCGAAGTCACCCACCTGGATCGCCGGAAGCACGGGGGCGCCGCCGCGGTCGAGGGACGCACCAAGGATCCCCGCGTATCCGATGTAGTCGATGTCGTGGCCGGCTCGGCCGCGGTAGGGCCCGTCCTGCCCATAGCCGGTCAGCGCGCAGTAGACCAGCCGGGGATTGACCTCGGCCAGGGTGGCGTAGGCCCCGCCCAGACGAGCCATCACCCCCGGCCGGAACGACTCGACCAACGCGTCCGCGCTCGCCACGAGCCTTCGGAGGATCGCCGGACCCTCGGGGGATTTCAGGTCGAGGACCATCGACCGCTTCCCCCGGTTGAGCGCGCGATGGACGGCTCCCTGGCCGTCGACCAACGGAGGGGCCCACCTGATGGAGTCGCCTCGTCCCCGCTCCTCGACCTTGACCACATCCGCGCCGAGGTCCGCCAGGAGTAGCGTGCAGTAGTTCCCGGGGAGCAGACGAGTCAGGTCGAGGATCCGGACCCCGGCGAGAGGCCCGCTCACTCTTCCGGCTCCACGGGCACCTCTTCGATCTGGTCGGACGAACCGCACCACCGGCACGTGACACGCTCCCGGTCGGCCCGGAGGACCTCACGATCCTCCACGGTGAGCTCACCGCTCAGGGAGAAGTGGTAATAGGCCCGGGTGGTCGAGCTCTCCACCACGTCGAACCGGGTGAGGTTGCCGCAGGAGAGGCACCGGAACCGCGTCCCGGCTGTGCCACCCACGGCCGTCATCCTAGCCGCTGGCTTGACCTCGAACAGGCGTTCGAGGTATCCTCTCCGCTCGCGCGGCCGGCCGTGTCACCGGGGAGGGCTACGGTGCGGACCTTGGCTGCGCGAGAGGCGTCGGAAACGATCCAGGCCAGCTTCGACGACCTTGGTGTCCCCCTCCACGAGGTCACCTTCGCCTGCGTGGACCTGGAAACTACCGGCGGGGCCCCACCCGAGTCGGGCATCACCGAGATCGGGGCGGTGACGTTCCGTGGCGGTGAGCGCGTCGGCACGTTCCACACCCTGGTCAACCCGGGCGTGCCGATCCCCCGCTTCATCACCTACCTCACCGGCATCGACGAGTACCTGGTCCGGGAGGCGCCCTCGGTGGAAGCTGTCCTTCCGTCGCTGATCGAGTTCCTCCGGGGTACGGTGTTCGTGGCCCACAACGCCGGGTTCGACTTCCGGTTCCTGAACCACGACCTCGATCGCCTCGGCTACGAACGGATCGAAGGGCCGCCGGTGTGCACCGCACGGTTGGCCCGCCGGGTGCTCGGCCCGGACGACGTGCCAAACGTGCGGCTGGCCACCCTGGCCCGCTTCTTCCGGACCGTCTCCGAGCCGTGCCACCGAGCCCTGGAGGACGCCGAAGCCTGCGCCGAGGTCCTCCACGGTCTGCTCGACGCCGGAGGACGCCTGGGGATCCTCACCCTGGCCGACCTTCGAGAAGCGGTACGGGCCAAGGGAACCCGCCACTTCGCCAAGGTCCGCCTGGCCGACGGGCTTCCGAACGTCCCCGGGGTGTACGTGTTCCGCCGTGAGCCGGGCCCGTCCGGTCCGGGCGAGGTGCTGTACGTCGGCAAGGCGAAAGACATCAGGGCTCGCGTCCGGTCGTACTTCTACGGCGACGATCGGAAGAGGATCGAGTCGCTGCTGGCCGAGGTCGGGTACGTCGAGGCCCATCCGTGCGCGACGGAGCTCGAGGCCCTGGTCCTGGAGACTCGGCTGATCCGCCGCCACGCCCCGCGGTACAACCGCCGGGGCAAGTCCTGGCGACGGTATGCCTACCTCAAGCTGGACCTGGACGAGGCGTGGCCCCGGCTGAAGGTCGTCCGGCGAGCGGCCGGCCGAGGCGCGTACCTGGGCCCCTTCCGTAGCTCGCACGCCGCCCGCCTGGCCAAGGAAGCCTTGGAGGAAGTCGTCCCCATCCGGCGATGCACAACCGCCATGGGTCGGTCGACCCGGTTCGCGCCGTGCGCGCTGGCCGATCTCCACCGGTGCGCCGCGCCATGCGACGGCCGGATCTCCCCCGAGCGCTACGAGGGGCTCGTCCGGTCCCTCCGGCACGCCCTCTCCTCACCGGGCGGGCTCCTCGCGGCGCTCGAAGGCCGGATGGGCCGGCTGGCCGGCCAGGAACGGTTCGAGGAAGCCGCCGACACCAGGGACCGTCTCGACGCCCTGGTGTCGGCCCTGTCCCGAAGCCGGCAGGAGCGGTGGTTCGTCGAGGCGGGGCGGCTCGAGGTGGAGGTCGAGGGGCGCCGCCACCGATTTCGCCGGGGAGCCCTGGTTCGGCGGGGCGACGAGGACGGCTACCCCGCGCCGACACCCTTGGAAGCCGTCGATGAGGTCCGGGCGGCGGTGACCGCCCTCCGATCCGCCAGGGTGGTCCGGGCGGACCACGCTCCGGCCGAACCGATCGACGGCGGCGCGACCCTGGCCCGACTGACCCGCCTCTTCGCCGCCGCCCGCCGGTAGCTTCGCGACGGCGGCTACACTGATGGCGTGGAACGAGCGGTCATTGTCGAGGGCGCTCGAACGGCGATCGGTAAGTTCCTGGGGGCGTTCTCAGAGGTGCCGGTGGTCGACCTGGCCATCACCGCCACCCGCGAGGCCCTCCGTCGGTCCAACGTCGACCCCAGCCACATCGACATCGCGGTGTACGGCCACGCCAGGCAGGCCGGGAACGGGCCGAACACCGCGCGACAAGTCGCGTACCGCTCTGGCCTGCCCCAGGAGATTCCGGCGTTCACGGTCAACATGGCCTGCGGGTCCGGCGTCAAGGCGATCGAGTCCGCCGCCCAGCAGATCGCTCTGGCGGAGGCGGAGGTCGCCGTGGCCGGCGGCTACGAGAACATGACCCGGACCCCGGCCATCCTCGACCGGATGCGGTTCGGATACCGCATGGGAAACGCCCCGGTCCACGACGGCATGTACCGGGACGGCTTCCTCGACCCCCTGTGCGGACTGGTCATGGGAGAGACGGCCGAGAACCTGGCCCGAAGGTACTCGATCCCCCGAGCGGAGCAGGACGAGTTCGCCCTCCGGACCCAGCAGAAGGCCGAGGCCGGCAAGACGCGCCGGGGGATGGAGATCGTCCCCGTCGCCGTCACTGGAGGGGAGACCACCGCGGTCACCGAGGACGAGCATCCCCGCCCCGAGACGACGGCCGAGGGACTGGCCACCCTCCGGCCGGTCTTCGCCGAGGACGGCACGGTGACGGCCGGCAACTCCAGCGGCGTGACCGACGGCGCGGCGGCACTGGTCCTGATGAGCGAGTCCCGAGCCAGAGACGAGGGTCGAGAGCCGCTGGCCCGGATCGTGGCCTCCTCCTCGGCCGGCGTCGACCCGGCGTACATGGGCATCGGCGTGGTCCCCGCGGTGCAGAAGGTCCTGGAGAAGACGGGCCTCCAGATGGCCGACTTCGACGTCATCGAGATCAACGAGGCGTTCGCCGCCCAGGTCCTGGCCGTCGACCGAGAGCTGAAGCTGGACCACGATCGGCTGAACCCCAACGGCGGAGCGATCGCCCTGGGCCACCCCATCGGGATGTCCGGCGCCCGGATCGTCCTCACCACCGCTTACGAGATGCGAGAGAAGGGCCACGGGCTCGGCCTCGCCGCCCTGTGCATCTCCGGGGGTCAGGGCATGGCCATGGTCCTGGAGCAGGCCTGATCAGCCGGCCACGGCCCAGACCAGCAAGGCCGCCACGACCGCCAGGGCCACCAGGAAGACGATCAGGTCGATCCGCTTGACGCGGCCGGGTTGCATGGCGTTGAAGCCCACCGCCTCGAGCCTACCTCACTCCTCGGGGACGAGGTCGGCGAACGTCTTGGCGTTCCGAACCGCGTAGTCCCGGTAGCAGTTGTTGAACAGGGCGTGGGTCTCCTTGGTCTCCTCGGTCATCCGCTCGACCCGGGGGACCCACTCCCGGAGTTCCTCGTCGGAGTAGTCGTATCGGAACCGCTCGGTGGGATGAACGTTCTTCTTGGTCCACGTCTCCTCCCGCCGGCCGTGGAACCGAACCACCGCGAACCGCTCCGAGGTGGCCTCGGCCACGGGGGGCACGCTGACCTTGAACCCCTGGGGCATGTCCACCGCTACGAACGGGATGCCTTCCGAACGGTGGAAGTCGAGGGTCCTTCGGGTGGCGGTCTCATCCGTGAACCACGCCCCCTGTCGGTACTCGACGGCGATGTCGAAGTCGGGCACGCCCTCCCGGGCCGCCAGGATCTGCTCCCGGGCCTTGCTTCCCGGCATGAACCACTGGGGGTACTGGAACATGATCAGGCCGAGCTTCCCCGCGGAGTGGAGCGGCATCAGCGCCGCCCGAAACATCTCCCACACTCGCTCCACCACCTCGGGGGGAACATCCTTGGCGGAGACCCGCTGCCCGGCGTCCTCGGGAAGCAACTCCCGCGCATCCTTGGGAAGGCCCCGGACGTGCACCGGATGCCCGGTCATCAGGGAGAACGCCTTGACGTCGAACGTGAAGTCCTTCGGGGTCCGCTCCACCCACAGCGCCGCGTTCCGTTCGGAGGGGAGACCGTAGAACGTGGAATCCACCTCGACCACGTCGAACTTCTCAGCGTAGTACTTCAGCCGCTCCTCGGGCGTGGTGGCGTCGGCCGGGTACCATCCGGACTCCAGCAGGGTCTTGTCGGTCCAGGAGGCCGTCCCGGTGCGGAGACGGCCCACTACACCCGGGCTCGACGGCGACGGATCGCCCGGAGGGCCTCCCGGAGCGGCCCCAGGACGCTCTCCTCGTCGATATCCATGGCCAGTTCATCGACCGAAGCGATGTCCCGGAGGGCGTCCTCGAGGATGTCTCCGGCCCGGTCGGCCTGTTGCAGCGCCTGGACCAACAGCGCCGTGTAGTCCCGGTTGAACGCCTTGCCGCACCAGGGGCAATGACCGCCCGCCTCCTCGACCTGCTCGGGAAGGAACTCGCGCCCGCAGTTCGCGCAGGTGCCCCGGATCTTCACGCCGTCTCCTGGTGGGGCGCTCGTCGTTCCAGCTGCTCCGCCACGAGGTCGGCCAGCAGGAAGGGATCGATCGGCTTGATCACCCACGCGTCGGCGCCGGACCACTCGGCCAGCCAGGCGTCCTGGCGGCGGGCCAGGACGAGCACGACGGCACCCGGGAACGGCTCCGCCGCCCCCCGAAGGTCCTTGGCCACGGCGAACGCCCCCGCCCCGGAAGCGATCTCGTCGGCCACCACCAGGTCGGGCCGCTCCCGCCAGGCCAGCCGGAGGCCGACGATGCCGTTCGGGGCCTCCAGGGAGGACCACGAGGTTCCCGTCCGCCGCTGGACCGCGCCGAGGGCGACCCGGAGCTGCTCGCGGAGCGCCGGATCCGCCGAGATGACCAGGGCCTTCACGGCCGTCATTCTACCGGCCGCCACGACCACCCCCGCCATTCGGTCACGTCGACGGCGAGGACCTCGCCCTGGGGCGGCATGTCGTCGTACTGCGTGTACTTGTCCCGGAGGAGCTCCTGGGCCCGGTCACGCTCCCGGCCCGAGTCGAGCACCCGGCCCCGACCTCTGAGCCGGACCCACCACAGGGACGGCCAGTCCTCCTCGTAGTGATCGATCAGCACCGCCACGCCTTCGGGATGCGCCGTGATGTTGTCGAGGCGGCGGAGCCGGGGGCCGGCCTTCGGCTTGGCGTCGACCGAGGAGTACAGGGTGTCGCCGTCCAGGACGAACACGATGGGCACCAGGTTCGGTCGCCCGTCGGGATCGACCGTGGCGATGGTGGCCACCCGGGCGCCGGAGGCCAACCGGCGCATGGCGGGTTGGTTCAGGCGCATGATGCCGGGGGCGGGGCCGGCTCAGTCGTAGCGGGGCTTGGCGGAGGGACCTCGCCAGGGGTAACCGATGGTGTGCTGCCAGCAGTTCGGCCCCGGGTTGTAGGACGAGAGCTTCGTCCCGCAGACGGTGCAGGTCTTGGCCGACTCGCCCCGAACGGGCTGGTCTTCGGGCTCCTTCTGATGGGCCTTCCGCGCGTCCTCGGCCATGTCAACGTGCTCCCGGGTCGCCCACAACACGACGACGCCCGCGCGGCGGGCGTCCATTTAGCATCTTATCATGAGCCCGTAACCTGGAACATCCGCAGGTCAGGGGATGGCCCGGGGGGGCGGCGCTCCCCCTACTCGACGGTCCAGGTGTCGCCGGCGTGCAGCAGCTTCCCGAGGTCGCCCTCCCCCAGCTTGCCCTTGGCTGCGTCGAGCTGGCGCTCCATGGCCTCGCCGTAGACCGGCCGCTGGACGTCCCGGAAGATGCCGATCGGCGTCGGGCCGGTGGGCTGATGGGACAGCTGAGCCAGGGAGAAGGCCAGAGCCGGGCTTTCCCGGTAAGCGTCGTGAACCAGGAGGGCGTCCTCCCCGGTTGCTTCGACGTCGACGATCTCCAGGCTGCCGTCGGATCGCTGGACCACCCCCTGCTCCTGCTGCTCCCCGAACCGGATCGGCTCGCCGTGGCGGAGGCGGATCTGATTCCTCTGGGCGCCGTGCTGTTTGTCCCGGACGGCCGCGAACGCGCCGTCGTTGAACACGTTGCAGTTCTGGTAGATCTCGATGAACGCTGCCCCCCGATGGTTCGCCGCGGCACGCAGGATCTCGGTGAAGTGCTGACGATCGTTGTCCACGGTCCGGGCCACGAAGGCGGCCTCGGCCCCGATGGCCAGCGCGATCGGGTTGAACGGGTGATCGAGCGAGCCGAACGGAGTGGACTTGGTGACCTTCCCCTCCTCGCTGGTCGGCGAGTACTGCCCCTTGGTCAAGCCGTAGATCTGGTTGTTGAACAGGAGGATCTTGATGTCCACGTTCCGCCGCAGGGCGTGGATCAGGTGGTTTCCGCCGATCGACAGCCCGTCGCCGTCGCCGGTGACCACCCACACCGAGAGGTCGGGCCGGGCCGTGGCGATCCCCGTGGCCAGGGCCGGGGCCCTCCCGTGGATCCCGTGGACGCCATACGTGTCGACGTAGTAGGCGAACCGTCCGGAACACCCGATGCCGGCCACCCATACCATCTTGTGGGTCGGCACGCCGAGCTCCGGAAGGAACCCCTGGACCGTCGACAGGATCGCGTAGTCTCCGCACCCCGGGCACCACCTGGGCTCCTGATCGCTGATGAAGTCCTTCTTCGTCAGCTCGACCGGCTCTCCCCTCTGGCCGTTTCCGCCTTGCCCGTTTCCGCCGGCCGCCGTCATCCGACCCTCCGCTCGATCTCGTCCTCCAGTTCCTCGGCGAAGATCGGCTGCCCCTGGACCTTGGCGAACACCTCGGCCGGGGCCAAGTACTCCGCCCGGATCAATCTCGACAGCTGTCCCGTGTTCATCTCGGGCACCAGGACCCTTCGGTACTTCCGGAGCATCTCCCCGAGATTCCCGGGGAACGGATTCATGTGGTACAGGTGGGCCCGGGCCACCTTCCTCCCCCGTTCCCGGGCCCGGTCCACGGCCACGCGGATCGCCCCATAGGTGGAACCCCATCCCAGCACGAGGAGCTCGGCATCGCCGCCCGGGTCGTCGACGTCGAGGGCCGGGATCTCGTCGGCCAGCTTCAGCACCTTGGACGCCCGGAGCTCCGTGGCCCAGGCGTGATTCTGCGGATCGTACGAGATGTTCCCGGTCGAATCGGCCTCTTTCTCCAGGCCGCCGATCCGGTGCTCCAGCCCCTCCGTCCCGGGCACCGCCCACGGCCGGGCCAGGTTCTCGTCGCGGAGATACGGCCAGAACTCCTCCCCCATGTTCACGCCGGTGGCGAAGGCAGGGTCGATGTCAGGCAGCGTGTCGACGTCGGGCAGCCTCCACGGCTCGGACGAGTTGGCCAAGAACGTGTCGGTCAACAGGATCACCGGGGTCCGGTACTTCACGGCGATCCGCGCCGCCTCCAGCGCGGCGTCGAAGCAGCTCGAGGGGGTGTGCGCCGCCACGATCGGCAGGGGGGACTCCCCATGCCGCCCGTACATCGCCAGCAGCAGGTCCGCGGCCTCCTGCTTGGTCGGCATCCCGGTCGACGGACCGGCTCGTTGCACGTCCACCACCACCATGGGCAACTCGAGGATCACGGCCAGGCCCAGCGTCTCGGCCTTGAGGTCCATCCCCGGCCCGCTGGTCCCGGTCACTCCCAGGTGACCGGCGAACGCCGCCCCCAGGGCCATGTTCGCCGCAGCGATCTCGTCCTCCGACTGGAACGTGCGCACCCCGAAGTTCTTGTGTTTCGACAGCTCGTGGAGGAGCTCCGAGGCCGGCGTGATCGGGTACGAGGCGTAAAACAGCGGGAGGCCGCTGCGGACGCTCGCCGCGACCAGCCCGTACGCCGTGGCCGTGGCCCCGTTGATGTTCCGATAGATGCCCGGAGAGGCGGGCGCCGGAGCCACCTCGTAGTGGACGGCGAAGATCTCGGTGGTCTCGCCGAAGTTCCACCCGGCCTTGAACGCTCGAAGGTTGGCCTCCTTGACGGCCGGGACCTTGGCGAACTTCTTGTCGATCCATCGCTCGGTGACGTCGATCGGCCGCCCGTACATCCACGACACCAGGCCCAGGGCGAAGAAGTTCTTCGACCGTTCGGCCTCCTTCTTGGAGATCCCCTCCACGCCATCCAGGGCCCTCACCGTGATCGTGGTCATCGGCACGGTGTACAGCTGATAGGCGTCCAGGGACCCGTCCTCGAGAGGGTTCCCGTCGTACCCGGCCTTCTCCATGTTCCGGTCGGTGAACCCGTCCTCGTTGGCGATGACGATGCCGCCCTTCTCCAGATCCTCCAGGTTGGTCTTCAGGGCCGCCGGATTCATGGCCACCAGGACGTTCGGCTGATCGCCGGGGGTGAGGATGTCCTCGGAGGAGAAGTGGATCTGGAACGCGGAGACCCCGTGGAGCGTCCCCGCGGGGGCCCGGATCTCGGCCGGGAAATCGGGCAGGGTGGCCAGGTCGTTGCCGACCACGGCGGTCGCATTGGTGAACCGGTCGCCCGTCAGCTGCATCCCGTCGCCGGAGTCGCCGGCGAACCGGATGGTGACGTCCCGCTTCTGCTCGACCTGCTTGGTGGCCATGTGGCCCGCAGGGCCGGGACCCGTGCCCGGCCGCGTCCCCTCCTCTTGTTCGCTCGAACCTATGGTACCGGAGGGCCCGTCTGATCGGCCGGACGGAGCGCTCTGGGGTGCCGCCGCCTAGAGCCCGAGGTCCTTCTTGGCCAGCTCTACGCCCTCCACCATGTTCTGGAGCTTGGCGTGGGCGACCTCCCACGACCGGGTCCGGAGGCCGCAATCGGGGATGACGTGGATCCGAGCGGGGTCCTCGAACACCTCGACCGAATGCAGGACCCGATCACGGACCAGCTCGGGCGGCTCGATGAAATCGGTGTGGATGTCGAGGACCCCCACCCCCAGGATCGGGCGGTACGGCAGATCCCGGAATTTGGGAAGGACCCGGTAGCCGGGCCGATCGTCCGCGGTGGTCCCCAGGTCTCGTCCGTCGTAGTTGGCGAACCCCACGGCGAACTGCCGGCACTCGGTCATCCCCCCGATGGCCGGGAAGAACAGGTCGTAGTCCGAGAAGCACAGGTGGGTGGAGAACACCCCTTCCAGCCCCCGGACGCTGGCGTTGAACGACTCGACGAACAGACCGAGCTCCTCCTGCCCGGTGGAGCCGGCCGGCTCGTCGATCTGGAGCCACCGGGCCCCCAGACCGATCAGTGACTCGAGGTTCGGACGGATCAGGTCGGTGGCCACGTCGAGGACGAGCCGCCGACGAGCCGATCGCCGCGGCCCTCCGTGCGGCCTCCCGACGGCGGGGTCGACGAAGTAGTGCTCGTCGAACGACCAGTCCGCGATGGTGTACGCCCCGGTGATGGGGACCTTCAGCTCCGCCCGGGCGACCTCGCGGACGAAGGCGAACTCCTCGTTGTGGTACGGCTCCCTCAGTCCGACCGGTCCCGTGACCGCGGCCTTCGAGTAGTACTTGTTGTCGAAGGCCCGGACGCTGCCCCGCCACTCGAACCCCTTCGCGTGGGCCACGGCCCACTGGTACATCTCGCTGCGTTGCTGCTCGCCGTCGTAGACCACGTTCAGCCCGACGGACTCCAGGAGGCGGACCCCGTACCGGCTGCCCCATCGACGAACCTCCGCTCTCCCGGACGCGTCGAGGGGGGCCCGGCGGAGCAGATCCAGCAATCCTTCGTGATCGGGAACCTCCAGCCGCTCCCCCCAGGCCCGGGCGTCTTCCATGTCCGCGTCCTCCACCGGCCGCCCCGCCGCCGCCCGGACCCGCCAGTTCGGCTTGGCCAGGGAGCCCAGCTCGTGGGTCAGCAGCGGCTTGGTCAGCACGTCGTCCCGGGTCGTCACCGAAGCGCTCATCCGGCCTCCCGGAGCCGGCGACCGGCCCGTCCGAGGACCTCGACCTTCTGCCGGGCCACCTCGGGGCCCACCAGCTCCAGGTCGCTCCCCGAGGTCAGGAACATGGTCGGCGGCTCCAACCGCTTCAGGACGCGGGTGGCCAAAGCGACCACCTCGTCGACCGGCTCGACCACCGACCGCCGGCCGTCGAGGCACCCCGCGACCAGGCCGATCGGCCATGGCGCGGGAAGGGCATCGAGGTCCGTCTCCGCGAAGTCGATCCCGACGGCATCCACGGGGAGGCGGGTCAGCCGGGTGGCGTGAGCCGCGGCGTCACCGAAGTACAGGTGCAGGACCAGGGGGGCGTCACCGCTCGCCGCGCGGATCGCCTCCAGGGCCCGCTCCAGGGGCGCCCACGAGGCGTCCTCGATCCCCGCGAAGGCCAGCCACGGCTCCTCCAGGTGGATCAGGCGGTGACCGGCTCCCACCAGCTGTTCGACCGCGGGGGCCAGGACGTCCCTGGCCAGGGGTTCCATCAGCCGGTCGCCCCCGCCACCCGGGCTCGCCGCTCGGGAGAAGAGATAGGGCGACGGGAGCGTGGCCACCCTGGGCTCGGGGATGCCGTCGTCCAGCACCCAGCCCGGAAGCGAGGTCAGCCGGGGCCTTCCCCGGAGATCGGGGGCCCGGAAGAACGAGTTGTTGTCGAACCACCGAACCAGGACCCGGGCCTCCATGCCCGCCGATCCGTCCACCAGGGGACGGAACAGGTCCTGCCACCGAAGCAGACCGTCGGACAGGAGGTCGAGCCCGGCCCTCCGCTGGAGCTCGAGGAACGCTTCCCGGTCGTTCCGGAAGGCCTCGTCGACCCGGTCCGACGTGGTCCGGCCCCGCTCCACGTCGCGGGTGGCCTGAACGACGTCCTCCGAGCGGGGATAGATGCCGTGCTGGTAGGCGGCGATCCGTCCGGAGGCGGCCGAACCCATGCGGTGAGGCTAGTGGAAGGAGTGCCCGCAGGCACAGGTCCCCTGGGCCACGGGGTTGTCGATGGTGAACCCGCTGGCCTCCAGCGTGTCCACGAAGTCGACCTTCGCTTCCTTGAGGTAGGGAGCGCTCATCTTGTCGACCGCGACCCGGACGCCATGCTGCTCCGACAACACATCGCTCTCGGCGATCTGGTCGTCGAGGTACATCGCGTACCGAAGCCCCGAGCAGCCGCCGGGCTGAACGGCGACGCGGAGGACGACCTCGGCCTGGCCCTCCTGAGCCACCAGCTCCCGAACCTTTCCGGCCGCCGACTCGCTGAGCTGCAGGGTGCGGATCTGGGTGTCCATCGGCTCGATTATATCCGGACAGGGGCCCGTTTGACTCCTCACTCGGCGAAGTTCGCCGGCTCCGCCCCCGAGGCCCGGAGGAGGAGGTCCGGGGCGATCGGGAACACCGTCTGGGGGGTACCGGCCGCCGCCCAGACCTCGGGGTAGGCCAGGAGGTCACGGTCGAAGAAGGTCCGCAGGGGACGAGGGTGGCCGAACGGCGGCGTTCCCCCGATGGCGTAGCCGGTGGCCGCGCGGGCCTCTTCGGCATCGGCCCGTCGGACCGGGACCCCGACCAGGCGACCCAGCCGCCCGGAGTCGGCCCGGTTGAGACCCGAGGTCAGCGCCAGGAACGGCTCGCTCCCGGCCACAAACACCAGAGATTTCACGATCTG
>DASQTB010000159.1:0-3455 GCA_035642095.1 Actinomycetota bacterium | reverse complement strand
ATTCACGAGAAGAAGATCAGCTCGATGAAGGACCTCCTCCCGGTCCTCGAGCAGGTGGCGCGCATGGGCCGTCCGCTGCTCATCATCGCGGAGGACGTAGATGGCGAGGCGCTGGCCACGCTCGTGGTCAACAAGCTGCGCGGCACGCTCCAGGCGGCCGCGGTGAAGGCGCCCGGCTTCGGCGATCGCCGCAAGGCCATGCTCGAGGACATCGCGATCCTCACCGGCGGCCGTGCGATCACGGAAGATCTCGGGATCAAGCTCGAGAACATCAAGGTTGACGACCTCGGCAAGGCGAAGAAGGTGACGATCGACAAAGACAACACGACGATCGTCGAAGGTGCCGGCACCTCTGCTGCCATCGAAGGCCGTGTGAAGCAGCTCCGGGCGCAGGTCGAGGACACGACATCCGATTACGACCGCGAGAAGCTGCAGGAGCGTCTGGCGAAGCTGGCCGGCGGCGTGGCGGTGATCAAGGTCGGCGGCGCGACCGAGGTCGAGGTCAAGGAGAAGAAGGACCGCGTCGACGATGGTGGTGTTTTCCTTGTCGATGCGAATGCGCTTCGCCCGGCCGAGCATATCGAGGGTCACGTTCTCCAGCTTGATGCCGAGATCCTCGGAGATCAGCTGGCCGCCCGAGAGGATCGCGATGTCCTCGAGCATGGCCTTGCGGCGGTCACCGAAGCCCGGAGCCTTCACCGCGGCGGACTTGAACGTCCCCCGGATCTTGTTGACCACCAGGGTGGCCAGGGCCTCCCCCTCCAGGTCCTCGGCGATGATCACCAGCGGCTTGCCGGACTGCATGACCTTCTCCAGCACGGGGAGGAGGTCCTTAACCGCGGAGATCTTCTGGTTCGCCAGGAGCACGTACGGCTCGTCGAGGACCGCTTCCATGCGCTCGGGGTCGGTCATGAAGTGCGGAGCGATGTAGCCCTTGTCGAACCGCATGCCCTCGACCAGCTCGAGCTCCATGCCGAAGGTCTGGGACTCCTCGACGGTGATGACGCCGTCCTTGCCGACCTTGTCCATGGCCTCGGCGATCTGCTCACCGATCTCGTCGTCGCCCGCGGAGATCCCGGCCACGTGGGCGATCTCCTCCTTCTCCTCGATCTCCTTGGCCTGGTTCTTGATGGCCTCCACGGCCCGGTCCACGGCCTGCTCGATGCCGCGCTTGAGGGACATCGGGTTGGCCCCGGCGGCCACGTTGCGGAGGCCCTCCTTGACCATGGCCTGGGCCAGGACGGTGGCCGTGGTGGTTCCATCGCCGGCCACGTCGTCGGTCTTCTTGGCGACCTCCTTGACCAGCTCGGCCCCGACCTTCTCCTCGGGGTCCTCGAGCTCGATCTCCTTGGCGATGGATACCCCGTCGTTGGTGATCGTCGGGGCACCCCACTTCTTCTCCAGGACGACGTTCCGACCCTTGGGGCCGAGGGTGATCCGGACCGCGTTGGCCAGCTGGTCCATCCCCCGCTCCAGGGCCCGCCTGGCGTCTTCCGTGAACGTGATGATCTTCGCTGCCATGGATCCCTCCTGGACTCAGCTCCGATGAGCGTCTGCTGGCACTCTCAGACAGAGAGTGCTAACCGAAGTATAGCGCGACCCCCCGGGGCGTTGGCAAGCGCCCTCGAGGCCAGGCCCCGGAGGTACCCGGCCATCTTGGCGGCGTCGGTGACGGCCATCAGGGCGGGGACGGCCACCACGGCCGCCAGTCGGGGGCGGCCGGGGGGGAGGAGGTGTCGGGCCCGCCGGACGGGCCGAGCGGCGTACGCGGCGCCGGCCGCCGAGGCGATCAGCCTGGACGTCGGGCCGCCGGAAGCCATGACCAGGGCGAGGGCACCGTAGACGGCGAAGCGGAGCGCGTGGCGCCGGGGATGCATCCCCCCCAGGGCATCGCCCTCGGCGTACCGGAAGAACTGGCGCCAGTAGTCCACCAGACCGCCTCGGGGGCGACGGTAGACGACCGCGTCGCGGGCCAGCTCCAGACGAAGGTCCGACTCCCGCCAGCGGTGGTTGAGGTACATGTCCTCGCCGATGGCGAGCCACTCC
Source organism: Actinomycetota bacterium (assembly GCA_035642095.1). Lineage (GTDB taxonomy): Bacteria > Actinomycetota > UBA4738 > UBA4738 > CALAEC01 > DASQTB01. Next base: position 1,409 of record DASQTB010000159.1, on the reverse strand, counting down.
GGGTAGCCGCCCACCCGCTCGAACGCGTCCCGCCGGAACGCCACCGACCGCGCGGAGGGCATATAGCTCGCCGGATCCACTTCCTCCGGCTCCTTGATGGAGATCCCGGCCGCGCAGGCCTCGAAGAAGGACCGGGTTAGCGGGCGGTACAGGCCCATCGACACGTCCGCGCCTCGTACGAGCGGACGAACGATGCGCTCAAGCCAGGCGGGGCTCAGCACGCAGTCGGCATCGGAGACGGCCACGATGTCGTGTGACGCGGCCCGGACCGCCACGTTCCGCCCCCGGGCGATGTTCGCTCCGGGCTCCTCGATCAGGGTGAGCCCGGCATCTCGAAGGATCTCGGTCGTCCCATCGATCGACCCACCGTCGACGATGACCACCTCGTCCGGAGCTCGGGTCTGGGCATCCACCGAAGCCAGGAAGGCCCGAATGTAGGGGGCCGCATCCTTCACCGTGGCCACCAGCGAGACCTTCACACGCCCTCCGGTGACGCCCAGTCCTCCTCGCCGTACCAGCCCGCGGCGACGCTGGCCGTGCCCTGCCGGACCCGGTCCTGCTCGTCCGGGGTCAGGCGATGACGCCACGTCCACCGGGCCATGCGGCTCTCGCGGCGCACCGAGCGGTGGAGGTAGGTCGGGACCTCCCCTCGGGCGGGGTCCGTGCTGGACCGAACGATCGTCGCCTCCGCCACCGGATCCCACTCCAGATCGAGGTCGTCGTACAGGGCCCGGAAGCCCTTGACCGGCTCCTCGGTGAGGTCCTCGTGCCGGAGGAAGGACCACTCCGGGTGGCGGTCCTGGAAGGCGGCGATCACATGATGGATGACGTTCCACAGGAGGATCGCCTCGTCGAGCCGGTCGCCGGGCCGCTGGGCGAACCTCCGGATCAGCTCCTCGTACGGGCCGAGCAGATCACGCAGCAGGAGGGGCTGGTCCAGCCAGTTTCGCAGGTCGAACCGGGGCCAGTCGAGCCGGATCAGGCTCCCGGCGAAGGCGGCCGGGTGGCGGATCATCACCACCGGCCGGACCCCGAACCGCCTGGCCAGCCACTCGGCCGACATCACGGCGATCGGATCCTTCACCAGCGGGCGGGACCCGTGGAGCCGATGCCAGATCGCGAAGGGCAGCTCCTCGGCGATCTGAACGGCCTGACGAGGGTCCCGAACCCGGAGGACGTTCCCCAGGGGGTACCGGAGCGCCAGAACGTCCTCGACCATCGGCCCGTACTCCGCCTCGTTCTCATCGCAGATGTACAGGAACCAGTGAGGGGGGCGACCTCGGAACCAGCCCGGCCATCTCCTGGGGCTGAGGGGCTCGTGGAGGTACGCCACCCCCGGCGCCAGGCCCAGCATGCGCCCCACCCACGTCGTGCCGGACCGATGCGAGCCAGTGACCAGGATCGGTGCG
>DASQTB010000158.1:0-6805 GCA_035642095.1 Actinomycetota bacterium | reverse complement strand
CCCCGCCGAGCCGATCGGCTCGGTGGGCGGTAGCTCGCCGGTCCGTCGATCGGGCGGTTCGCGTTCGCTCATCGGTCGGCCGTCCCCGGTCGGGGGCACGACGCGTCCGACCCTACCGCTCCCGGGCGGCCGCTGTCACATCGTCCGCTTCGATCAGCGATAGCCGGTCGGCCGTCGCATGCTCGGTCTCCCCCGCCAGCCGGTTGGCGTGAGCCCCTACCATGTCCTCGAACAGGTTCCTGACCATCCGGGCGTTGCCGAAGCCATGACCTCGGGCCTCCCACCCCTCCCGGATGATCTCCTGGGCCTTCCCCCGGGCGCCCGCCGTCAGTCGGTATCCTCCGTCTGACACGAACGCGTCGAGGATGGCGCCCAGCTCCCCCGGGTCGTAGTCGGGGAACCGGATCGTCTCCGAGAATCGGCTCCGGAGGCCGGGGTTCGAGTCGAGGAACCGGCGCATCTCGTTCTCGTAACCGGCCACAATGAGCACGAACCGGTCCCGGTCGTCTTCCATCCGCTTCACCAGCGTGGCGATGGCCTCGCTCCCGAAGGAGTCCTGGAGATTCACCGGGGCCAGGGTGTAGGCCTCGTCGACGAACAGGATCCCGCCCAGGGCCTCGGTGACCACTCGGTCGCACTTCAGGGCCGTCTCGCCCAGGTAGCCGCCCACCAGATCCTCCCGGGCCACCTCCCGAACACGGCCGTGTTCCAAGAGGCCCAGGGCCCGGAAGATCCGGCCGAGCAACCGGGCCACGGTCGTCTTGCCCGTCCCCGGCGCTCCCAGGAACACCATGTGGTGGCTGGTCGTGGGGGCCGGCAGCCCAAGTTCGCGGCGTCGCCGCCGGACCCGCAGAAGGTTCGTTAACGTCCGGACCTCTTCCTTGACCTGGGCCAGACCGATCAGGCGGTTGAGGGCCTGGAGGGCGTCCTCGACGCTCTCGGGGGGCGGCTGGTCCGGTGCCCGCGAGGGGATCGGGCCGGCCGCGCCGGCTCGGACACGCTCGGCCGGCGGGAGCGAGATCTGGAGTCCTCCGGTCCGGGCCCGATCGGTGGTGGCCTCAAGCTCGGCTCGGAGGTGATCCTCGAACAGCCGAACGTCGGTCCGCTCCCGATCGGACACCTCATCCAGGGCCGCGGTGGCCTCGGCCAGCGCCACGGCCAGCCTGAGGTAGCGAGCGCCGCGCACGCCACCGTCGAGCACGTCCCGGAAGACGCATGCCGCCAGCGCCGGGAAGGACGTCCCCGCCGATTGCTTCCACCGGCCGAGGGTGGCCAGGGCCTCGGCCCGGCCGCCGGCCGGCACGCCCTCCAGCTCCAGGACGGTCCGGACCTCCTCCTCGGTGACCACGTCGTCGCCGGCGGCGAAGGCCGCCACAACCCCGTGGGCCTCGGCCAGGGCCAACTCGTGGGCGTTCGGGAGACCGCTCCCCCGAGCCATTAGCAGCAGGCTCTCCAGCTGGGGAAGGACGAAGTCGACGAACGCCGCCAGGGCGTGAGAGAACTGCTCCCGGGGCGGCCCCGCCGTAACCCGCCGGGGCCAGGCCTCGATGCTCACTCAGACGTCATCGGCCGCCCCGCCGAAGCAGTTGAGCGGGACGCTAGGTCCAGCCGAAGGTGTCGCAGGTGTCGGCGTCGCCGGAGGTGAACCCCTCCTCGAACCAGGTCCGGCGCTGCTGGGAGGAGCCGTGGGTCCACGTTTCGGGGTTCACCGTCCCGGTGACCTGGCGCTGAATCCGGTCGTCGCCCACGGCCGCAGCCGCGCCGAGCCCCTCCTGGAGGTCGCCGGTCTCGAGGAGCCCGCGCTCGTACGTGGTCTGGCCCCACACGCCGGCCAGACAGTCAGCTTGAAGCTCCTGCTGGATCGAGAGCTCGTTGGCCGCGGACGGGTCTTCACCCGACAAGCGCTGCACGCGCCCGCTGATCCCGAGCTGGTTCTGGACGTGGTGGGCCACCTCGTGGGCGACGACGTACGCCTGGGCGAAGTCCCCCTCCGCGCCGAAGCGGTTCTGAAGCTCGCGGAAGAAGCCCAGGTCCAGATAGATCGTCTCATCCGCGGGGCAGTAGAACGGGCCGACGTCCGAGGTGGCGAAACCACACCCCGAATCCGTGGTCTGGCGGAACAGGACCAGCTGGGCCGGCCGATAGGTCCGGCCGGACTCCTCGAACAGCTGGGTCCACGTGGCCTGGGCGTCGTCGAACACGAACGACACGAAGGAGACCTGCTCGGCCTCCGGGTCGGTGCCGCCCGGCACGGCGGGGTCCTGAGCTCCGGCCGAGGGAGCCTGAGGGAACCGATCGATGTCGGGGACGCTGTCCCCTCCCCCGCCGAGGATGTCCCCGCCTCCCAGGAAGAGGAAGAGGAGAAGGAGGACGATCCCCCCGATCCCGCCCCCCGCCGCGCCGATCGGCAAGCCACCGGAGAAGCCGCCGCCCGACGGAGACATCGCTCGCCGGTCACTCACGTACCGGCTTCGGTATCGTCGTCTGAACTTCACGGCAGGACACTTTCCCGAGCTTGGCCCGAGCTAAGCCCAGGGCTCAGGACGCTTCGGCCGCCTCCGCCTCTTCCTTCGTGGCGTGGACGGTCCCCGGCTCGTGCTCGGGAGGGGCGTACACCGTGACCAGCCGCAGCGGGCCATCTCCGGTGTTCACGAAGTTGTGGCGCGTCCCGGCCTTCACGAACACGAGGTCGTTCGGACCGACCGGCGTGCGATCACCCTCCAGGATGGCCTCGCCCCTGCCGTCGACGAAGATCAGGATCTGGTCCACGTGCTCGTGAACCTCCTCGCCGATGTCCTTCCCCACCGGGATGGTCATGGCCACGAGCTGGCTGTGCTTGGCGGTGACGATCTCCCGCCGGAAGGCTTCGTTCTCCCGGGCTGCGGTGACGATGTCGATCCTGGCTCGTTCGCTCATGTGCTCGTACCTACCCCGACGGGGCGGCCCCATCCCGGTCGAGGCGCAGGTAGTCGGTCACGTCCATGACACGGAGGACGGCCCGTATCGGGTCGGGGACGGCGGCGGCGTCTTCCGGACGCTCCAGCAGCCTGGGTCGAACCAGGTCCACCGAGCGACCGCGATGGATCAGCCGGCACCGCCCCGCAGCCAGGACGTTCTTCACCCACTCGACCTTCGGACCGTAGGTCAGGGCGATCAGGAAGTGGTCACCCGAAGGGAACACGTTGACCGGCGTCCGGTAGGTCCGGCCCGAGTGCCGCCCTCGGTGGACCACCACGGCGAAGAGCGGAAGCCGGCTCGCCGCGGGGCGGAGCAGCGGGTTGGTGACCCTCCGGTTGAACCGGCCCAGCCAGGCGGGGAGCGGCATCCCATCAGACTAGGCGAATTCATCTCGAGCTCACGGTCCTCTCATCGCCGTCCCGGCATGCTGGCGACGTCGGACCGCATCCCGGCGGCCGACGGGGCAGGAAGGAGTTTCGGATGCGCCTTCATCGAACGACCACCATCCTGCTGGCGGCGTCGCTACCGCTGCTGGCCATCGGCACGGCGGGCTCCAGCCTCGCTCCCCTGGCCGGGGCGGCAGGGAAGCCGGTCCGTCTGGACGAGGCCACCATGATCGTCGAGGTCAACGCGACCGACGGTGACGCCGGGCTCCAGGTGTTCCTGGACGGCGAGCCCTGGGCCCAGATGACCATCACCAACCCAGAAGGAAGGCGGATCCTGGCCGTCAACACGAAGTCCCGTCTGAAGCGGTACGGGCTGACCGAGCTGTTCTCGGAGAGCAGCGAGCCTTCCTTCGACGAGTTTCCATTGAGGAGGTTCAAGCGCCTGTTCCCCGAGGGCAGGTACGCGTTGGTCGGGACGACCGTCGAAGGGCGGAAGCTGGTCGGCGGGGCCAGGCTATCGCACGACATCCCGGCCGGGCCGCAGATCACCTCACCGGAAGACGGCGCGACGGTCGCTCGCGACGGCGTTGTGGCGGCTTGGAGCCCGGTTCCCGAACCCGGCCGGATCGACGTGGTGGGCTACCGGGCCATCGTCGAGCGGGAGGATCCGCTCCGGGTGTTCAGCGTCGACCTCCCCGCCCCGGTCACCAGCGTCACCATCCCGTCCGAGTTCCTGGAGCCGGCGACCAGGTACAAGCTCGAGGTCCAGGCCATCGAGGCCAGCGGGAACCAAACGCTGACGGAGATCACCTTCCACGTGAGCTGAGGGTTCTCGCCCGGGGCTGTAGACAATCCCGGACCCGACGGCCAGAATGTCTCTCCAGGGGGTGGGACCACGGGGACCAACGATGAGCTCCTGAAACACACGCAGCACCTCGAACCGCTGCTGGAGATCACGCCGACGGCCACCGTGATCAGTGACGTCAAGGCCAACGTGGTCGCCTGGAACCCGGCTGCTGAACGGCTGTTCGGATACACGGCCGGGGAGGCCATCGGTCGAAACCTGGACGACCTCATCGCCAAGACCGAGGAGCTCCACGACTCCGCCGTCACGTACAGCGTGCGGGCCATCCAGAAAGACCACATCCACACCATCACCCGGCGGACCCAGAAGGACGGAACGCTGGTCGATGTCGAGCTGCTGGCCGCTCCTCTCCTGGCGGACGGCGAGGTGGTGGGGATGCTCGGTATCTACCACGACATCACCGAGCTCAACCGACAGCAGCGGTTTTTCGAGGCGCTTCTCCATGTCAGCCCGGAGGCCATCGTCATCACCAACATGGACACCACGGTGAGATCCTGGAACCCGGGCGCCGAGCGCATGTTCGGCTACACGACAGAGGAGACGATCGGGCGGAAGATCGACGACCTCGTAGCCACCAGGCCCGACCTGCACGCCGAGGGCGCGAGGCTAGACGACGAGGCGGATCGAAAAGGGGGTGTCCGGCTGGTCACCCAGCGTACCCGCAAGGACGGGTCCCTGGTAGATGTCGACGTCGTCGGCGCGCCGATCGTTGTGGGCGGCCAGCCGGTGGCCCGATACGCGATCTATCACGACATCACCGAGCTGCAAGAGCAGAAGCGCTACTTCCAGCAACTCCTGGAGCTCAGTCCCTCAGCCATCGTGGTCACCGACCTCGATGCGAAGGTTGTCTCCTGGAACCCGGCGGCGGAAACGCTGTTCGGCTACTCGGCCGAGGAGGCCGTCGGCCGGCTTCTCGACGACCTGGTGGCCAGCCGCCCCGACCTCCACGCCGAGGCCGTCCGGTACAGCGCGGCGGCCGTGAAGGGCGACTGGGTCCGGGCCGTTGCCCGTCGGACCCGCAAGGACGGGTCCCTGGTGGACGTCCTGCTCGTGTCGGCGCCGGTGGTGGTGAGCGAGAAGCGGGTCGGGTTCGTGGCCATCTACCACGACATCAGCGAAGTTCAGCGGGAGAAGCAGTACTACGAGTCCGTTCTGGAACTGAGTCAGGCGGCCATCGTCACCGTGGACGAAGAGAACCGGGTCACCCGGTGGAACCCCGCCGCCGAGCAGCTCTTCGGATACACCGCCGAGGAGGCTTTGGGGGCCAATGTCGACGACCTGGTCGCCGGAACCGGCGACATCCGGGAAGAAGCGGAGCGATTCAGCCGCGCCGGGGTGGAGGGTGGAAGGACCCGGGCGATCACCCGCCGGACGCGGAAGGACAGATCGCTGGTCGACGTGGAGGTGCTGGGAAGTCCGGTAACCGTGGCCGGAGAGCGGGTCGGCCACAGCGTCATCTACCACGACATCGGCGAGGTCCAGCGGCAGCGCCGCTACTACGAGGCGCTGATCCAGTCGAGCCCGGTGGCCGTCGCCCTCCTCAACCCGGAGGGCGTCGTGACGTCCTGGAATCCCACCGCGGAGCGGCTCTTCGGGTACACCGCCGAAGATGCCGTGGGAAGGAACATCGACGACCTGGTGGCTGCCAGCGAGGAGTTCCGAGCAGAGGCCGAGGAGTACACCCGGCGTGGCATGACCGGTGAGCTGCAGCACGCCATCACCAAGCGGACCCGGAAGGACGGCACGCTGGTGGATGTGGAGATGTTCGGCGCTCCGGTCACCGTCGCCGGGGAGCCGGCCGGGCTGTACGCCATGTTCATCGACATCGGCGAGCTCCAGCGAGCCAGGGAGGAGGCAGAGGCGGCCACCGAGGCCAAGAGCGCGTTCCTGGCCACCATGAGCCACGAGATCCGGACGCCGCTCAACGCGGTGATCGGCATGACCGGGTTGCTGCTCGACACACAGCTCCAGCCGGAGCAGCGGAACTACGCCGAGGTCATCCGGAGCAGCGGCGACGCGCTCCTGGGTGTGATCAACGAGATCCTCGACTTCTCCAAGATCGAGGCGGGGCGGCTGGACCTCGAGCAGCGGCCGTTCGACCTCCGTCAATGCGTCGAGTCGGCCCTGGAGCTGGTGGCCGGGTCGGCCGGAGAGAGAGGGCTCGACCTGGCGTACATGATCGATCGGCGGGCTCCGGCCACGATTGTCGGCGACATCACCCGAGTACGACAGATTCTGCTCAACCTCCTCAACAACGCCGTGAAGTTCACCGAGGAGGGGGAGGTCGTCCTGAAGGTCGACGCCACGCGGCTCGACTCGTCCGATGGAGATGCTGGAAGGTACGAGCTCCACTTCTCCATCCGGGACACCGGCATCGGTATTCCCCAGGATCGGATGGAGACCCTGTTCGAGGCGTTCAGCCAGGTGGACACGTCGACCACCCGGCGGTACGGAGGATCCGGGCTGGGACTGGCCATCAGCAAGCGCCTGGCCGAGCAGATGGGAGGGACGGTGTGGGCAGAGAGCCGAGCCGGTCGGGGGTCCACCTTCCACGTGACCCTCGTGGCGGAGGCTCGGCCGGGGGATGGATCGGCGG
>DASQTB010000157.1:0-10630 GCA_035642095.1 Actinomycetota bacterium | reverse complement strand
GAGACCGCCGGTGGGTAGATCGGTCAACGGGACCGCCAGCACCCATCCCGCCGCCGCCCCCACCGTGAAAGCCCAGCCCAGGACGGCGGGGACGGGCCGGCCCCGCCGGTTGGTGACCAGCATCCGGTCCGGTGGCCGGCGAATCAGGATCGCCGCTCCGCCAGCGGCGAGCACGGCCGCGGCCACGGCGGCCACCCCCGCCCAGAGGGCCCTCACCTTCGGATCGCTCGAGGGAGCCCCGCCCGAAGGAGGTCCCAGCCCTGGCGCCCCCGATGGACGAAGCCGGCCAGGTTCCGGCCGGTGACGGCATGGCTCATGGCCACGGGGATCTCCATCACCCGGAAGCCGGCCCGGACGGCGTCGATCGTCATGGCCGCTTCCACGCCGAATCCGGGCGCCAGGGGACGGACCGCGGCCAGGGCCTCCGCGGTCAATGCCCGCTGACCGGAGAGAGGCTCCATGGCGGCGAATCCCGACAGGGCCCGGATCAGGGCGGCCGCGGTCCGCTTCACCAGCCGGAACCCCCCGTGTTCCTCCTGGCGGGGAAGCGCTCCGATGGCCAGGTCAGCCCGGCCGGAGGTCACGGCCTCAAGGAGCCGCCCTCCTTCGGTCGCCGTGACGCCGAGGTCGGCGTCGACGAACAGGTAGATGTCGGCCGGAGCGATCAGAGCCAGGGCGCTCTCCAGAGACATTCCCTTGCCCCCCCTGCGGGGACCGATCAGGACCCGGGCCCCCGCGGCCCGGGCCTCGCCGGGGGTCCGATCCTCGGACCCGCCGTCAGCCACGACGACCTCGTCGACCCCGTCCAGGTCACGCACGGCCCGCACTGTGTCCCCCACTCGACCGGCCTCGTTCCGGGCGGCCACCACGGCGATCACCCGCACGGCCCTGGGCTACACCTCTGGGATGGCACCGTCCGCCCCATCCTTCACGCCGTAGTGACCCGCAACCCCGCGGAGGAGATCTTCCAGCGCCAGAACCAGGCCGACCTGCCCCGGGACCTGGTCGACGTTGTCCTGGGTGGCGATCATCGTCGAGACCTCCCCGTCCGAGCGCAGCGCCGCCACGAACGGCGGCTCCTCCTCCTGCCCGTTCACCGGCTCACCTGCGGCGACGGCGGCACCGTCTCGAGCCAGATCCCCCACCAGCGGGACCAGGAATCGCTCGGGCTGGAGGCCGGAGCTGGCCGGGCCCCCCGCCAGGACGACGATGGCGTCCTCCGGACCGCCCAGCTCGCCGATGGCTCCCTCGGCGAGACCTTGCTCGTCGATCAGATACCTCGCCGCCAGGAGCTCCTCGAGGGTGTCGTCGCCCGCGGCGGCGAAGGCCAGTCGTCTGGCCAGCTGGTCCGCGGCGATGCTCTGGAGCGTTTCCGCCTCCGAGACCGGGTCGGCTCCCAGGATCGCCGCCAGCTCATCCCGATCGACGTCGGAACCCAGCGCCATCCGGGTGGTGACCGACAGGGGGCCGATCACGGCCTGCTCGTCCCCGGCGGCTATCCGGAGGGCCCGGAGGACCCCATCGATGCTGGCATCGTCGGTCCCCTCCTGGGTGATCACCACCACCCGCTGGCCGTCCAGACGGCCGGTGGCGATCAGGTCCATGGTCTCCTCGCCGTAGGCCGACCACCCTTCGACCTCGGCCTGCAGCCGGGTCACCTCCGCCTCGGCGTCCTCGGTTCGCTGGCGAAGGTCCTCGGTCTGCCCCTCCAGCCGGGCCACCAGCCCTCGGTTGATCACGGTCGTCCCGGTGAGCACGCCCAGGCCGAGGGCCATGAACACGGCCACGATCGACACAAGGTGAAAACGGAAGGACACCACGGAGGAATCCTAGACCGGGGCCCCGGTCCTCTTCAGAACAGCTGGCCCAGGCGGAACAGGAACTGCCGGCCCATCTCGACGAGCTGGCGGAGGAAGAGCTGGAGCGGCTCGGAGACCGCCACCACGGCGATCATCGAGAACAGCGCCGCCCCGATCAGCAAGATCAGGTCCCGGCCCCGGACCCGGCCCCGGTACATGCGGGAGACCCCTTTGGCGTCCACCAAGATCTCCCCGACCCGAAGACGAACCAGAAAGCTGCTGGCCATCCCCTCTCGCCCCTTGTCCAGGAACTCCCGAAGGTTGCCGTGGCTCCCCACCGCCACGATCAGAGCGGCTCCTTTGTCGTGGGCCAGGAGGTACGCCACGTCCTCGCTCGTGCCGGTGGCCTCGATGACCTTGTACGGACGGCGGAGCGACTCCAGCCGCTGGCGTCCTGGCGCCCGGCCACTGGGGTAGGCGTGAAGGACGAGCTCGGCGCCGGCCCGGAGCGATGCCTCGGAGACGCTGTCCATGTCACCGACGATGATGTCCGGCCGGTACCCCTGCTCCAGGAGGGCCTCGGCACCGCCGTCGACGCCGACCAGGACCGGCTTCACATCGGAGATGTAGGCGCTCAGCGCGGCCAGGTCTTCCCGGAAATTCGTCCCCCGGACCACCACCAGGACGTGCCGGCCGGCCAGGTCGTGGTCCAGCGCCGGCATACCCTCGCCGCCGAACAGGAGGTCCCGCTCACGCTGCATGTATTCCAGCGTGTTGCGGGCGAAGTCGTCGAACCGCTCGGAGAGACGGGTCCGGGCCTCGTCCATGGCCCGGATGACCGACCGCTCGGTCTGACGGAGCCCCACACCGACCAACGCACCGTCGAGCATCACCCGGTCGCCCTCCACGCGGAGCCGATCGCCCTCCCGAACCTTGCGCATCAGGAGGCCGCCCACCCCATCGACCAACGGGACGCCCGCCCGGACCAGGATCAGCGGGCCGAGGTTCGGGTACCGCCCGGTGATCGAGGGGCTGGCGTTGACCACCGCGGCCGCCCCTCGGGCAACCAGGCCCTCCGCGGCCACCCGGTCGAGGTCCTCGTGGTCGATGACGGCCACCTCGCCGGGGAGCAGCCGGGTGAGGAGGCGCTTCGTCCGACCGTCCACCCTGGCCGGGACCTCGTCAGACCGACGTCTGACGCGCTGTCGCAGCATCCTTCACCTCCAGATGGACGTGAGGGTACCGCCCTCGCACGTACCGGTCGACCTGGGATTGGAAGGGCAGCCGCCGGGGCACGCCGATCAACGTCTCCGACGCGGTCACCCGTTCGCCCTTCCGGACCTGGACGGCGCCGAGGTGGAGCAGGACCACCAGAAGGCCCGGCTCAGAGTCGGGAGCGATCTCCACCCGCATGTCCGGGTAGGACCGGTACAGCCGGTACCGGTGTACGCGGACGACGAGGCCGTCGACCGGTGACAGGATGGGAGTGGCCTTCGGCACCACGAGGTCGGCCGCCGAGGTCGCCGGGGTGTCCCGACCCCGGCTGTGAGTCACCAGGTAGTGGACCGAGGGATCCCGGGGAGGCGGCGCCGTGAACTTCGTGGGGTTCTTGCATCTGCCGCACACGCCGGTCGGTCGGAGCGCCAGAGCATCGTCGTAGGAGGCTTCGTGGAAGGCCACTGCCACGGCCAGGCCGGAGACCGCCCGCAGCCGGATCCCCCGGGCCGTGGCGAAGACGGGGAGCGGTTCGCCGGCCGGCGTCTCCGGGGCAAGGGGCGAAGGGGCAACCGGAACGATCGACGGAACGGGACCGACCCGCCACGGAGTGATGACGCTCGATCCGGGTCGGAACAGGATCACCGCCCCTCCCCAGACGAGCGCGTTCGCCAGGGCTAGAGCCACCATGGCCACGGTCGCTCGGCCACTCCGACGGCGCGGCGGCCCGGCCGCAAAGGTCTGGTCCACTAGCCCCTCTCCCGGGCAGCCTCCGCCAGGAGCTGCGAGGCATGGGTGGCCGCCTCCTCCGTTGGCATCCCCGAGAGCATGCGGGAAAGCTCATCCACTCGCTCGCCGCCCTCCAGGGCGTCCACCACGGCGACCCCGTCCTCTTTGGTGATCCGGAAGTGGCGATCGGCGAAGCACGCGATCTGGGGGAGGTGAGTGACGACCACAACCTGTCGACGTCGGGCCAAGCGGGCCAGACGGCGGCCCACGGCCACACCGGCCCGGCCGCCGATCCCGGAATCGACCTCGTCGAAGACCAGCGTGGGGACGTCGTCCATATCGGCCAGGACGGTCCGGCAGGCCAGCATCATCCGCGACAGCTCGCCTCCCGACGCCACGCGTTGGATGGGCTGTGGAGGTTGCCCCGGCCCACCGGAGAAGAGGAGCGACGCCCCCTCGTGCCCGTCAGGACCGAGCCCCGCCTCGGGCACGAGGTGCACGTCGATCCTGGCCCCCTCCATCCCCAGCTCGACCAGCTCGGAGCGGAGCGCCTCGGCGAGCCTGGGGCCTGCCTCCCGCCGGCCCTCCGTGAGCCGGAGGGCGAGACCCTCGGCCTCCTCCTCCAGGCGAGACCGCCGGGCGGCCAGCGCGTCACGCTCCGCTCCGGAGCGGGCCACCTCGGTCAGCCGAACCCGGGCCCGCTCGAGGAACGACAGCACCTCACTCTCGCCTTCGCCGTACTTGCGTTCCAGGGAACGGATCGCGGCGATGCGATCGCGCGTCCCCTCCAGGCGGGCCGGATCGGCCTCGATCGACTCGGCGTAGCTCCGGAGCGAGGCGCCGACGTCGGCCGCCTCTTCGGCCAGCGAGGCCAGCCGACGTGCCAGATTCTCCGCGGAGGGGTCGACGGTGGCGGCCTCCCCGGCGGCGGCAGCGGCGGACCGAAGTCTGTCCTCCCCCCCTCCTTCGACGGCGATGGCCCGGCCGGCCGTCACGGCCAGCTCTCGCAGGCGCTCCGCGTGTCCCAGCCGGGAGGCCTCGGCTTCGAGGTCGGCGACCTCTCCCGGCCGAAGGCGGGCCGCCTCGATCTCCCGGACCTGATAGGCCAGCAGGTCCTTCTCTCGCTCGCGGTGACGCTCATCCTCGTCGAGCCGGTCGAGCCGGTCCCGGGTCTCGCGCAGTTCCCGGTGAGCGACGCGGTACGCGGACAGCCTCTCCCGATGTTCGGTGCCGCAGAATCGGTCCAGGAAGGCCAGCTGCGCCGCCGGCGACGACAACCGCTGGGCCTGGTGTTGGCCATGGATCTCCACCAGATCGCCGCCCAGCTCGGCCAGCACCGAGAGCGGGGCCAGCCGCCCTCCCGCCCGGGCCGTCGACCGACCGTCCGCCGACATGGTGCGACCCAGCACCAGTTCTCCGTCCTCAGCCCAACCCTGTGCCCGAGGGGCCGGCACCTGAAATCGAGCTTCGACCCCTCCCCGGCCGGCGCCATCCCGAACCAGCCCCGCCCTGGCCCTTCGTCCCAGGACCAGGGCCAACCCTTCCGTGACCATCGTCTTCCCGGCGCCGGTCTCCCCCGTCAGCACGGACAGACCGGGCGCAAGCTCCAGGGTGACATCCTCGATCACCCCCAGGCCGGCGATATGGAGCTCGAGCAGCACGGAGGGGATGGTAGCGTCACCCGCCGACGTATTCCGGGGGATATACAACGAAGGCCCGTGGTGGGATATCCCAGGACGGGTGGTTGCGAACCCCGGAAAGGGGTATAGTGGCTCGCGGAGGTGGACGCGAGTCCCCTCCACCCCCTTTCCCCGGCCCCCGGGCAACCCCCCGGGGGCCAAACTCTTCTCACCGCCCGGGGCGGACGGCCCTCCCGATTCGGCCCGAGCGACCTCGCTTAGGGATCAGGCCCGGAGGGCCCCTCCAGGAGAACCGGGGCCAGCCGTGTCGCCGGACGTCCACGGCCACGAAGGCCAGGAACAGGATCACCGCGATACCGAGGAGCAGGTAGTGGACGAGATGGGCGGCCCCCGCGTGGCCGTCGGTACCGAGGAGGTGGCGGCCCACCGCACCGATCACCGGGACGCCATCTCCTCGACCTCGCCGCTAGGCTGTGGCCGGCGCCCGGCGCCGGCCTCCGGCGAACCCCGCGAACAGGGCCAGCACCGCGGTGACCAGGTGCACGATGTTGTACGACATCGGGATGTCGCCGTCGTATCCGAGGAGCGATCCCAGTGAGTCGGGAGCCACGAACCCGTAGATCGTGAGGGCCACGAACACGATCCCGATCACCTTGGCGACCGTGCGAGCCGGTCCCTCGCCGGCGAAGAAGGAGCCCAGGACCACGATGCCCACGGCGAAGTGGACGATGTTCTGGAGTGTGGTTCGGTCAAGGATCAGGGCGTCCCCGATCCGAAGGTCCCCCAGGATCAGTTCGAGGAGCGCGACCCCGATGTACGCCACTCCGAATACGAGCGCGTAGAAGCGGGCGAACCCCATCTTCCCGTAGTAGGCGCTGTCCGCCACCACCTGCCTCCTTTCCTCCCGCGGGCGAACGCTCGCCCACGGCCTCCCGGTTGGACCCGATACGGAGCGGTTCGGTTACAGATCTCGCTCGGCCCGAAAGTGCTCCTGTCGATCCCTGCGGGTCCCTTCGGGCCCCTCAGGGCACGTCCCCTGGTCCCTCCGTCCGAACTCGCTCCAGCCGGTCCTCCAGAAAGAGCTGCCTGAAGAGGATCTTCACGATGGCGGCGGTGGGGATGGCCAGGAGGGCCCCCACCACACCGAGGAGGGCACCGCCGATCAGGACCGCCAGGATCACCAGGGGTGCCGAGATCTCGACCGTCCTTCCCATCACCCGGGGCTGGATCACGTAGTTCTCGACCTGCTGGTAGATCACGAAGAAGATCACCGTGGCGAGGAACTGCGGGAGCCCGGCGAAGGCGGCCACGGCGGCCGCTAGCGCGGCCCCCAGGATAGCCCCGATCGTGGGGATCAGATCGGTGAGAGCCACGAAGAACGCCAGGGCAGCGGCGAAGGGGACCCCGATGATGGCCAGGGCGATGAACGATGTGACTCCGGCGATGGCGCTGATCAGCAGGTTCCCCAGGACGTAGCCCCCCACTCGTCGGATGGTCTCCCCGTAGATCTCGTGGAACTCGTCCCGATCCTCCCGACCGAGGAGGCGGGCTACCCCGGCCCGCATCCGGGGGAGGTTGACCGTGAAGTAGATCGTCAGGACCAGCACCGTGAGCGAGTTGAACACCAGCGCGGCGAACGACCCGACCAGGCCGAGCACGGTTCCGGGAAGTTCGCCCCCGGCCTCCCGCAGCTTCGCCTCCAGGTCGAACCTCTCGTTGAGGTCCGCGATCAGGCCGCTCTCGGACTGGGCCCGGGCGAAGTACTCCGGGGCGGCCTGGATCAGCTCGGCGATCTGCCGGATGATGTCGGGCAGGACCAGTGCCAGGAAGGCCCCGAAGACTGCCGCCCCGCCCAGGAGTCCGAGCCCCACGGCCCACCCTCGGGAAAGGCCACGGCGCTCCAGCCAGGCTACCGCCGGCTGGAACCCGAACGCCAGGATCAGCGAGACCAGGACCAGGACCAGCACCTGGCCGATGGCCAGGAGCACCAGCGCGGCGCCGACGACCAGGAGTACGCCGGCGGTCGCCTTCATCCAGTAGGTGACGGGGGGCCAGCGGTCCTCCCGGTCCATCGTCAGCCCTGTGGCTCGGCGGGAAGCTGGAACTTCCGTCTGAGCAGCGAGTAGAAGGACTCACCCTCTTTCGACCGGACCAGCCGGGCCGGTCGATCCGCTCGCCGGATCCGCACCCGGGAGCCGACCGGCAGCTCCTGGCCTGGACGGCCGTCGGCGGAGAGGAAGCCCGGCTCGTCGTCCTGGACCTCCAGGCTGACCTCCTCTTCGGGGGCCAGGACGATGGCCCGGTCGAACACCATGTGCGCCGAGACCGGGGTGAGCACCAGCGACCGCAGTCGAGGGGACACGATCGGCCCTCGAGCGGAGAACGAGTACGCCGTTGAGCCGGTGGGGGTGGCCACGATGACTCCGTCGGCCGAGAAGGTCGTCACGTAGTCTTCTCCGACCCACGCAGCCAGCCGGACCACCCGGTGGCGGGCGCGTTTCTCGACGATCACCTCGTTGAGGGCCCACTGGGGCTCGTCCCATCCCGCACCTTCAGGCTCGGCTACCAGGGCCATCCGCTCCTCGACCTCGGCCTCTCCGGCCATCCACGCCTCCAGCAGGGCCGGCGCTCCGGCGGGCTCGACCTCGGTCAGGAACCCCAGTCGGCCGACCTTGACGCCCAGGACAGGGACCTGGAGGAGATGGCCCCACAGCGCGGCGCGGAGCAGCGTCCCGTCTCCCCCAACCGAGACGACCAGGTCGATCCGACGCGGTGCCGCCTGGGCCGGCGCGTCGTCGGGAAGGACCTCCGGCTCGAGGTCGCGCTGCCGGGCCCAGTCGATCAGTCGCTCGGCGGCCTCTCGGGCGGCCCGTCGACCGCCGTGGACGACGAATCCGAGCGTCACGACGACCGGACCTCGTCTCCCCCCGCCAGGGCGGAGGCTATGTCGAGCATGGGGTTGGACGCGCCGTCCCGAGCATGCAGGAAGAACTCGACGTTGCCTGCCGGGCCGTGGAGGGGCGAGGCCACCACCGCCACGGGACCCAGCCCGGCGTCGGCGCACGCCGCGGCGACCCGTTCCACGGACGAGCGCCACACCGAGGGTTCGCGAACCACACCACCCGGCTCGATCTCCCGGAGGCTCACTTCGAATTGGGGCTTGACGAGGAGAACGAGGTCCGCTCCGGGGGCGATGATGGCGGCCAGGGCCGGGATCACCGCGGTCAGCGAGATGAACGAGAGGTCGGCAACGACCAGATCCGGCCGGAAGGGGAGGTCGGCCGGCGTCACCGTCCGGACGTTCGTTCGCTCCATCACGACCACCCGAGGATCCCGGCGCAGGCGCCAGGCCAGCTGACCGTACCCGACGTCGAGGGCGACGACGGCGGCCGCTCCTCGGGCCAGGAGGACGTCGGTGAATCCTCCGGTCGAGGCTCCGGCATCCACGCAGCGCCGGCCCGCCGGATCGATGCCCAGGTGGTCCAGGGCCACGGCGAGCTTCTCTCCCCCCCGGGACACGTAGGCTCGCTCGGGGTCCTCGACGTGGAGCGGCTCGGCCTCGTCGATCATCGAGCCCGGCTTCCACGCCGGCCGTCCGCCCGCCGTGACCCGGCCCTGAAGGATCGCGTCATGCGCGGCCGCGGGGGTGGGAACCAGGCCACGGCGAACCAACTCCCGGTCCAGCCTGCGGCGGGTCACCCTTTCGACGAGGAGGTCCGGGTGCCCGACGACGTGGCCGACGACACCTTTCCGGGTGAACGCTTTCGCCCTGCGCTCTTCCGGGCCGGTGATTTTCGAGCCGGCGACTTCCGGTCCGTCTCCAGCTTCCTGATCCGGCGCTTCAGCGGCTCGAGGTCCCCTTTCGTGGCCAGGCCCGACCGGGAGATCTGTCGGCTGACCTCCCGGCCGATGCTCTCCCGGAGCCGCTCGCTGTTCTTCCGTGACCAGTCCAGGAGATCCTCGGCCACCTTGGTCATCTGGTCCCGGCGGGCCTGACCTTCCCGGACCAGCGCGCGGGCCATCTCCTCGGCGCGCTTGGGGGTGAGCGCGTCCCGGCCGGCCTCGACGTACCTTCGCACGGCATCGAGCATGCGGCCTCCTTTCCTCGCGGGGGAAGCATAACAACGACGCTCCGCTATACTCACCCGGCCTTTCCCACCTTTCGAAGCGATGAGACAGGTTGGCTAACGCGACCGTGGTCGAGCTGACGCCCGACGAGCCGATCGCCAAGTTGCCCCTGGTGACGAAGCGGCCGGACGCCCGGGACGATCGCTTCGTGATGGACGGGGCCTATCGGTGACCTCCCCGACGCGGCCGGAAGGGTGGATCGAGGCGGCCACCTCCGACGTCCTGCCCACGCTGAGGTGAGACGGGGTCGGCGGTTCCTGGCGTACGGCGTGGGGGCCCTGGCCGCGGCAGCGGCGGCCGGTCGGCTGGCCTCGCGAAGGGACGTTCGCCGGCCCGACCCCGCCCGGGGCGACGCTCTGGGTTCGCTCCGCGGTGAGCCCCGGGTGATCCGAGGGCCCCGGGCGACCCAGCTCTACACCGAGTGGTTCCCTCCGGCGGACCAGACGGCGGGAACGGTCGTCCTCACCCATGGCTACTGCTTGACCGAAGCGGTGTGGCACTATCAGAAGCGCGACCTGGCCGGGGGGTCGTTCGGCACGGCCACCTGGGACCTCCCCGGACACGGCCACTCCCCAGGTCTGGCTCCCGGCCAGCTCACCCTGGACATGTGCGCCGACTCGCTGGCCTGCGTGGTCGATGAGCATGCGAACGGGGGCGTGGTCCTGGTGGGCCATAGCCTGGGTGGCGTGGTCAGCGTGGCCTATCTCCATCGACATGCCGAAACGGCCCGCCGCCTGGTCCGGGGGGTGGTCCTCATCTCCACCCCCCTGATGCACTTCATCCGGGCCGCCGTCGGGGCGTGGCCTGGCGCCCGCGTGGAGGCCCTGGCCCTGGGGAAGGCGATCGAGACGATCGTCGACTCTCGCCTGGCGGACCGGGTCCTCGGTCGTGACCTCGGCCGCACCGAGCCGACGCTCTCCTACCGCGTGGTCCGGTTAGGCTTCGGCCGGAACCCGTCGCCCTCACAGGTCCTGTTCGTTCGGGACGCCATCGCTTCGGTCCGGCCCGACGTTCGAGCGGAGACGTACCGGGTCATGAACGATTGCGACCTCAGACCGATCCTCCCCGAGGTCACGCAGCGGGCGCTGGTCGTGACCGGCGGTCGCGACAGGATGGTCA
>DASQTB010000156.1:0-7421 GCA_035642095.1 Actinomycetota bacterium | reverse complement strand
CGAGCGACTGGCCACCGTCGAGTACGCCTGGGCCGACGTCGACATCCTGTTCACCGACGAGCGCTGCGTGGCGCCCGACCATCCGGACTCGAACGTCGGCATGGTCCGGGACCGCCTGGTCTCCCGCCTCTCGCCGGGCCCACGGGTCCACGCCATGCCCGGCGCCTCGTGCGACGCCGACGGGCACGAGCTCGACCTGCGGATGGACTTCGGAGACCTCCGGCTCGATCTGGTTGTTCTCGGGCTGGGAGAGGACGGCCACACGGCGTCCCTGTTCCCGGGCGCCCCCATCCTCGAGGAGCGGATCAGGTGGGTCGGGCGGGTCGAGCGACCCGATCACCCTCGGATCACCCTCACGCTGCCTGTGCTCTCGAACGCTCGGGTGGGGATGTTCCTGGTGGCCGGCGAGTCGAAGCGCCCAGCTCTCGGCCGGCTGCTCGGCGGCGATCAGTTGATCCCCGCCGCCCGGGTCCGATCGGACCGGGTGCTGGTCATCGCCGATCCGGCCGCGGCCGGCTGAACCCACGGTTCAGGCTTCCCCGCGCTGCTCCCGGAGGAACCGCTCGAGCTCGGCGGCCAGGGCCTCGCCGCTGGGCACGATGTCCGGAAGTCCCTGCCGCTGGCCGGCTGCCTGCTCGAGCTGGCGGACGTACCCGGCGAGCTCGGCGTTCTCCTCCACCTGGCTGCTGATCTGGGTCTGCCACGAGGCGCCGGCCCGCTCGAGGGTGTCGGTCTCGATCGGCACGCCCAAGAACGCGGTGACCTTCTCGACCAGGGCTCGAGCGGCCTTCGGGTTCGGCCCACCCGGGATGTAGTGGGGCACCGCCGCCCACAGCGACGCGGAGGGGAGGCCGGCCTTGGCGAACGCGTCGTGGAGGACGCCGACGATCCCGGTCGGCCCCTCGTACCGCGAGGTCGAGAGACCGAGCTCCGCTGCCCGGGCCTCGTCCCCGGCCGAGCCGGTCACCGGTGTGGGCATCGTGTGGGGCACGTCCGCCAGGAACGCTCCCAGCATTACCGTGGTCCGGATCTCCAGCTCCCGCACCAGCCCCACGATCACCTCGGTGAACGTTCGCCACCGGACGTTCGGCTCGATGCCCAGGAACAGCACCACGTCCCTGCGGCCCGCCCGGGCGTGGACGAACCTGGCCTCCGGCCATTCGATCTGGCGAGTCACGCCGTCGATCAGGCGGACCGTCGGCCGGGTTACCTGGAAGTCGTAGAACTCCTCGGGATCGAGCTCGGCGAGCGGCTGGGCCTGCCACCGGTCGCGCATGTAGGCCACGGCCCCGGTGGCGGCCTCTCCGCCGTCGTTCCATCCGCGGAACGCGGCCACGAGCGCCGGGTCGGTGAGGTCCGGGTGGCGATCGATCCGGATGTGGTCCACCGGTACCAGTTTCCCACCTCGGTGGGCCGATGCTCAGTCGAATTCCCGGTCCCGGATCCGGTCGGAGACCCGCTCCGCCAGGGCCTTCAGGGCGTCCGTGCGGCCCACCCGATATGGCTTCGGGTCCAGCGACCGGAGCGGGGAAGGGAGCGAGGCCAGCTCGTCCTCGAACCGGTCCCGAGCCTGCTGCCAGGGCGACGTGGTCACGGGGCGGCCCCCCCGGACGACCGGCGTCAGGAGGGGCTCGGCGCCGGGAGGGCCGTTCTCCCCAGCGAGCCCGATCACGTCCGTCCCGTCCGGGAGCCGCCACACCTGCTTCGGTCCGGGGAGCGTCTCCTTGGCCTGCGACAGCTTGGCCACGGGTTCGCCCCCGTACTCCACCAGCTTGTACACCGTGTCCAGGGCCGGGGCGTCCTCGGCCACCCCGATCTTCGTGCCCACCCCATAAGCGTCGATCGGGGCCCCGGCCGCCGCGAGCTCGGCGATGCCGTCCTCGTCGAGGCCGCCTGAGGCCAGGACCTGGACGCGGTGGAGGCCGGCCTCGTCCAGGGCCCGGCGGGCCTCCTTGGCCAACCCGCCAAGGTCGCCGCTGTCGAGTCGGATCCCGGCCAGGGTCCCACCCCGGTCCGCCATCTCCCGGGCGATCTCGATCGCCTTCTCCACACCTCGGGCCGTGTCGTACGTGTCGACCAGGAGGACGACCCGGTCCGGGAAGTCCTCGGCGAAGGCCCGAAAGGCGTCGACCTCTGTGGGAAAGGCCTCGACATACGAGTGCGCCATCGTCCCCGTGGCCCGGAGCCCGAGGATCCGAGCGGCCTCCACGTTGGAGGTGGCCCTGAACCCGGCGATGGCCGTGGCCCGGGCCACCCCCAGGCTGGCCTCACCTCCATGGACCCGCCGCATCGAGAAGTCGACCATCGAGGCTTCGGGAGCGGCCAGGCGGCACCGGGCGGCCTTCGAGGCCACGGCGGTCTGGTAGCTGACCTGGTTGAGGAGGTACGTCTCCACCAGCTGGGCCTCGGGGAGCGGGGCGGTGACCTCGAGCAGCGGCTCGTGGGCGAACACGACCCGTCCCTCGGGCACCGCCCGAACGTCCCCCGTGAACCGTAGGTCGCGGAACGCGCCGACGGTGTCGCCGTCGTACCCCACGCTGCGGCGGAGGTATTCGAGGTCCTCGTCCTCGAAGCGAAACGAATCCAGGTATTCCAGGCACCGTTCCAGGCCGCAGGCCACCAGGAACCCCCACCGGGTCGGCAGGTTTCGGACGAACAGACTGAACGTCGCCGGCGAGGTCATGCCGCGCTTCAGATACGACGCGGCCATGTTCAGTTCGTACAGGTCGAGGAGCAGCGCCCGGCTCATCGCCGGGAGCATATCGGGGGAACGGAAACCCTACGGGTTCGTCAGGTAGCGGCCGTTCTGGACCAAGAGGACGATGATGACGATGTCCGCGATCAGGAACAGGATCGTGAAGATCGCGCTCGCCCCGGCTCCGTCGGCGAGACTGCCGACAAGCCCGAGGAGCCCTACGACCAGCCCGATGATCGTCCCCGTGAGGCCGAAAGGTCGGCCCCGCCGACGCAGCCGGAGAATCTGGACCCCGCCGAGAATCTGGAGGACCCCGGCGGCCACGACGATCAGCACGATGACCACGGCGACACCGATGGCCGCGCCGGCCCCGGGAATGCCGGCCAGTTGGTCGCCGGCCCCTGCGATGGCGATCAGGCCGATCAGGGCCAGCACCGCGCGGAGACCTCCGACGACCAGAAGGAGAACCGCCGAAGCGGTGAGCCCTCCCGGCCGAGCAGCGTAGGCGGGCCTGCCGCTGTAGACGGGACCGCCGGGAGGTGGTTCGGGCGGTGGGGGAGGGGGTGGAGCGGGCGGCTGCTGGGCCATCGGATCCTCCTTCTGTCGAGGGGGAAGCCCGGTGGAATCTACCATCCGCATCCGGCGCAACCAAACCGGTCGATAGGATGACCGCGTGGTTCCGCGCGAGCCTCGGGAGCCGGGGGAGAAGACCCGTCGACCGCGCGACGAGCTGGGGCAGCTCCTCCCGTGGGACGCGGAGAACCGCCTCCACCTGGAGGACTTCGATTCGCTCCCCCAAGAGGAGAACCACCGACTGGGCATCGGGCACTTCAACGGGGGGCGTTTCTTCCCCGCCCACGAGGCCTGGGAGACCGTCTGGAAGCAAGCCCGGGGGACGGGTGACGAAGAATTCTTCAAGGGACTGTCCCAGCTCGGGGCGGGGTACACGCACTACCGTCGGGGGAACCCTCATGGGACGCACACGTTGATGCGACGGGCTGTGTCCCGGATCGAGCCCTACGGACCGAAGCACGGAGGGATCGACGTGGCCGCTCTGGTGGCGGAGGTCCGGCGCCAGGCCGAGGCCGTCCAGGCCGCCGAGGAGGAGGGGTCGCCCCTGCCGGCGCTCCAACCGCCCCGGATCCAGCCGGCCTGACCGGGGCAGCGGTGCGCCGCCCCGGCGCTACGATGGAGCCGTGGAACGTCTCCTGGTTCTGAAGATCGCCGGGGAGATCGGCACGAAGTCCTCCCGGACCCGTCGCCGATTCCTTCGCGTGCTGAACCGGAACATCCGCGCTGCGCTGGCCAGGGCGGGAGTCCGGGCCGCGGTCGAATCCAGGTGGAGCCGGCTCCTGGTGAGGGCGGAGGATCGCGACCGAGCTCGGGATGCGTTGGTGGGCGTGTTCGGGCTCCACTCGATCGGCGACGTCGTCGCGGTCCCCTTCGACTCGGTGGAGGACATCGTCGCCTCCGCGTCGGAGCTCTATCGGGACCGCGTCTCCGGTCGGACCTTTGCCGTCAGGGCTCGGCGGTCGGGAACCCACCCCTTCCGGTCGATCGACGTGGCCACCACCTTAGGCACTGCGCTCCTGCCCGGCTCGGCCGGAGTCGATCTCGACCACCCCCAGGTCACGGTCCCGGTCGACGTGGTGGACGGCACGGCGTTCGTGGCCCTCGACGTCCGCTCGGGCGCAGGCGGACTCCCGGTGGGGGTGGGGGGGCGGGCCCTGGCCCTGTTCTCGGGCGGGTTCGACTCGCCCGTGGCCGCGTGGATGACCATGCGCCGGGGGATCGCCGTCGATTTCGCGGTGTGCGATCTGGGGGGCTGCGGTCAGGTCGACGCCGCGCTGGAGGTCGCCCGGGACCTGACCATCCGGTGGGCCGCTGGCGTCGAGCCTCGGGCCCATGTGGTCGACCTGTCCCCGGTCGTCGGGGCCCTTCGAGCCCGGATCGAGCCCCGGATCAGGCAGGTCGTGCTGAAGCGGGCGATGTACCGGGCCGGAACCCTGCTCGCCCGGCGGCTCGGTGCCGAGGCGCTGATCACGGGGGAAGCGCTGGGCCAGGTCTCGACCCAGACCCTTCGCAACCTGTCGGTGGCCGAGGACGCAGCGGGGGTCCCCGTGCTCCGCCCGCTGGTAGGGATGGACAAGGAAGAGATCATGCGTCGAGCCCGGGCCATCGGCACGCACGACGCATCGCTCAGGGTCCAGGAGCACTGCAACATCGTCACCGGTCGGGTGGAAACCGCCGCCCGCCTCCGCGACGTCGTCACCGCCGAAGGCCAGATCGAGGAGTCCTTCGTCCGGGGATCGGTGGAGCGTTCGGAGGAGATCGATCTGACTGAGTGGCGGCCCGGTCCCCAGCCGGACCACGTGGTGGCGAGCGTTCCTGAGGGCGCGCTCGTGGTGGACGTCCGCGAACCAGGGGAGGGGCCTGACGCGGGAGATCTCCGCCTCCCGTTCAACCGCTCCGCGGAGTGGATGCCGGGTCTCGATCCCGCACGGACGTACCTGTTCGTGTGCTCCCATGGGAATCGCTCCGAGCTCGTGGCCCACGAGCTGCGCCGCCGGGGCGTCGACGCCTACAGCCTGGCCGGCGGCGTGGCCGGGCTGTCCGCGGCGTGATGGACGCCGTCCTCGGCCCCGACGGCCGGGGTATCATCCTCCCCTCGGAAGGAACGCCCGACTCGGTTCGCTCGCTGCTGCTGGAAGCCGGTATCCCATCGGCCACCCCCCGCGAGGTCGGGCTGGCCGTTCGTCACCTGGCCCGGGCTCATCCGAAGGACTTCGACGAGCTGGCCACCTTCTTCGCTGAGGCCACCAGGAGACCCGCTCTGGTCAGCGAGGAGGACGGCTGGCGGGCGGCGTCGCCGGACGGACGGATCCGCCCTGGGGCCGACCCCGTGGCCCTGGCCGAGGACGCGCTGGGACGTCCGGTTCCCGCTCGGATCTCGGTGTTCGGCGGGGCGTGGATCACCGAGGAGGAGCCCGAGTACGACCACATCCAGCGGCTGGGGGCGTGGCTGGCCGAACACCGGGCTCACATCGTCTGCGGCGGGTACCAGGGGGCCATGGCGGCCGTGGCCGCCGGGGCCGCCGAGGCCGGCGGGGTGACCGTCGGCGTGACGATCTCTGCGTGGGACGAGATGGTCAGCGTGAACCGGTGGCTCACCCACGAGGTGGTAGCCCGGGACTTGTTCGCCCGGCTCCCCGTGATCACCGACGCCGACGCGTGGGTGGCCTTCTCGGGCGGCGTGGGAACGCTGCAGGAGGTCGCCCTGTGCTGGAACATGGTCCAGACCGAGCTGGTCCATCCTCGGCCGCTTCTCCTGGTCGGCGAGCGATGGGACCGCAAGCTCCAGCTGTTCCGGGAGCTGCTCCGGGTGTCGGATCCGTCGCACTTCGACCTCGTCCAGCCGGTCACCTCCGTCGACGACGTCCTCCGGCTCCTCCGTCCCCTGCTCGACCCGGCGTGACCGATCGCCGCCCGGTACGGCTGGTCCGTGATGGCTTCCCCGAGCCGCCGGAGATGGACACCGCGGTCTCCCACGCCACGCTGCGGCTCGTCGCTGCGGGCCGGCTCCCGGAGACGCTCCGCATCCATCGCCCCGGCCGGGTGGTGGCTTTCGGACCTCGCGACCGGACGGCGCCCGGGTTCGGGGCGGCGGTGGAGGCGGCCGGTCGGCGGGGGTTCGGGACGGTCGAACGGCTGGCGGGAGGCCGGGCGGCGGTGTTCCACGAGGGCACGATCGCCGTGTCGTGGGCCATCCCCGATCCCCGGGCCCGGGAGGGGATCCGGCCTCGGTTCGAGGCCCTGGCGGGGATCGTGGCCCAGGCTCTCCGGGAGCTGGGTGTCGACGCCCGGATCGGTGAGGTGCCGGGTGAATACTGCCCGGGGGAGCACAGCGTCAACGCTCGGGGACGGACGAAGCTGATGGGTGTCGGCCAGCGGATCGTCGACGGCGCCGCGCACGTCGGCGGCGTCATCGTCGTGGAGGGCACGGAGCCGATCCGCGAGGTGCTGAGGTCCGTCTACTTTGCGCTCGACATCGAGTGGGATCCGGCTACCGTGGGGAGCGTCGTCGAGGAGGTCCCCGGCCTCGGTTGGGACGTCGTCGTGAAGGGGCTGATGGATTCGTTCGGCCGCCGCCACGATCTCGAAGAGGACCGGATCGGCCAGGACACGCTGGCCCTGGCCACGGACCTCATCCCACGCCACTCCGTGGCCAGCTGACCCCTCCCCCTCACAGCCAGCGAAGTGCTCGATGAGCACCACGGCGAGGGCATCGGCGTGGACGTTGTGGCGGTGGTCTGCGCGGGGGCGGTCATCGGCCGTTGGCCCGATCGGCTGACACCGTGTGCTCGACGATCGCGTGGACGATGGTCTCCCAGTCCGCTCGATCTTCCCGCTTGACAAAAATAATTGTCGGTGGTTGGATCGAGATCGTGATCGACGTGAGCGTGATCGAGGACCCGGAGGCGGCCGAGGTGTCCCTGGACCCGATCCGGACGAGGCTTCTCGCGGAGCTGGCGGAACCGGCGTCGGCCACCGCGGTGGCGGCCCGGGTAGGCCTCCCTCGCCAAAAGGTCAACTACCACTTGCGGACCCTCGAGGAGCACGGCCTGATCGAGCTCGTCGAGAAGCGCCGCAAGGGCAACATGACCGAGCGGGTCCTCCAGGCGACCGCGCTCTCCTACGTGATCTCGCCGGCCGCGCTCGCGGCAGT
>DASQTB010000155.1:0-37870 GCA_035642095.1 Actinomycetota bacterium | reverse complement strand
TCCTCAGCTGGGCGACCTTTGCCACTTTAGCGTTCCTATTGTGGGCGCGCGGCGATCAAATGGTCTCAGGCGTTCGGGAAAGATGGCCCGAACTAGTCTTTTGGGTTCTTGTGATCGTCCTTCTAAACCTCCTGCACGTCGAGTTGGAACCTATCCAATTCACGCTTGACCTTCCATTCTTGATCGCGATCAGTATTCTGTATGTGCCCCCCGTCGCGGCCCTCGTTGCATTTGTGGGTTCGATGGATGTTCGGGAGTTTCGGGCCGAAGTCAGGGTTGCCAGAGCCGTCTACAACCGAAGTCAGATAGGCATTGGGGTATTCCTCGCGAGCTCTGGATACCACCTGTTGGTGGGTCGCCTGCAGGAATGGCCTGATGCACTTTGGGGAACTGCAATTGCGACAGGGGTTTTCGCTGCGGCGAATGGTATCTTCGTTTCGACCTACGTCGTGGCGCGAGGGCAAGCCACCTTCGTGAGTGTATGGAGGCGGCTTCATGTTGGAAAGCCTCTTGAGTTCTTCCTCACTTACTTCGCGTACGGGATTCTGGCTTACGCTCTTTCCCGGCTCTTTCTCGAGATGGGAACCTGGTCCATTCCGTTGTTCTTCGCTCCTATTGTCGTTGCTTACTCAGCGTTGGTTCGCGCTGAACGCCTTCAGGCGTTCGCAACTCGGCTCCAGAAACGCGAAAGACTGCTCGAGATGTTGACAGATCGCGTTGAGGATGAGCGGAGGGATGAACGGCTCAGGATTGCATCGGGGCTACACGATGACGTGCTTCAGGCTTTGATTCGCATGTCTCAACTCGGTTTCTTTCTACAAGAAGGCGCCAAACCAGGATCTCAGGCTGATCAGGACTCGAGCGAACTCGCTGCGTTAACCCAGGAAACGATTGAGACTCTCCGCTCGGTGCTCGGAGACCTTCAGCGATCAGCTGTTGGGCGAGGAGGTTTGATTGAGACTCTGCGAAACCTCGCCAGGGACGTTCAATTCGAATCTCGTGTAAAGGTCAGCCTCGAGACTGCTTCTGAACTAGGTGTGCCAAGCGCGCGTCAGCTCATTCTCTATCAAGCTGCGCGAGAAGGGATTCTCAACGCCATCAAACATGGCGCTCCATCGCATATACACATAAACCTCTCCCGAGAAGGCGACGCCGTGGTATTGACCGTGGAAGATGACGGCCGGGGATTCGACCCCTCGGCCGTAGACGAATCAGAGCACTTCGGGCTTGGTCTCATTCGCGAGCGACTTCGCTTAGCTGGCGGCTCGCTTCGAGTGGAGTCGGGCGCCGGAGGAACGCGTTTTACGGCTGTGGTTCAGGACACCCCAGACGAACTTGGAGCTGCGAGGGAATCCTCCGACTAACCGACCACGCATTACCAACGCGGACACCCAAAAGCAGACGACCAAAAGTCGTCCCTTTTGGTTCGTTCGATACTCCTGGCTAGGCGCGGTACGGAGCTCCGCCAGCGATCAGCAACGCCAAGAGAGACCCAACAGCAGCCGCCACCCTCATTGCGACCTTACGCATTCGATACACCTCCCCTCTTCCTCTGATCAGGCACTCGCGTGTAGGGAGTTTGACGGACCTGCCGTGGGCCATATAGCCGGACTTGCTCCTACAGCATCTGCGGTAGGCACGCCTCGATCCTTTGCCTAGCGTGGTTCCCGCTGGGCGTCTTTGGGCTTATCCTGATCGCACCGGACGATGGTTAATCAAGGAGTCGTAACCGCAGCCCGCCGAAGTCGAACGACGGCTCAAGCCCGCGTTCGGGCATTCGAAGTCGTGGTCATAGTGGGCGGGGCCATCCTGATTCTTGGCTTGCTGGCATCTACTGACACAAGCGCTTTCACGACTCCAGAGGGTCTTCTCCGGGTGGCCTTCTGGACCGCCACCACCGCTCTCGTGGAATTCTTGCCTGTGCCCGTCTGGCGCTCGTTGCAAGTTGGCGCGGGATTTCCACTGTTCACCGCGGCAGCATTCGTTTTCTCCCCAGCAGTAGCAAGTGTGGTTGCTTTCCTTGGCTCTTCTGATCCGAGGGAGTTACGGCGTCAAGTCCGCCCACTTCGGGCTCTCTTTAATCGCACCCAGCTCGCTATCTCGCTATCGGCGGCTTCGGCAACGTTTCATGCTCTTGGAGGAAGGGTCGATTACTGGTCGCAAGCTCTGGTGTTCGCAGTACCAGCGGCTGTACTTGTGTTCTATATGTGTAACGTTGGCCTTGTTGCCGGTGTCCTTGCCATCGAGCACGGGGTTCCACTTCTCAGTATCTTTCGGAAGACGCCGGTTGGAAATCCGTCCGAGTTCTTGGTCTCATATCTGGGTCTCGGCCTTCTTGGGGTGACTCTGGCACGACTCTACGTAGTGGTTGGGTGGTGGGCGGTTGCCGCATTCGTCATGCCGCTGCTTCTGGCGAGACAGATGTTCTTTAGAACGCGAGCGCTGGAAAACGCGACGAAGGAGTTGCAGGACCGTGAGGCGGTCCTGCGGGCCCTGTCGAACCGTATGGCAGAGGAGCGGCAGGACGAGAGAAAGGCGATTGCTGGCTACCTGCACGACGATCTGGCGCAAGTCCTCTATCGGATGGCCCTTCATCTGGATATTTCCGAGAAGCACCTGGAGATGGGAAAGGCCGGAAACATTCGCGAGGAGCTTGCCGGCATCCGGGCATCACGCGATCGGGCAATGGAGCTGATCAGGGCACTGATCCGAGACCTGCATCGATCCCCCCTCGGGAGGGCCGGGCTGAGTGAAGCCCTGACCTCCTACGCGCACGAGACTGAGCGAGACACGGGCGTCAACCTGAGGACCGAGCTCGAACCCGTGGACATGGCGCCGCCGATCCAACTCCTCTGCTACCACGTGGCGCGCGAGGCCGTGAACAACGCCATCAAGCACTCGGAGGCGAGCACCATCACGATCTCGCTTGAACGAACCTCCGACGGCGCACGATTGAATGTGGCCGATGACGGGAAGGGCTTCGACGTGGAGGAGGGGGAACCCGAGGGTCACTACGGTCTGACGATGATGAAGGAGCGGGCTCAGGTTGCCGGCGGCGAGTTCACCATCCGAAGCGCTCAAGGAGAGGGGACCACCGTCACGGCGGACTTTCCCACATCGTGGATGGTTGAGGCGGACGGCCGGGGTGAGCGCGCGGACGAGGGGTCCTCGTCGGCTGCCCCAGCATAGCCGCAGCGAGGAACCAGGCGACGCCCGCGTACATAGCGATGTCGCCCACGCTGACGACGGTCCGGAACGGCATACGGACCGGAATGACATCGCCGAGGAACGTCAGTTGGTCACTGCCCCCGGCCAGGTGGTGCTTCGCCCCGCGGACCGTCGGTACATCCTCCACCCGCCCTCCGGCCTCGAGCACCGCGGAGCCCGAGACCGGCATGCCCTGGTTCAGCGTGATCGGGATTGCGTTGAGCAGTAGACCGACGAGGATCAGTCGAAAACCCCGATGGCGCCAGTTTACGACAGCCGCCACGACCAGTAGGAGGTACGAGAACTCGAGCACGATGAACGGCAAGTAACGGCCGACACCGGAATCCGCCCGGGGGACAGGAGCCGCCTGAAGGACCAGCGCCACCGGGAACAGGAACCACAGGACCACACGGACATGAGCGATGTTCCGAAGGGCACCACCGAAGCCCCACCCGAACAGGAGGCCGATGGCCAGGATCGAAGCCAGGAGAAGCACGCCGTCATCATATGTACGCGGGATCCGCCTCCGGTTCCACGAGAGCGTGCGATATCCTGAGGCCTCGTGAGCGAACCCATGCGACCGCAGATCGTCACGCCCACAGAGGGTGAGGACCAGGGCCAGCAGGTAGTGGCTCATCCGGCGAAGCTCCTCAGGATCGCGTCGATGATCCGAGAGATTGTCGAGGAGGTCCGACAGACGTCGCTCGACGAGAAGGGACGAACCCGTCTCGCCGAGGTGTACCGCTCCTCCGTGAGGGAGCTTCGAGAGGCCCTGTCCGAAGATCTTCAGCGCGAGCTCGACGAGCTGGCCGCTCCCCTGGAATCCAGCGAGAGCGAGTCGGAAATCCGGATCGCTCAGGCCCAGCTCCTCGGCTGGCTGGAGGGCCTGTTCCATGGGATCCAGGCGGCCCTGTGGGCCCAGCATGCCCAGGCCCAGGCCGCGCTGGAGGAGATGCGCCGGCGTCAGCTCCCGAGCGGCCGCGGCGGTCGGCGACCGGGTCCCCCCGAACCGACCGAGCCACAGGGTCCCGCGGGCCAGTACCTCTGAGCTCCGTGCCGCCGTCCAGCCGCGAAATGGCGGGCGGCTGATGCGTCTGGTTCACCTCATCCTGGGCTGGTCGATCATCGTTGGTTTCGCCAGCTTGTGGCTGTGGGGTCTGGGCGCATGGATCGTCCGCCGAGGGACGGGGCGGTACTTCTGGTGGATCCTCGCATACCTGCAGGCGGCCCTGCTCATCCAGGGCCTGGTCGGCCTCATCCTCCTCGTCGCTGGAGGCCAGGTTCCCGTCCTCCATTACGTGTACGGCGTCATCTTCCCGGTCCTCGTTCTGCTTACCGCCCACGTCCTGGCCCGCGACGCCTTCGCCCATCGACCGTGGGCCCCCTTCGCCCTGGCGGCGTTCTTCTCGTTCGGTCTCACCCTCCGTGCCCTGATGACCGGCGGATGAGGTCGAGGACCGTCGCTCGGTCCCTCTGTTACGCTTTTGTCGTATGGCGAAACGAAGAGGGCGACCGCCTCCTCGCCGCTCCGCGGCCCGTCGCCCGGTCACGGCCGCAGAACGAGCCAAGCGGATGGAGCGGGCGGGGAACCAGAAGGAGTCGACGCTGACGGTGGAGGGCACCATCGTCGAGGCGTTGCCCAACACCATGTTCCGGATCGACCTGGAGAATGGCCACCGGATCCTGGGCCACATCTCGGGCAAGATGCGGAAGCACTACATCCGCATCCTCCCAGGGGACAAGGTCACGGTGGAACTGTCCGCCTACGACCTGAGTCGGGGCCGGATCACGTACCGCCACCGCTGAATGAAGGAACCGCCGGAGCCCGAAGACTCCAGCGGTTCCGAGACGATTAGTACCACGGCCCTCTCTGCCTGGCAAGCCCGGGACCCATCTCCTGTCACTCTTTCTGCGTAGGTGGGGGTACGCCGGCGGGGCCGGGCGACTGCATCCCCGACCGTGATAGAAGTACGACGTGAACGAACAGAGCCTTCAAGAAAGCAACGCACTCCTGGAGGTGGCCCAAGCACGGACCGAGGTCGGCGAGGTCATCCCAGCCTCCCCGGCCGAGCTGGCTCAGGTCTCAGGGATCAGTGACCGGCTCAGCGTGGCCAGGGCGATGCGGGCCCTCATGGCCCGGGGGCGGATCAGTCAAGAGGGGGACCGCTACCGGCTCCTGGACGCCCGGCCGTTAGAGGTCGGTGAGCCGGCCACGGTTCGCCGGCCGAGCCGTCGCCGGCGAGCCCGCCCGTCCCCGGACGGAAGCGCCGAAGGAAAGCCGCCGACGTATGAGGCTTTGGGGCGGGCCGTCATCGAGCGTCTCGTGGAGCTTTCCGCTGAGGCCGCGGAACTGCGTACGGCGCTGGAGCGAGCTCGAACGGAGTCCGATGCCGCTCGGCGGGAAGCCATGGAGGTTACCCGGCAGGCCTCTGCCGACCGCCGCCGGGCCCAGAACCTGGAGGACGATGTCACCACGCTTCGGAGGCGTCTGGAGATGACCGAGGCCAACCTCCGGACGATGGTCGAGGCTGCCCGCAGCCGGCCGGCCGCTCCGCTGGAGGACGCGGACGCTCAGGCCATCCTGGACATCCTGGCGACCAAGGAGCACTCCGAGTGAGCAGTGAGCCATCGCTCCTGGGAGACGAGAGGCTGGATTTGCGGGCAACCTCCGGTACCCGCTACCTTCCGTCAGGGTCCGTCAGCTCGTCCTCAGGGGGAGGGTCTATCGGTGCGTGGGGCATCTGACATGCAGTCTTCCGGTCCACCCTCCGGAAGCTCAACACGGCTGCCGGACGGGCCCGTGGCGCCCGGATCTGATCCCGACGCCATCACCGACGAGCAGGCCACGGTCGGCGCGGTCCTTCGGTGGCTGCTCGGTGAGACGGAGGGCGAGTCGGCCGTCTACGTGCGGCTGAGCCCGACGGGGACCGAGCACTTCGCGGTCGAACCACGAGGCCTGTCGTCTCCGGATGTCGCCGAGCTGGTCCACCAAGCTCGGCACGCCATGCTCCACGGACGGGTCGAGGCCGAGGTCAACGAGGCCATGGCCCTCGCTCGATGGTTGGGCAAGGACGGGTCCAAGATCGTCCTCATCCGAGGGGTGACCACAGCGGATGCCGACGAGCCGATGCGCTTCGCTCGATTCGTCGTCGAGTGGATGGCCAACCGCGGCGAGGAGGATACCCCGTCATTGGAGCGCCGCCTCCTCGAGGTGCCCGGCGTGGCCTGGGCGGAGATGGCTCCGGGCGATCCCTCGGGCCTACGCGTGCTCCTCGATAAGGAAGCGGACTCGGATCTGACCCGTCATGCCGTGGCCCGGGCGGTCGGAGACTCCGCCGTGCACCTGGAAGAGATCGGTTCCGCTCCGGGGGAGGAGGAGGGTGCTCCTCGCGTCCGGCTGATCGATCTCACCGTGGGGATGGACGACGACACGGCCGTGGACGTGCTCCTTGACTGGAAGGGCCAGCGGCTCCGAGGACGGGGTCGGGGTCGGAGCACCGAGGCGGGCCGCATTTACGCGTCGGCCCAAGCGGTGGCGGACGCGATGAAGCCGCTCCTGGACTCGGACGTGGACATCGAGGGCGTGTACCGGGCGGACGCCGACCAGGAGCACCTCGACGTTCTCGTCGTTGCTGTCAGGGTGGGGGGTGTCCGTTACGTCGGAGCGGTTCCCAGTCCGAAGGGCCAGGAGAACGTCAGCGGTGCCCGAGCGGTGCTCGACGCCCTGAACCGGCGACTTCCACAGATCGCCGGGAAGGGCGGACGCATCTAGCTCTCCGCCGAGGGCCACGGGCCCTCCCCCGGCCGGGTACGGGTGGAGAGGGGATCCCCCGGAGGGAGGCTGGCCTCGGCTCGAGAGACCGACCGTCCGCCGGAGGAGGGCTCCGTGGACGCGGCGACCTTCCCAGGACGGGAGGGGAAGACCGCCGTCCAGCGTCGAGGATGCCCGGTGGCCGTGTCGTTCAGGCGACGGCCGTATGACGGTTTCGTGAAACGGTCTCCCGTCAGGGGGAGCCCTGTGGGGCGAACTCCCGAAAGTCCCCTCGGCTGGCCGGGTGATCCGGATCGAAGACCGGTTCGGGTGCGCCGTCGATCTCGAAGCGCACTCCCACGATGCCGGGCTGCTGGGTGAGTGTGTACACGACCTGGGCGAGACGGAGAGCCAGCGACTGGGTGGTCCCTTGCTCGAACTCGGACGAGAGGTCGACCGTGGCCACGGTGCCATCGACCTCCACCTCGTTCAGTCGGGTGCGCCTGGGGATCTCCGATGTGACCCCTCGGCCCTGCGGCTGTGGCTGCAGGAGGGCGATCAGAAGAGCCTCCTGCGGAGTCTCTAGGGTCGGCTGCAGCGCTTGGATCTGAGGATGGAGGCGACCGCCCTTGACCAGGAACACGGTGCCTTCGGCGGGAATCTCCTGGGGCGATGGTGACGGCGTGGGCCGCGGCGTTCCGTATACCTCGGGGGGCAGATCTGACTCCGACAGGACCGTGACGCCTTCCGGACGGCACGCTCCGACCAGGAGCATTGCGGCGATCATCACCGACGTTCGGTTCATGGCTCCGGCTCGTCCTCGCGGCGAGGGAGGCGAAGCTCGAACCGGGCCCCACCCGAACGGCCGTTGAACACGGCGATCTCGCCGCCGTGGAGATGGGCGTTCTCCCGGGCGATGGCCAAGCCGAGCCCTGACCCTCGTCGCTCGCCCCGGTGGCGGGCGGGGTCAACCTTGTAGAAGCGTTCGAAGATGCGTCCGCCCGCCCGGGGCGGGATCCCCGGGCCAGCATCCTCGACGGAGAGTCGAAGGGTGCCATCGTCCGCGCCGATCCGCACGGTGACGTTCATCCCTCGGCCGTGCGTCAGCGCGTTGTCGATCAAGTTTCCCACGACCCGTTCCAGGCGCTGCTTGTCGGCGACCGTGGAGAGCTGGTCGGGAGTGGTCTCGATCTCGATGCGGACGTCGTCGTCGCCCGTGCGGGTACGCCTGGCTACGACCTCCCGGGCCAGGTCCCCGATGTTCAACCGCTCCCAGGACATCTCCACCCGTCCCGCCTCGACCCGGGAGAGGTCGAGGAGGTCGTCGACGAGCCGCTGCAGGTACTCGATGTCCGCGGCGAGCAGCTCCGCGGCCCGCCGGGACGAGGCAGGAAGCCCGTCCGCCCGCTCGAGGAGGTAATCCGTAGACGCCCGGAGCGTGGTGAGCGGCGTGCGCAGCTCGTGGGACACGTCGCCGACGAACCGCCGATCCCGTCCGATCCGCTCCTCCAGGGCCGCCGCCATCTCGTTGAATGACGCCGCCAGGGCGGCCAGCTCGTCGTCGCCGTGCACCTCCAGGCGGGTCTCGAGGAGCCCTTCTGCAACCCTCCGAGCGGCCCGGCTGGCCCGACGAACCGGATCGACGACGCGGTTGCTGACCCTGGTCCCCACCAGGACGGCCAGAAGGACGGCGCCGATCGAGACGCCGATCAGCACGCGGCTCAGGATGCCCAGGGTCTGAGCCAGGTCCGTCAGCGGGAAGAAGAAGTAGGCTCCCAGGTCGCGATCTGGATCGGGGATCCGAGAGCCGAACACGAGTCGCGGCGGCTCGTCCCAATCGAGGGCGTAGCCGACCCGGTCCGAGTCGACCGCGGCCACCAGCCGTTGGGGGACGGAATCCAGCGAGATGGCGAACGAGGAAGGGAACGGGGTCTCGTCGCTGACCACGATCGCCGCGCTCACCCCTCGCTGCTCGAGTCGATCGACGAGCCCCTCCAACGCTTCCTCCTCGTCGGCGTCGTCAACCTGTTCCTCGTCCATGGACGGTGGAGGGGCCAGCTCATCCATGGCGAACCGAGCGGTGCTGAATCCCTGCTGGATCGCGTCGTCGACCCGCTGCTGCACCAGGTATCGCTGGGCGAGGGCGTACGTCGTGCCGGCGACCAGGGCGGACACGGCGAGCGCGGCGCCCACGAAGGCGATGGTGATTCGAAGGCGCAGCCCTGTCCCGCCCCTTCGTGGCAACTTCATCGCGCCACCAACTTGTAGCCGAGCCCACGGACCGTCTGGATGATCCTTGGGTCTCGTGGGTCATCCTCGACCTTGGCCCGCAGCCGCCGAACGTGGACATCGACCAGTCGGGAGTCACCGAAGTAGTCGTACTCCCACACCTGCTGGAGGATGACCTCCCGGGTGAAGACCTGGCTGGGACGGGAGGCCAGAGCCAGGAGGAGCTTGAACTCCGTCTTGGTCAGGTGGACCGGCTGCCCGCGCTTGGTGACCGTGGCCGCGTCGGGGACGATCTCCAGATCGCCCACCACGATCTTCCTCGGGACCGGCTCGGTTGACCGGGTCCGCCGGAGCAGGGCCCGGATCCGGGCCACGAGCTCCTTGGTGACGAACGGCTTCGTCACGTAGTCGTCCGCGCCGGACTCCAGGCCCACCACGACGTCGACCGTGTCCGTCTTCGCGGTGAGCATCAGGATCGGGACGCCGCTCTTCGTCCGTATCTGCCGGCAGAGCTCAAATCCGTCCCGACCCGGGAGCATGACGTCGAGGATCAGGAGGTCGGGCTCCTCCCGGTCCAGGACCCGGCCGGCCTCCTCCGCGGAGGCCGCCGTCCGGACCCCGTACCCTTCCCCGGTGAGAGCCATCCCCACGATCTCCCGGAGGCGGGCGTCGTCGTCGACGAGGAGGATGGTCGGCGCCGTCATCAGAGCGATTATGGAACGCCCGAGCCCTTCGGGTTCATCCCCACCAGGACGGGGTGCCCCGCGGCCTCGATGAATGCGGGCAGGAGCCGGCCCCGGACCGCGCCCTCCGGCGAGACCTCGACCCGGGCCACCGCGCTGGTCGCTCCCTCGGCTGAGAAGTCCGGCCATACGAAGTTGCCCAGACCCCAGAAGATCGGCCGGCCCCGGTAGTGCTTCAGCGGCTGGAGGCGGTGCGCGTGGTGGCCGAACACCACGTCCGCGCCGGCGTCGATGAAGGCGTGACCCAAGGAGACCTGCTCGGGACGCGGCTCCGTATCGAGCTCGACGCCCCAGTGGATCGTCACCACGATGAGATCAGCGCGTCGATCAGCCCGCCGGATCGCTCGCAGCATCAGCTCGGTGTCATG
The DNA here is from genome assembly GCA_035642095.1 of Actinomycetota bacterium. GTDB lineage: Bacteria > Actinomycetota > UBA4738 > UBA4738 > CALAEC01 > DASQTB01. The sequence goes on along the minus strand of DASQTB010000155.1, from coordinate 27,572 downwards.
GCCGGCGGCCACGCCGGGCGAGTCCTGGTCGGCCACCGAGTGGGCGGGGTCGATCACCATCCCAAAGCCGAGCACCGCGACCCTCCATCCTTCCAGCCGAAACCGAGCGGGGCGAAGCGCCTCACGCTGATGGCGACCGGCGCCCACCGGCTCGAGGTCGGCCTGTCGGAGCCGCAGCAGGGAGTCGACCAGACCCTCCGGTCCGTAGTCGTAGGAGTGGTTGTTGCCTTGATTGGCAACCTCGACGCCGGCGGCCCGCATCTCGTCGAGGGCCGCGGGGTCGCACCGGAACGTGAACTCCTTGTCGAGACGAGTCCCGATGTCGGACACAGGACATTCCAGGTTCACGACCGTCAGGTCGTCCTCCTGGAGCACCCCTTCCAGGCCGCTCCAGGCATAGTCATATCCGTTGGTGGCGAGATTCGGGATGTAGGACGGGTCGAGGTTCACGTCGCCGGTTCCCTGGATCACCAGACCTCCCTTCGGATCCGGTGACGGTGTTGGCGACGGCGTCGGTGACGGTGTCACCGAGAGCATGGGTCCCGGGCGAGGGCTTGCGGGGGCCCTCCAGGCCTCTCCATCCACCACTCCCAGTTCCTCTCGAACGGCGTACGCCGCGCCTCCAAGGCCGGCCACGCCGATGAGGGCGCCGAGGACCCAACCCCACGGCATCGACGATGTTCGGTGCAGACCTGGCAGGGCTCCCCGTCCTCCGGACCGCAGAGTCTACGTGAACGAACCCTCATCCTCGGCTCACGGCGCGCTCAGTGGCGGGGGCGATAGTCAGGGGGAGGACGGGCCACGTCCCGTCGAAGGAGGTGGATGAGATGGCTCTGAGCAGGAGGATCCTCACCCTGCTGGCGGGCGGCTCCGCGGTGGGCGTCGGCGCGGCGGGCGCCGCGGTCACGACGCAGGAGGCCACGACGCCAGGACCGGTCGAGCTCGGTGCCGGCGGAACGTCGCTGGACATCGAGGGCGGCCAGGTGCGGGTCGATGCCCAGGCTTCTCCCCTCGACGACCTGCTCGACTCGGCGAACACGGCGGGTTCCCCGGATACGCCGGGAACGGAGGACGTGAACACCGCGGGGACGGAGTCGGCCGACACGAACACCCCGAACTCCGCGAACACCAACTCGCCCGACACGGCCAACACGGCGTCGGCGGACACGGGAACCGGCGATTCCCCGTCGACCCCGGACTCGCCGGACACCGCTGACTCCGCCGACTCGCCCGACAACAGCGGGCCGGGAAGCTTGAGCAGCGGTCCCGGCCCCGGTGGCGATGAGGGTGACGACAACAGCGGCCCGAGCGACAACAGCGGTTCCGGCTCGGGCGACGGCGACGACGACAACAGCGGTCCCGGCAGCTAGATGACGGGTCCGGTACCGGCGATGCCCTCGGACCCCGGTCTCCCCGGGGCCCGAGGGCTGCTTGGCGCCGATGGCATGCGGTTCGTAACCGGATTTCTCGGCGATCGGGGCTGGGCGGTGGAGGAAGCTCGGCCCGTGCAAGCGATCTACCGACCGGGTCGGTCGCTGGTGGTTCGGTACAGGGTGGCGGCCGGCGGGGCGGGGGGGCGGCGCGCGTTCAGCATCTGTGCCGAGGTTCGCCGGCGCCCTCGGAAGATCCGCCCCGTTCCCGGCGGGTTCGGGGAGCCGCACGGGATCCCGGATCCGGTCGAACCACGGGACGGCGCGGTCGTGTGGGCCTTCCCCTACGATCCCGCGCTCGACGGGGTCGAGGACGCGGCCACGGCGGCGACCGTCACCGAGGCGATCGGCACCGTGGGGGGCCGGCCTGCCGCCGTCTCGGTGGAGCCGGTGCGCTACCGGCCGCTACGCCGGGCGGTGTTCCGGTATCGCTCCCTTCACCTGTCCCGGCGGGGTCGCCGGTGGGAGACGTCGTTCGGCAAGGTCGTTCCATCGGAGAAGGCACGGCGGATCGAGGCGGCCACCGGCGTCCTCCGAGCCGTCGGACGTCGGATCCCGCTGGCGCTGCCGGCGGGACGCCTGGGCCGCGATGGCCTCCTGTTCCCCGCGCTGCGTGGTCGATCCCTTCGACAGCTCCTGGTCAGCGGGAGCTCCCTGCCGTCGCCGACCCGGATCGCGGCCCTCCCCGGCGGGATGGTCGTCGCGGAGGAAACGGCGGACCTCGAGTCCCTGGGGCCGCGCCCCACCCCTGCCGCTCTGGCCGGGCCGGCCGCGGACCTCGTGGCCCGGCTCGTACCGGATGTGGCTCCGGCCGCCGAGCGCCTGCGGGCCGAGATCCAGATGCTCGCCCAGCGGGACCACGTCCCCCCCTCGGTCGTCCATGGGGACCTCTACGAGGCACAGATCTTCGTCGGCGACGGGTTCGAGCTCGGTCTGATCGACCTGGACGATGTCGGCCGGGGGGATCCGGTCCTGGATGCGGCGAACTTCTGCGCGCACCTGCTGGCCCTCGCCCTGGCGGTCCCATCTGCCTCCGACCGGCTGGTGGCGTACCGGAGTCTGATCCGGCCCGCCTTCACCCACGAGTTGGACGTTCCGCCACGGGCCATAGCCTGGCGGGAGGCCCTGTGCATGCTCCTCCTGGCCGCGGGGCCCTTTCGGGTCCTCGACCCGGCCTGGCCGGCGGAGATCCGTCGCCGCGTGGCGCTGGCGGTACGCTTGCTGGAGGAGACGTGACCGCATGGCCCACGTGCTGCTGATCGAAGACGATGCCCGCATCCGTGAGATCGTTGAGCGAGGACTCGGCGCTCGCGGGTTCGTCGTGTCATCGGCCCCCGACGGAACCGCGGGCCTCGACCTGGCCCGCAAGCTCGATGTCGACCTCGTCCTTCTCGATCTCCTCCTACCCGGGCGACAGGGACTGGACGTCCTGGAGGACCTCCGAGCGGCCAAGCCAAGGCTGCCGGTGATCGCCGTGACGGCACTGGACGACACCGGCTCCCGGGTCAGCGGCCTCGACGCGGGGGCGGACGACTACATCACCAAGCCGTTCTCCGTCGACGAGCTGGCCGCTCGGATCCGAGCCCGGTTGCGGTGGGCCGAGGATCAGGGTGGGGTGTTGAAAGCCGGCCCCTTGACGCTGGATCTGGCCTCGCATCGGGCGGTGCTGAACGGGCGGGAGGTGGCGTTGTCGGCCCGCGAGCTCGAGCTGCTGGCCACGTTCATGCGTCATCCCGGCCAGGTCCTGTCACGGGCCCAGCTCCTCGATCACGTGTGGGGCCTCGACTTCGATCCCGGGTCCAACGTGGTCGACGTGTATGTGGCCGCGCTCCGGAGGAAGGTCGGTTCGGGCACGATCGAGACGGTGCGCGGATCGGGATACCGGTTCGTCCCCGGGACGGCGGCATGAGGGCGGCCGCCGGAGCGCTGGTCGCGGCCGCCGTGTTCTTCGCCGCGGTGCTGTTCGGCTCGGCCGGCCGCTCGTCCGACGCGGCGGTCCCCAAGCCGGTCATCCTGGTGACCTCCCCCCGCCTCCCGGAAGGGGCGACGGGAACGGCCGGGGGCGGCAACGTCCCGGCTCCGGCCGAGCTGGAGATCGAGGACATCGAGCACGACGTGGCCGAGGGATCGGTCGAGGACTACGACGACCACCAAGGCGAGGAGGGCGACGACGGCGGTGTCGACAACTCGGGGCCCGGCTCGGACTCGTCGGGCTCCGGATCGTCCGGCTCGGATTCGAGCGGATCGGGGTCGCCCGGTTCCGGCTCGGATTCGAGCGGTTCCGGGTCCTCCGGCTCGGGATCCTCCGGCTCGTCCGGTTCCTCGGGATCCGGCGGTGGCGACGACTGATCGGCCGCGGCGAGCGTTGCCCCTGGCGGCCCGGCTGGGCCTGACCTACGCCCTCCTGGTGGCGGCCACCCTGCTGGTGGTGGCCGCGCTGGCCACCCAGCTCACCAGGAACGAGCTGGCCTTCGCCCTGGACGAACGATTGACCGCGGTGGTGGACGCGTTCCGAAGGGGCCCCGGAGCGCGGATCGGCGAGGGCTCTGCTCTGATCGAAGAGACCCGATCGTGGCTCCGGGCCACCGCCTTCCCGCAGGATCAGGTCGTCGCGGTCCGGATCGGGCGGGAAGTCCTTCGCAGCAGCGGGGGCCTCGACCTGAGCGGTATCGCCGCGGCGGATGACCTGCTGGTGGCGACCCGGCCGCGCTGGTGGGACGTCGACGGGCCGGGGGGAGAGGTCCGGGCCCTGACCGTGCCGCTCCTTCTCGACGGGACCCAGTCGGGGACCCTGGTCGTGGCCGCGTCCCGAGCCGAGGAGCGCGGCACGCTGGCCGGCCTGGTGGTGGGCATCGGATGGGCCAGCGTGCTGGGCTTGATCTTCGCCACGGCCCTCGGCGTGCTGACCGTTCGCCGAACACTGCGGCCGCTCGGGCGGATGGCCCAAGAGGTCGAAGCCATCCACCGCACCGGGGACCTGTCCCGCCGGGTCGGCCCCACGGCCTCCGACGACGAGGTGGGCCGCCTGGCCCGAGCGTTCGATGGGATGCTGGGCCGACTGGAGGAGGCGTTCGCCTCGCAGCGCCGATTCCTCTCCGACGCGTCGCACGAGCTCCGGACGCCGCTTCAGGTGGCTCGGGGCCAGCTCGAGCTCCTCGAGGACGGGCTCCGCGACGCCGAGGGTCGGCGCTCCCTGGCCCTGGCCACCGAGGAGCTGGAACGGATGCGCCGGATCGTGGACGACCTGTTGCTCCTGGCCCGTCTGGACGAGGGAATGCCCCTCCGGCAGGAGCCCGTCGAGGTGGAGCTGGTGGTGCGCGAGGCCCTCCTCCGGGGGATGCTGCTGGCCCGGAGAGAGCACCGGGTAGAGGTGGAACCAGGTTTGTACGCTCGGGCCGATCCCGACCGCCTCCTCCAGGTCCTGACCAACCTGGTCACCAACGCCGTTCGTCACGGCGGAGACGACGCGCTGATCCGGATCTCGGGTCGAAGGGCGCTCGACGGCGTGGAGATCGCCGTGGCCGATACCGGCCCCGGGATCCCTCCGGAGGAGCTTCCCCACGTCTTCGACCGCCTGTACCGGGGGCATGAGGCCCGCACGGGAACATCCGGCGGAGCGGGCCTCGGGCTGTCCATCGCCGCGTCGCTGGTCAGGGCGATGGGAGGCGAGATCTCGGTCGCCTCTCCGCCCGGCGGGGGAGCCACGTTCACGGTTCGCCTCCCCTCGCCCGTCGGCCTGGAGCCTGCGGCCTCCATCGCCCGCTGACCTAGGCCGGTCGACCGACTGCAGAACCGATGCTGCGCCGCCGATACCCATCGGGATGACGCCGACGAGGAGGTCGCCATGGCGAAGCAGGCGGATACATTCCGGTTCGATTCCGGCCAGACGTGGGCCTTCGGTCGGGGGGCGAGGCCGGTCGCTCCTCAACCCGTGCCCGTGGACAACGGCAACGGACTCACCGCGAGGCGGTCGGAGTACGAGCAGCCCGCCGTGTTCGTTTCGGGCGACCAGACGGGGCGGTCGGACTACGAGCAGCCGGCCGTCTTCCCTTCCGGCGACCAGACGGCCGCTAACCGGGACATGTGGGACCAGCTCCCACCCGAGCGTCGACGTCGGGGCCGTCGGTACGTCGGCAAGCATCGGGCCTAGCACCCTTCCCTGCCGAGCCGTCGACCGAGGGTAAGCGGTCGGCGCCCGGTAGGATCACCGGGTGGCGCCGTGGACGATCCGGCGGGCTGAACAGCGGGACGTGCCCCAGCTGACGCCGCTGATGGTGGAGTACATCGTCGACTTCTATGGTCGATCTCGGCCGGAAGACGAGGACCTCACCCGATTGATCGATGTGCTTCTCGAAGGCGACGAGGGCACCGTATTCGTGGCCGAGCGCGATGGCGAGCTGGTCGGCTTCGCCACCCTCTACTTCACGTGGGGAACTCTGGAGGCCGCCCGAGAGGCGGTGATGTACGACCTTTACGTCGTCGAGCCTGCCCGGGGCACCGGGGTGGCCGCGGACCTGTTCCGAGCTTCCACGGCCGAGAGCCGTCGGCGAGGCTGTGCGGCGATGGTCTGGGAGACGGCACCGGATAACCTCCGGGCCCAGCGGTTCTACGAGAAGCTGGGCTCCGAACGAGGTCCCTGGGTCTCCTACTCGATCGAGACGCGCCCCGCGTCGAGCTAGTCGTCCTGGCCGCCCAGCCGGATAGTCTCCTGGACCTCCAGGGCTCTGCCGGGATCGATCCCGCTCAGCGCCGACGCCGCTTCAGCCTCCTCGGACAGACCGGTGGAGGTATCGAGCCTCCGGGCCATCCGCTCGTCCTGGGCCGAGATGGCGTCGGGATCAACGTCCTGGAACTGGAGCACGCCCATGTCCTCGTATGCCTTGCGCACCTTGGATCCCCACAGGCCGATGTCCTTGACGGTGGGAACGATCCGGGAGAACAGCATCTTCCGGAACTCCTGGGTCATCTCCGATTCCTCGACATAGGCCATGCACCGCTCGACGTCGAGACCCATGCGCTCCCACACCTCCTGGGCCATGAACCGGTTCCGCATCAGGTGGCAGGCCTCGACCACGAACTCCTCCCGCTCGTCTCGCTCGGCCTCCGACAGCTGGGGGTAGTAGTCACGGAGCGCCAGCCGGCCGAAGGCCACGTGACGAGCCTCGTCCTGCATCACGTAGGTGTTGATCGCCTTGGCCAGCGGCTCCTCGGAAAAGTCCCGGATCAGGGAGAAGGCGGCCAGAGCCAGTCCCTCGATGATCACCTGCATCCCCAGGTAGGTCATGTCCCACCGCTCGTCGGCGATGACCTGGTTGAGGAGCGTCTTCAGGTCCCTGTTGATCGGGTAGGCCAGCTCGAGCTTGTCGTTGACGTACTGGGCGTACATCTCGACGTGTCGGGCCTCGTCCATCACCTGGGTGGCGGCGTAGAACTTCGAGTCGACGTCGGGGACGGTCTGAACGATCTTCGCCGCGCAGATCAACGCGCCCTGTTCGCCGTGGAGGAACTGCGAATTCATCCAGGACCCTATGTGATGCCGGACCTGGGCACGCTCGTCCTCGGTCAGCCGGTTCCACGTATCCGAGCCGTAGATCGGGATGTGGTAGTCGGGCCCGTTGGCCGGCGACGTGGGGTCCACCTCGACCGACCAGTCCAGTCGGGTCTGGGCGTTCCACTGTTTCTCCTTGCCCTTCTCGTACAGCGCGAGGAGCCGGTCCCGGGTCTCGTCGTACCCCCAGTTGAAGATCGTGGTGTTCCCGGAAGGAACCTCCCATTGGGTCTGCTCGATCGGCAAGGTGTATCGACGGGTGCTCACCGGACGTCCTCCTCTCGAACCTCGAGCGCGGACACGAGGATACGGGCCAGCTCGCCGGCGATGTCCTCGGGATCGTCCTCGCTTGGGGTCAGAACGTACGAGACCATGGCCCGGACCGACACGTCGGCGGATCGGTGGACGAGCTCGCTCCGCAGGCCCCACCCTGCCGCGAGCTCTTCGATCACGGCCCTGGCCCGGGCGAGCAATCCGCCGCCGTGGATGGTCAGGACCGGGACCAGCGCGTCCGCTTCGGACGCCAGCAGGCGGTCCAAGAGGGGGTGCTCCCTGGCCGCGGTGAGGCAGTACAGGATGGCCTCCCGCATGGCGTCCTCCAGGCGGTCGTGCCGGGCGTGCGCCGCCCGCACCCCTTCGATGAACGTTTCCTCCTCCCGGTACACCAGCGCCTGGATCAGGGCGTCCTTGGAATCGAAGTAGCGGTACACGGTCTGCCGGGACAGCCCGGCCAGGCGGGCCACGTCGTCGACGGTCAGCCGGGCCAGGCCGTGGGTGGCCACGGCGGAGAACGCGGAATCGAGGATCCGGTCGCGGGTCCCCGGACGAACGGTTTCGATCGTGGAGGCCATGGAAGCGGTGTGGGACGATACGACAGATAGCGTCACATCGTCAAGTGGCCCGGGCCCCGGCGATGCTACATTCGACCGGCCATGAGCGAGCCGATATTCAGGCGGAACCCCGGCGATGAGCCGAGCTCCGTGCTCACCCGGGACGCCTTCGAGCGACTTCTATCCGAGCTCCGCCGGCTGAAGACCGAGGGAAGGACGCGGATCGCGGAGCGCCTCCAGGGGGCGCGGGAGCACGGGGACATCCGGGAGAACGCCGAGTACGACGCGGCCAAGAACGAGCAGGGGCTGATGGAGGCTCGCATCCGCCAGCTGGAGGCCCTGCTGAAGGACCCGGACATCGTGGACCGTCCCGCGTCCGCCGATCAGGCCGGCCCCGGGGTGCTGGTCACCGTGCGGCCGGATGAGGACGAGGAGGAGGAGACATACCTCCTGGCCGCATCGAAGGAGGAGCGGCTCGACGGGGTCCGGACGGTGACCGCAGACTCGCCGCTGGGGAGCGCCCTCCTGGGGCGAGGCGTGGGCGAGCGCATCTCCTACGAGGCGCCCGGTGGCACCTTCGGCTGCCGGATCGTCCGTCTCGAGCCCCGTCCCTAGCCGGTCTCGCCCCGTCCCCGGCTCGCGCTCCCGGTACCCTCCCCGCATGGCTCTGCTCATCGGTGGAACGCTGGCCGTGGTCTTCCTCGACCTTCCGTGGTCGGCGGTGGTGATCACCCTGCTGGCTGCGGTGGAGATCTTCGAATTCCGGATCTGGCGGTGGGCCCTCCGGCAGCGTCCTCGGGCCGGTGCGGAAGGTATCGTCGGGGAACGCGGCGTGCTGGCGGGGCCGGGCCGCGTCCGGATCCGGGGGAGCACCTACCCGGCCCGGGTGCTGGAGGGTCGGGCCGGCGACCACGTGGTGGTGGAGCGGGTCGAGGGGATGACGCTCGTGGTTCGCCGGGTTCCCCCGAGTGACCCGCTTTCTGACGGCTTCGCCCAAGGGGTATGATTCCTTTCGGCAAGATGGCCCAGGAGAGTCGGTCGATGCGGCCGGTCAGGGTGGAGGTCATCACCTATGCGCCGACGGTGTTCGCGCATTGCCAGCACTGCGAGCTGACCTTCGGACACGCCGGGCTGGGCCAGGCCATGCGCCGGGATCAGGCCCGGGAATCCCTTCCGGACGACCTTCGCGAGGAGTACGCCGCCGTCTCCGCCTGGGTCCACGACCTTCGGGAGCGGTTCGGCGACCGGCTGCGGTTCAAGATCGTCGACGTCGCTTCCGTTGAGGGCGTGTGGAAGGCCTTCCGTCACCGCCTCCGGAGGTATCCCGCCGTGGTCGTCCAGGGTGACCAGCAGTACGTGGGCGCGGCCGGCCTCGGCGAGGCCCGTCGAGTGATCGAGCGGTACGTCACCGCTCCATCGAACTGAAGGGAGGTGTCGCTGGACCAGCGGTTCCCGGGGAGAGGGAGGCTCGAATCGAGATAGGAGGTCGCCCATGAACTCGCTGTGGGTCGTAGTAGTCGGGTTGGTGGTGATCTTCATCGCGTACCGCTTCTACGCGAAGCAGATCGATCGGCGGGTCATCCAGGCCGACGCCCAGCGGGCCACTCCCGCCCGCATGTACATGGACGGGGTGGACTTCGTCCCGACCAGCCGCTTTGTGCTGTACGGCTATCACTTCAAATCGATCGCCGCCGCCGGGCCGATCGTGGGGGTCATCACGGCGGCCGCGCTGTGGGGCTGGGTGCCGTCGATCCTGTGGCTGATGGTGGGGGTCAGCCTGATCGGGTGGGCCAGCGACTACAGCGCCATCATGGTCGCGGTCCGGAACGACGGAAACTCGTTGGCGGCCATCGCCCACCGGCTGGTGTCATCGCGGACGCGTCGGATCCTGTACGTCTTCATCTTCTTCTACCTGCTCCTGATCGCCGGCGCTTTCGTGGGGATCATGGCTGCCATCCTGGCCGCCCGGCCGGACGTGCCCTTCGGGATCGTGGTGCTGGCCGTCATGGGGCTGGTGGCCGGCTGGCTGATCTACCGTCGGAAGGCCAGCATCGTGGGAACGACCCTCCTGGTGGTGGTGGTCACCCTCCTGGCCATGGCCCTCGGCCCGGTCGGCGCCAACCTGGAGGAGTTCCCGCCTGACTGGAGCACCGGCCCGATCAGCGGAACGGTCCTGACCATCAACGACGCCGTGAATGGCGACGAGCCGCTGTACGGTGTCCAGGACCCAACCGGGGCCGATCCCCGGATCACCCGCGACCCCGAGACTCAGGAGCCGATCGAGAGCGCCACGTTCGATCCGGCCACGGGGACGATCAACGTGTTCCCCAGCTACATCCTGTGGGGGGTGTTCCTCCTGGTGTTCAGCTACCTGGGGGCGAACCTACCGATCTGGCGGTTCGCCCAGCCGGTGAACTACATCGGGTTCTGGATCACCGCCCTGACCATCGGGCTGTCCGCCATCGGGGCCGTGCTGGCTCCGCTCGGGCTGGTGGAGGGGGCCACCGACGGGAGCTTCCTGATCCCGGGCTACAACGGGTTCGCCCCGGAGCAGACCACGGGAGCGTTCCAGCCCCTGTGGCCCATGCTGTTCGTGACCATCGCCTGCGGGGCCATCTCCGGCTGGCACGCGCTGTTCGGGTCGGTGGGGACCGCTCGACAGATCGAGTTCGAGACCGACGCGCTGCCGGTCGGCGGCGGCGGGATGTTCTCCGAGAACACGTTGGGGCTGCTGTCCCTGACCGCCGTGGCCATCACCGGCGCGGCGGGCGCGGGGGCCTTCGCCGCGGGCGTGGGGAGCCTCCTCAACGTGGCCACCTTCGGGGCGCTGGACACCACGTTCGGCACGGCCCTCGGGTTCGGGGCGTTCGTGGTCATCGTGCTGACCGTGGTCCAGCTGGTGTTCCGGCTGATGCGGGTGACCCTCGGAGAATGGCTGGGCGAGGGCTGGGTCGGGTTCAAGAACCAGCACGTGGCCTCGATCATCTCGATGGTCCTGGCCCTGCTCCTGGTCCTCACCGGTACATGGGTCTACCTGTGGCAGCTGTTCGGAGCGTCCAACCAGCTGATGGCCGGGCTCTCCCTCCTGATCGTCACGGTGTGGCTGGCCTCGGTGGGCAAGAACCCGGCCTACGCCGGCCTGCCGATGGTGTTCATGTACGTCACAACCATCGCGGCGTCGCTGGTCACCGCGTACAACCTGTTCCGGACGATCGCCACGGCCGAGGGCGTGTCCGGGATCGCCGTCGGTGGCGCCTGGGCCATGATTCTGGTGGCCCTGCTGCTGGTGGTGGCGGCCCTGATCATCGCGGTCGACGGCGCTCGGGCCTACCGGCGCTTCCGGGCGGCGCCCGTCGGCGAGGCCCCGGCTCCGGCTCCCGCGGCCAGGGGCTAGCGGTTTCGAGAGGAGTGGTGGGGGTCGCGCTCGTCGCGGCCCCCCCCGCTCATCGCCGGCCGGTGACCGCCCGGCCGACGTCGCGGAACGTCTGGACCAGGCGCTCGGCCGGGACGTCCGGGCCCGGAGGGAGGACGTGGATCTCCAGGTGGGGATGCTCCCGGCGCACGGACAGTCGCCACACCCCGCCGGAGGCCGCGGCCAGGTCCTCCCAAGCCCGCCGGGCGACGGCTGGTTCGGCGTCGCCGCTGGTGAGCATGCGGACGTGCTCCTCGCCCCAGCTCGCCTCCCGCCATGTCTCGGCGTCGAGCCGGTTCAGGCGGTCCTCTCCGGTCCATCCACGAGCGTCGCCGGCCTCGACCTCGTACGCGGGCGCCCTCCGGAGCCAGCCACGAAGGATCAGGAAATCCCGCCGGCCCCGGCGGCGGGAAAAGGCCCACAGGACGGGCAGGTCCCGGGGCTGGAGGGCCACCACCACCTCGGCTTCTCGGAACGGGTCTCTGGCCTCGCCGATCCGGAGGACGACCGCCGAGCTCCCCAGCCACCGCATCGTGGTCCTCCTGCCGAGGTGGGGCAGGCCGCCCTGCAGCCACTGCAGCGTCTCGTTCCCTCGCTTGATGTTCCGTTGGGTCCCCAGGGTGAACCACAGCATCACCACCACCAACAGCAGGACAAGGAGGACGCCGGTCGCCGGCATGTCGGACATCGCGGCGACTGTACACCGGGTGCGTGGTCCGACCCCGGAGCGGGTACGACGTGGGGTAGATTCAGCATGAGGGCCAATGGACGAGGGCGCGGAGCGACGAGGGCTCGTGGCGGCCGTTCGCGAGTTCGTGTTCGGGATGACCGGCTACGAGTTCGTCCGGCATGCCATGGAGGCCCGAGCCAACCTGGAGTCCCTGTTCATGGCGGTCACCGTGGGCGACATGATCGGCGTGCCGGTGCTCCCGCCCTACTACTCGCTCCGTCTCCTGCCGTTCGTTGTGCCCCACGTGGAGACGTGGAAGCGCCGGGTGCTTCGGGAGCGGGAGTTCCACGAGGAGCACGAATACGACCTGCACGGGATGTAGGCGGCGGAAGGAGGACCGATGGCTGAGGACACCACGAGCCCCGGCGAACCGGACGGGGAGGAAAAGCCGAAGGGTCTCCGGGGGTTCATGGGCAAAGTCAAACAGGTCACCTACGGGATGGCCGCCCACGACATGACCCGGTACGCCCTTCGGACCCGGGCCAGCATGGAGCACCTGTTCATCCTGGTGACGATGGGCGACATGCTGGGGGTGCCGATCCTGCCGCCCTACTACTCGATGCGCCTGCTCCCGTACGTCGTGCCGCAGGTCTCCACGTGGAAGCGGAGGATGCTGCGGGAGAAGGACGTCACCGACGCGATGTTCTGATGGCTCGGGCCACACAGCCGCAGACGGGAGCCGGTTCGCTGGCCCAGGCGTTCCGAGACCATCCGGAGCGCCGGTACGTGATGTTCGGAGGGAAGGGCGGTCTGGGCAAGACCACGTTCTCCGCGGCCACCGGCCATTGGCTGGCTCGGCAGGGCCACAAGGTCCTGGTCTTCTCCGTCGATCCCCAGGCCAGCCTGTCCGACATCTTTCAGAAGGACATCTTCGGCAAGGGACCGGTCAAGGTCGGTGACAACCTGTGGGCCCAGGAGATCGACGCCGACCAGCACATCAAGGAGTACCAGGACGAGATCCGCCAGAAGATCCGGGACATGTACGGGATGGAGGAGGTCCCGGAGGAGATCGAGGATTACATCGCCGCGGCCTCATCGGAGCCGGCCATGGAGGAGTCGGCGATCTTCGACTCCGTGGTCGACATCGTCAACCAGGGCGATTACGACTACTACATCTACGACCTGGTTCCCCTGGGTCACGCGCTGTACTACCTGTCGATGGCCAAGGTGTACGACGAGTGGATCACCCGGATCACAAAGCTCCGCGAGGAGATGCAGGAGCACCAGGAGATGGTGGCCCGGGTCCGGCGAGAGAAGGAGGTCGAGGAGGACAAGATCCTGGAGGAGCTCCGGTTCATCCGGGACCGGATCAACACGGCATCGTCGATCCTGACCGACCGGCAGAAGACCGCCTTCTTCTTCGTGGTGATCCCGGAGGAGATGATCCTCCTCGACACGGCCAAGGCTGCCGAGCTGTTCGCCGCGTTCAACGTCCCCATCGGCGGGTACGTGGTCAACCGAGTCATCCCGGAGGATCTTCTGGATGGCGAGGTGCCGCCGTACCTCAAGAACCGGATCGAGATGCAGCGGAAGTATCTGGCCAAGATCGATCAGACCTTCGGGGAGCAGATCCTGGCCCGGGTCCCGGAGATGGAGCGGGACGTCACCGGGATGGAGATGATCGAACGGGTGGCCGCCCGGATGTACGGGGAGGGCTGACATGGCCGTGGCGGAACGGGACACGCTGATCACCACGTCGATGGAGGGGTTCCTCCAGGGGCACCCGGGGATGAAGTATGTCTTCTTCGGGGGGAAGGGTGGCGTCGGCAAGACCACCATGGCAGGGGTCACCGCGGCGTGGCTGGCCGGCCAGGGTCGGCGGACCCTTCTGGCTTCCACCAACCCCGTCCATAGCCTGTCCGGCCTCCTCGACCAGGACGTGTTCGGCAAACTCACCCCGGTGAACGGGGTGGAGAACCTGTGGGCGCTGGAGATCGACACCAAGGAGGCCATCGAGCGGTCGAAGAAGGAGATCAAGGAAAAGGTCCAGTGGTTCCTGAAGTTCGCCGAGATCTCTTCCAAGGAGGCCGGCGAGTTCGTCGAAGCGGCAACCATGAACCCGGCGTTCGAGGAGTCGGCCATGTTCGAGAACATGGTCGAGCTGATGTTCAAGGATGAGTACGACGTGTACGTGTTCGACACGGCGCCGACGGCCAACGCCCGCCGCCTCTTGGGGATGTCGAAGGTCTACGGGCTGTGGGTCAACAAGATGATGAAGTCCCGGGAGGAGGCACAGTCGCTTCGGGAGCTCCTCTCCTTCTCCAAGAAGAAGGAGGAGGACCCGCTGATGCAGTACCTGGTCGACTTCCAGGAGCGGATCGGCCACGCGAAGGAGCTGCTCACCGACCCGGAGAAGACCGCATTCTTCTTCGTCACCCTCCCCGAGGCCCTGCCCATCGCCGTGATCAAGCGGTTCATCTCGTGGTTCACGGAGTTCGGGATCCCGGTGGGGGGTGTGGTCGTGAACCAGGTCATCGAGGCCGGGGACGGCCAGCTCCCTGAGTTCGTCAGGAATCGGGTCGAGATGCAGAAAGGCTATCTCGGGGAGATCCGGGAGACGTTCGGCGACCAGGTCCGGGCCGTCCTCCCCCTCTACGACGACGAGCTTCAGGGCGTGGACGACCTCCGGATGGCCTCCCGAGACCTGTTCGACTGACGGCGGGCGGCACCCGCCCGGCGGGACCGTCAGGGCAGCGTCACGAAGTCGTCCAGGAACGCCCTGGCCGACTCGGTGTCAACGCGGTACGTGGTGTCGGTCGCCTTGCACCACCGATCGCCGGTCACCGTGATCGACACCACGAGGTTCGAGGTCTCTCCGCCCAGGAAGTGAGGACCGCCCGAGTCGCCGAAGCACGTCCCCGCGTTCCCCGTGGCCTGGTTCATGGTCAGCTGAAGCCAGAAGGGCCGAAGCGCGTTCATGTGCTGGAGGCCGAACCGCCGCTCCAGGTTGTCCAGGATGCTCTGGTGAGCCTTCGTCCGGGTCTCCCGGACGGTCCCGTACCCGACGGCGGTGAACGTCTGGTCGTCCAGGTCGCCGCTGGCCTTCAGCTGGTCCAGCAGCCCCTCCGTGGGCAATTGGGCCGGGGTGATGCGGGGAGCCTGATCGAGGACGACGACCGCGATGTCGTGCGGATCCGAGAACCCATCGGGCCCGGAGAACCCGAACTCGGGGTGCGTGTGAGCCGTTCCGGGGAAGAGCCGGGCGGTCTCCGGATCGAACACGGGGTCGAATGAGACCCAGACCCGGTTCGTTCCGAACTCCGGCTCGAGGAAGGCCGTGCAATGCGATGCGGTCAGGAAGACTGCGGGGGCGATCAACGTGCCGGAGCAGATGCTGAACTTCTCGCCGTCGATGTCGATAACCAGCGTCCCCACGTTCGGATGCCGGTTCCCGTCGGGCTGGCCGTACACGATGGCACCGGCCGGCGAGCTGGCCAGGGCGATCAGACCGATGAGCGACAGCAGGACGGCCGTCCGGCGCATGGTCCCTCCTCAGGTAGGTGTGGCCTCGTCCTACACCCGCGGGGCCCCCGGGCGCAAACCTGGAAGGAATCCGCGGGATGGAAGCTCAGGCGGCTTCGGAGGACTCAGCGGCGAGCTCCGACAGCGCCACGAAAAGGACGTCGTCGATGGTCTCCACCGCGTGGAACGTCATCTCCTCCCGCACCTGGTCGGGCACGTCGTCCAGGTCGCCCTCGTTCCGCTTGGGGAGGATGACCTCCTTGAGCCCGGCTCGGTGAGCGGCCAGCACCTTCTGCTTCACCCCGCCGATGGGCAGGACCCTGCCCTGGAGGGTGACCTCGCCGGTCATCCCGACCGTGCTCTTCACCGGCCGGTCGGCCATCAGCGAGGCCAGCGCCGTAACCATGGCCACGCCGGCGGAGGGGCCGTCCTTGGGCACCGCGCCCGCGGGGACGTGGACGTGGAACCGCCCTCGAAGGGCGGTCGGGTCGATCCCCAAGGGCTCGGCGTGGGACCGGACATAGCTCAGGGCGATCCTGACCGATTCCTTCATCACGTCGCCGAGCTGCCCGGTGAGGGTGAGGTCTTCGCCCTCGCCCTCCATCCGGGTGGCCTCCACGAACAGGACGTCGCCCCCGGTTCCGGTCACCGCCAGCCCCGTCGCCACGCCGGGGACGCTGGTCCGCTCGGCGGCCTCGAAGAAGAACTTCTGTCGACCGAGGTACTCGCGGATCCGGTCGTGGTCGACGGTCACCGGGGCGGTGGCCTTCCCCGAGGTCAGCCCGGTGGCCACCTTCCGGAGCAGCTTGCCGAGCTCCCGCTCGAGGTTCCGGACGCCGGCCTCCCGGGTGTAGTCGCCGACGACCATTCGCAGGGCGGCGTCGGTGATCTCGACTTCCTCCGGCCGGAGGCCGTTCCGCTCCTCCTGCCGGCGGAGCAGGTGGACCCGAGCGATGGCCACCTTCTCGTCCTCGGTGTAGCCGTCCAGCCGGATGACCTCCATGCGGTCCAGGAGCGGACCGGGGATGCTCTCGGCCACGTTCCCGGTGGCGATGAACAGGACCTCGGACAGGTCGAGGTCGACCTCCAGGTAGTGGTCCCGGAAGGTGTGATTCTGGGCGGGGTCCAGGACCTCGAGCAGCGCGCTCGACGGATCGCCTCGCCAGTCCGCGCCGACCTTGTCGATCTCGTCCAGCATGAACACGGGATTCTTCGTCCCGGCCTCCTTCAGGCCGCGGACGATCCGCCCGGGAAGCGCCCCGACGTAGGTGCGACGGTGGCCCCGGACCTCGGCCTCGTCGTGAATGCCGCCCAGCGACACGCGGACGAACTTCCGGCCCAGGGCCCGGGCCACGGATTCGCCCAGCGAGGTCTTGCCCACACCGGGCGGGCCGACGAGCGTCAGGATGGCCCCCGACCCCCGTCCGCCCTCGGGACCGAGCCCCCGCTCCTGGCGCAGCTTGCGGACGGCCAGGTACTCGATGATCCGCTCCTTCACGTCCTCGAGGCCGGTGTGATCCTCGTCCAGGATCGTCCGGGCCTGGGCGATGTCCAGGTTGTCCTCGGTCCGGACGTCCCACGGCAGCTCGGTCATCCAGTCCAGGTAGGTCCGGATCCAGCCGTATTCCGGGGACTGCTCGGACATCCGCTCCAGGCGGCCCAGCTCCCGCTCGGCCTCCTTCCGGACCGCTTCGGGCATCCCCGAACTCTCGATCTTCGTCCGGTACTCCTCGACCACGCTCTCCTCGGAGTCCTCGCCCAGCTCCTTCCTGATGGCCTCCATCTGCTGGCGGAGGAGGAACTCCCGCTGGCTCTTCTCCATCCCGTCCCGGACCTCGCTCCGGATCTTGTCCTTGAGGCTCTCCTCGGCCAGGGCGTCCCTGGCCCAGGCCAGGACCTTCTCCAGGCGCTCTTCCACGTCGAGCGTCTCCAGAACCTCGACCTTCTGCTCGAAGGTGAGCTCGGGCGAATAGCCCGAGACGTCCGCGATCTGGCCCGGCTCCCGGATGCCCCGGAGGAACTCGGCGATCTGGGGCAGGCCCCGGGCCTCGACCAGGTTCTCCACCGTGGCCCGGTACTCCCGGGCCAGCTCCTCGGCCCGGGGCGACGGCGGGTCCGGATCGAGGACCGGCTCGACCTGGACCCACGTCGCGTCGCCGGTCCCGGGAACGCCCACCCCGACCACCGCCCGGTGGAGGCCCCGGATCACCAGGGCTTCCATGCCGTTCTGGAGCTGGCCGACATCCTCGACCCGGGCTACGGTTCCCACGCCGGCGTACCGCTGGCCGACCCTCGGAACCAGGAGTAGCTCCGAATCCGTGCCATCCGCCGCGGCCACGGCCCGGCGGGCCTCCTCCGACTCCAGGGTGAGCGTGACCACCATCCCCGGGAGGACCACCCCGGTGGTGAGGGGGAGCAGCGGCAAGGCCAGGGTATCGAGTGGAGCCATATCACCAGGAGAAACGGAGATCGGGGTGGCGCTATTCCGGCTCCCTAGACCGCTCGCTCGTAGCGCTCGCGCTCCCAGTCGGTCACCGTCTCCCGCCACGCCTTGAGCTCCCAGGCCCGGGAAGTGACGTAGTACTCGCTGAACCGCTCTCCCAGGGCCTCCCTCAGCACCTCATCGTCCTGGAATGCTCTCAGCGCGGTCTCCAGAGAGCCCGGCAGCTCGGGGAGATCGGTGCGCGCGTAGGCATCCCCCTCCACCGGAGGCGGGGGCCGGGCTCCCCGGCGGATCCCGTCGGAGGCGGCGGCAACCAGCGCGGCCAGGGCCAGATACGGGTTGGCGTCGGCGCCGGGCCGCCGGCACTCGAGCCGGCACAGCTCCGGACGGTTGGAGCGGATGGCCCGGACGGCGGTGGATCGGTTCTCCACTCCCCAGCTCGCGTTGACCGGAGCGAACCACCCCGGGACCAGGCGCTTGTACGAGTTCACGGTGGGGTTGAGCAGCAGCGAGGCCCCGGCCAGGTGGTCGATGATGCCGGCGATCGACGCGTCGACCAGGGGGGGAAGTGGCCCCTCCGGATCCGGAGGGGCGAAGGCGTTCCGCTCGTCGCTCCAGCACGACAGGTGGACGTGGCCGCTCGAGCCCTCCTCGCCGGGAACGGTCTTGGCGAGGAAGCTCGCTCGAAGCCCTAACGTCGCCGCCAGCTCCTTGGCGGCGAACTTCACCAGCGTGGCGTCGTCGGCGGCCCCGAGCCCCCGCCGTGGCCGCAGATTCAGCTCCAGCAGACCCGGCCCGGCCTCGGTATGCACCGCCGCCAGCTCGACCCCCAGCCCCTCGAGGGCCGGCACCAGGCCGGTCACGAAGGCCTCGAAGCGCCCCAGCTCGGCCAGGCTGTAGCTGATCCCGCTCGACAGCCAGCCCCCCTCAGCGTCGCGCAGTCGGATCTCGTACTCGAAGGCGGCCAGGATCTCGTAGCCAATCTCGGCCATATCCTCCAGGACTCGCTGCAGGACTCCCCGAGGGGCGAATTCGCAGGGGCTGCCGTCGGGCCAGCTGGGTGTCCCCAGGCAGACCCGCCAGCCGGGACGCCACCGAAGATCGTGCAGGGTCTCGGGGTCCGGGTGCACCAGGAGGTCGGCGGCACCGGTCCGGATCCCGAACCGTTCGTAGTCGGTGATCGGCGTGTCGACCGGGTCGAGCCCGAGCAGCAGATCGGTCATGACCGTCCCGTGCTGGAGCACGGTCTCGAAGGCCGCCGGCCGGAAGGCCTTCCCTCGGATCGACCCGTTCACGTCCGGGATCCCCAAGAGCACGAAGCCTTCCTCCCCGGCCGGCCGTGCCGCCTCTCCCTCCGGCGCGGGCCGGGCCGCTGCCTCGACGTCGCTCATCGGCTCCGTCCCGGCGACCCGTTCAGGCTCGGCCTGACCGTCCGCTCCACCTCCGCGATCGTGGCGGCGAAGCGCCGCACCATCTCCGCCAGCTCCTCGTCGGTGCTGACAAACGGCGGGGCCAGCACGACCTGGTCGCCGGTGTACCCGTCGGGGGTCGAATGCGTGGAGAGCACGAGCAGGCCTCGCTCGATCGCCGTTCGCTCGACCAGGGCGCCCACATCGAGCTCGTCGGGAAGGAACGACTCGCCGTCCCGGGGATCGACGAGCTCCACGCCGAGCAGGAATCCCCGGCCTCGCACCTCGCGAACGATCTCGAGGCCGTGCAACGCCGACGCGAGCTGGTCCCGGAGGCCGGGGCCCCGCTCCCGCACCCGATCGACGAGCTGTCGCTCCATCAGGAGGTCGAGGACGGCCAGGCCCACGGCGCAGGGAAGCGGTGCGCCGTCCCAGGTGTGGCCCAGATCGAACTCACGCGAGCCCTGGGCCAGGGCGTCGTGGACGTGCTGCCGGCACAGCACGGCGCCGAGCGGAGCGTACCCCCCGCCCAGCCCCTTCCCCAGGGTCACGATGTCGGGCTCGATGGGCAGCTGATGGGCGGCCAGCCAGCTCCCCACCCGGCCCATCCCCGTCACGATCTCGTCGAAGCAGATCAGGAAGCCGTGTTCCTCGCGGCGTTCCGCCAGGCCATGCCAGAAGCGCTCCGGGGGTGAGTACGCCGGCAGGGCCGCCGCGCTGATGGGCTCGCAGACGTACGCGGCGACCGTCTCGGGGCCAACCTCGTCCAGCACTCGGTCCAGCTCATCCAGGGCCGCCTGGCCGCTCGGATCGAACCGCCACGTGGCCGGAGGGATGTGCGCGTGATCGGCTAGGTACGGCGTGTGCGGCTCCTGGAGCGCGCGCCGGCCGGTCAGCCCGAGTGTCCCCAAGGTCGAGCCGTGGTACGCCTGGGCCGGGGAGATCACCCGCCACCGATCGGCCTGACCCCGCTCGACGTGGTAGGTCCTGGCCAGCCTGAGCGCCGTCTCGTTCGCCTCGGACCCGCCGGACACGAACCGGACCCGGGCCATCTCCGGAGCGACCTCTTGTATCAATCGGGCGGCCAGGCGCTCCTGGGGCTCGTTGGTGAAGTGGTGGGCGTACATGTACGAGATGCGCTCGGCCTGCTCGGAGGCCGCGGCGACCACCTCCGGCACGCCGTACCCGAGACAGGTGACCATGGCCCCACCCGAACACGCATCGAGGATCGCTCGCCCGTCCGCCGCGTACAGCCATACCCCCTCACCGCGCTCGATGTTCGGGTACTCCAGATCGAGCTGGCGAGGGAACAGAGACGTGGCCTCCGATCGGATCGTGGCGTTCTCAGCGCTCACGCGCACGCTCCGAGCTCGTGGGAGCGATGGTGTCGATGTACCGGCGGAGGAGACGGAGGGAGGAGGCTCGACTGCTCGCGGCGCGGCGGTGCGTCTCGTCCAGCAACGCATCCGGGTCGACGCCCTCCTCATCGAGCTCATGGCGGTAGCGGCGGACCCAACCTTCCATGATCTCGGGGGTGACCTCGGGATGGAACTGCACGCCGAGGTGCCGCCCGGCGACGAAGGCCTGGGGCCCGGCGTCGGTCTCGGCGATCAACGTGGCCCCCGGCGGGGTCGAGAAGCTGTCGAAGTGCCACTGGAACCACGGACCTTCGGACACCAGCTCGGGGTCCCGGGTGCGCACTGGGATCCATCCGATCTCCGCCTCGGTGGCGCGGAACGCCCGGCCGCCGAGGACGGAGGCCAGGAGCTGACCACCGAAGCAGACCCCCAACACCGGGACATCCGACTCGACCGCCCGATCCAGGAGGACCTTCGATCGCCGAACGAAGGGCCGCGCCTCCTCGTAGGCGGCGAACTCCGAGCCCAGAGGGACGATGAGGTCGTAGTCACGGGGATCCACGTCCCCGTCCTCGAGATCGATGCGAAGCACCTCGACCCGAGCCTTCTGCTCCTCCAGCCATTCGTTGATCAGGCCCCCTGGGGAGGCACCCTCGTTCTGGACGACGAGCACCCGCGTGTCCGGGCCCCGGGCGGTCATCCGGCCTCTCTCTCACGAAGGGGCGATGCCGGCTGGAGCGTGGCCAGCTCGGATTCCACCTGGCCGGCCACCACCCGCACGGCCTCGGCGAAGCGCGACGTCATCTCCTGGAGCTCCTCGTCGGATGTGGTGAACGGGGGGGCGAACAGCGTCTGGTCGCCTGCCCACCCGTCCCTGGTCGGTTGGGTCGACAGGGTGATCAGTCCACGCTCGAACGCCGTCGCGTCGATCCGGCCGGCCACCCGAAGGTCGGGCGGGAGGAAGGAGTTGCCGTCGCGAGGGTCGACGAACGACACGCCGAGCAGGAAGCCATGCCCGCGGACCTCGCGGACCATGGGCACCCCCTCCAGGGCGGCGGTCAGCTCGTCGCGCAGCCGCGGGCCCCGCTCCCGGACCCGGTCGATCAGGCCCTCCGATCGCATCGCCTCGAGGACGGCCAGGCCCACCGCGCAGGACAGGGGAGCGCCGTCCCAGGTGTGTCCCAGCGTGAACCGCCGCGACCCCTGGGCGAACGTCTTGTACACATGGTCCCGGCACAGCACGGCGCCGATGGCCGCGTATCCTGCTCCCAGCCCCTTTGCGGTGGCGATGATGTCCGGTACCAGCGGCGTCCCATCCCCCGCGAACCAGCGTCCCGTTCGTCCCATCCCGGTGACGACCTCGTCGAAGCAGATCAGAAAGCCGTGCCGGTCCCGCCGCTCGGCCAGCCCTTCCCAGAATCGCCGGGGCGGTGTATAGGCGGGCAGGGCCGCGGCACTGATCGGCTCGCAGAAGAACGCGGAGACCGTGTCCGGCCCTGCCTCGTCCAGGGCTCGGTCCAGGGCTGCGAGGGCGTCCGCCCCGGTCGGATCGAATCGCCACGTGCTCGGGGGGATGTGCGCGTAGCTCGGGAGGTACGGGCCGAACGCCCCCTGGAGACCGGAGCGTCCCGTCAGGGCCAGGGTGGCCATGGTCGGGCCGTGATAGGCCTGGGCCGGCGAGATGACCTGCCAGCGCCGGGGTTCCCCCCGTTCGACGTGGTAGCTCCGGGCCAGCTGGATGGCCATCTCGTTGGCCTCGCTACCGCTGGTGACGAACCGAACGCGGCTGAAGCCCTCCGGTGCAACCTCGACCAGCTCACTGGCCAGACGCTCCTGAACGGGGTTGGTGAGCCACTCGTTGTGAACGAACGGCAGGCGTTCGGCCTGTCTCCTGGCCGCCTCGATGATGTCGCGCCGGCCGTGACCGAGCGTTGCCGCCATCGACCCCCCGCTCATGGCATCGAGGTAGCGGCGGCCGGCGGTGTCCTCCACCCACACGCCTCGACCGCGGACGACGACCGGGTACCGACGATCGAACTCGAGATGGAGAACGTTCGACGCGTCGATGTCCACCCAGGGTTCCACTGGGTCCTCCCCTCGGCCTCAGCCGAGAACTTATAGCATCTTGGGAGAGCGACCACGGGAGCCACGAGAGTGGAGGTGGAGGAGATGGGTGCGGGCACGGCGGATCTTCTGAAGGTCACGGAACCGGCCACCGAGGCGACCATGGCGGAGGTGCCCAAGGCCGGAGTGGAGGACGCCGACGAAGCCATTGCCAGGGCCAGGGCTGCGTTCCCCGGCTGGCGGGCGCTCCCGCCCGCCGAGCGAGCGGCGATGTTGCGCCGGCTGGCGACGTCGATAGAGGAGCGCGCCGACGATCTGGCCAGGCTCGAGGCCAGGAACGTGGGCAAGCCGATCGGCGACGCCCGGGGCGAGATCGGGATGGTCGTCCAGGCATTCCAGTACTACGCGGGGGCTCCAGAACGTCTCTATGGAGAGACGATCCCGGTGGCCGGAGGCGTCGACATGACGTTCCGCGAGCCGTTGGGGGTGGTGGGGCTCATCGTTCCGTGGAACTTCCCGCTCATGCTGGCCTCGTGGAAGGTGGCCCCCGCGCTGGCGGCAGGGAACACGGCGGTGTTGAAGCCGGCGGAGCTGACGCCGCTGACGGCACTGGAGCTGGAACGCATCGCCGGGGAAGCCGCCCTTCCCGAAGGTGTGCTCAACGTGGTGGTGGGCCCGGGCCGGATCGTGGGCGAGCGGATGGTGCGGCATCCGGATATCGCCAAGGTCGCCTTCACCGGTTCCACGGAGGTGGGAAGGCGGATCGGCGAGCTCGCCTCGGCGTCGATCAAGCGGGTGACCCTCGAGCTGGGCGGCAAGTCCGCGAACGTCATCTTCGCCGACGCCGACATCGAACAGGCCGCTCTCTCTGCCCCCCTGGCGGTGTTCGGCAACGCAGGACAGGATTGCTGCGCCCGGTCCCGCATCCTGGTCGAGCGGTCGGCGGTGGATCGGTTCATGGAAGCCTTCGAGAAGGCGGTCGGGGCGTTGCAGGTGGGCGACCCGCTGGCCGACGACACGCAGATGGGACCGCTCATCTCGGCGGATCAGCGGGACAAGGTCGCTTCCTACGTCGAGGACGGTGCCCCGGTGGCGTTCCGGGGCTCGGCTCCCGAGGGTCCCGGGTTCTGGTTCCCGCCGACGGTGCTGTCGCCCGTCTCCAACGACGACCGGGCGGCGCGCGAGGAGATCTTCGGTCCGGTGGCCGCGGTCATTCCGTTCGAGGACGAGGCGGAAGCGATCCGGATCGCCAACGACACGATCTACGGTCTGTCGGGATCGATCTGGACCCGCGACGGCGCCCGTGCCCTCCGCGTCGCCCGAGCAGTCGAGACCGGGACGATCTCCATCAACTCAAACACGTCGGTTCGGGTCACCACACCATTCGGCGGATTCAAGCAGTCGGGGATGGGCCGGGAGCTCGGCCATGAGGTGCTGCGGCACTACACCGAGCTGAAGAACGTGTTCATGTCCACCGAGTAGCCCCGCATGCGGGCCGTGGTCCTCGACCAGCCGGGGGCTGAGCTGCGGGTCGACCCGGACTTCCCCGACCCGGTTCCGGCTCCCGGCGAGGTGCTCGTCCGTGTGGCGGCGTGCGCGATCAACTACCTCGACGTGTGGGTCCGCAAGGGCCTGGACCGGGCCGGGCCATTCCCCCACGTGTGCGGCTCCGACGTGGCCGGCACGGTCGCGGATACGGGCCGCCGCGTGCTGGTCCACCCCGGGATCTCCTGCGGCCGGTGCCACCGGTGCCGGTCCGGGCGAGACAGCATCTGCCCCGGCCACAAGGTCCTCGGCGTCGAGATCCAGGGGGGCTATGCCGAGCTCGTGGCCGTCCCGGAGGGAAACCTCTTCGATGTCCCCGAGGGATGGTCGGACGAGGAGGCCGCGGCTTTCCCCCTCACGTTCGTGACGGCGTGGCACGGCCTGGCCGGGGCGGTCTCTCCCGCCACCGACGTGCTGGTTTGGGGAGCCACCGGCGGGCTCGGCGTGGCCGCGGTGCAGGTGGCCAGAGCTCTGGGGGCCCGGGTGGCTGCGGCGACGTCCGATCCGGCGAAGGCCGACCGGCTCGAGGCGGTGGGCCCCACGGACGTGTACGCAGGAACCCCGCAGGAGGTGGCCGGCCGGGTCCTGGGTGACATCGGCGGCGTCGACGTCGTGGTCGATCCGCTGGGGGGAGGCGTGTGGGAGGCCACCCGGCGGGTCCTCCGTCCCGGCGGGCTGATCGCCTCCGCCGGGGACACCGCGGGGTCGACCGTGCCCCTGGACCTTCCCTGGCTCTTCCTCGGTGAGCGGCGGATCGCCGGCGTCTACCTCGGGGGCGTGGCCGAGTTCCACGAGGTCCTGGGCATGGCCCGCCGGGGCCTCCTCCGTCCGGTGGTCGGCGCCGTGGTGCCGCTGGAGGACGTCGCTCGGGCTCACCGGATGATCGAGGACCGGCAGCACTTCGGGAAGGTGGTTCTCCGGGTGGCGTAGCCGCTGCCTCGACGCTTCGGGCAGCCGGCGCGCCCGTGGCAGAATGCTGGCCGTCGAACAGGAGGGGCCATGGCACAGATCGGCGGGATCCTGGAGGAGTGGACCGGGAAAGGGATCAAGCGGGTTCGGTTCGAGCTCCCGGACATGCACGGGACGTCCCGATCCAAGCTCATCCCGATCGAGCATGCGCATGGGTATGCGGAGCGCGGGGTGAACATGTACGGCGGCGCCAGCGTGCTGGACACCCGCTCCGACGTGGTCGGGGGCACCCTGTACAACGAGGAGGTCGGGTACGGGGACCAGCTCCTGTTCCCCGACCCGGAGACGGCCGCGGTGGTGCCGTGGGCGGAGGCCACCGGGAGGTTCATCTGCGACGCTCGCTGGTACGACGGTCGATCGCTGGAGGCGACGCCCCGAGCGGTGTTCCGTCGCGTCCTGGACCGGTGCCGGTCCATGGGGTTCGAGCCGGTGATGGGATCGGAGTTCGAGTTCTACCTGCTGGACGCGGAGACCAAGGAGCAGCTCTTCTCCGGCTACCACATCTTCAACACCGTTCGGAACACGTGGGTCCCCACCATCGAGCGGATCGTCGACCTGATGCCACAGATCGGGGTGGACATCATCACCGCCAACTGCGAGTACGGCGGCTCCCAGTGGGAGATCAACTTCGAGCCGGGTCGGTCCCTGGCCGGGCCAGACGACGCGTACACCTTCAAGAACGGGGTCAAGGAGATCGCCAAGCAGGACGGCTACCTGGCCACCTTCATGTCCAAGCCCTTCACCGGCCAGTCCGGGAACGGGTGCCACACCCACATGTCCCTGGTCGACGCGGACGACGGGAAGAATGTCTTCGGCGATCCCGACGACCCGCAAGGGCTGAGCGACGTAGGGAGGCGATTCATCGGCGGCCTCCTCCACTACGCCAAGGCCACCGATGCCCTGATGGCGCCGACCGTCAACTGCCTCCGCCGCCGGCGCAAGCACACGTTCAGCCCGACCAACATCTCGTGGGGATTCGAGGATCGGTCCGCCCTTCTTCGGGTCAAGGGCGGGAGCCCGGAGAGCAAGCATGTGGAGAACAGGGCTCCCACGGCGATGTCGAACCCCTACCTCGTGGGCGCGGCCATGCTGGCCGCCGGGCTCAGAGGGGTGGAGGAGGGGACGTCCCCGCCGCCACCCTCGAAACCGGGGGAACCCGCGGAGGAGGATCCGGCCCTGGATCCGCTGCCCACCTCGCTGGAAGAGTCGCTGTCGGAGCTGGAATCGGAGCCGATGTGCAAGGAGTTTTTCGGCGAGGAGTTCCTCTCCGCCTACACCACCATGCGGCGGTACGAGCTCTCCCGGTTCCACGACCACGTCTCGGACTGGGAGACCGAGGAATACCTCGAGATGTACTAGCGCTGCTTCGTTGCCCTGACGCCCTGGTCCGGAAATACCCGAGTGGACTCCTGGGGCGAGCGGGCCTAGACTCCCGCTAGCATCGGCCGTTCGGGGGAGGCTGCCCCTGGCGCCGCCCCTGACCTGGAGAGGGGAGGTGGTGCGATGGCAACCGCGCGCGAAGAGCGGGTCATGGTCTCCGAGCAGGTTGCGCCCGTTCTGGTGGCCAGGACCCTGGGCGCCTTCGATCTGGTCGTCATCTTCGTCGGCATCGTTCTGTTCATCGTCAACTCCGCGTCGCTGCAGTTCGCGGGCCCGTCGCTGTTCATCTACTGGGTCGTCGCCTTCCTGACCTTCCTGATCACCGGGGCCTTCGTCACCGCCCACCTGGGCCGGATGTTCCCCGAAGAGGGCTCCCTCTACGTGTGGACCCACAAGGCCCTCGGACCGTTCTGGGGGTTCTTCGCCGGGTTCGTGGCCTGGTGGCCGGGCCCGATCGTGATGGTCCTGGCCGGGATCCTGGTGGCCACTTTCGCCCAGCAGATCGGAACGTTCCTGGACGCCGAGATCCTCACGGAGAGCTGGCAGGTGGGGCTGGTCGTCCTCGCCGTGCTCTGGTTCGGGGCCGCCATGTCGCTCCTGCGGCTGCGGGTGACCCAGACCTACGCCAACATCCAGTTCGTGTTCTACGCGGCGGCCATCTTCGTCATGGGCCTGGCCGGGCTGGTGTGGCTCCTGAGCGGGAACGAACCCGCCAACTCGTTCGCCGCCGAGAATTGGAACCCGTTTGGCGGTGAGGCCCTGGTACTGGGCATCCCTGCCCTCCTGACGGCCTTCTCTTTCTGCGTCCTGGCGCTCCTCGGCATCGAGGTCCCGCTGAACATGGGCGTGGAGGTGAAGAGCGCCGACGCCATCCGCAAGTACCTTCTCTGGGGCTGCGTCTTCGTGATGGTCGCGTACCTGTGGACAAGCTTCGGAAACATGGTCGCGGTACCCCTGGACGAGAACAACGCCACGACGGGAGGGGCCCAGGC
>DASQTB010000154.1:0-13368 GCA_035642095.1 Actinomycetota bacterium | reverse complement strand
CCCTGGGCCTGTTGAACGACCCGGTTGACTCCGGCCGTGGGCACCCGCCGGGTCCACGCCTCGTGGACCTGGAGCAACGCGGCGGGGATCCTGCCCGCCCCCGCGCCGGTCAGGGCCGAGGTCCGGAGGACCTTGACCCCTGGGAAGACCGAGACCCGATCCCTGATCGCCTCGAATCGACCGCCCCGTTCACCGGAGGGGACCAGGTCCCATTTGTTAGCCACCACGACGAGACCCCGGCCGGCCTCCCCCACCCGGGCGGCGATCCGGCGATCCTCCGTGGTCACGCCCTCGTCGGCCGCCACGACCAGCATGACGACATGGCTCCGGTCGATGGCGGCCACGGTCCGCAGGAATCCGTAGTACTCGACCCCCCGGGCCCTGGAGGGCCGGCGGAACCCCGCGGTGTCCACGAACCGGACCCGAGTGCCCTCCCAGTTCACCACCGAGTCGACGGCGTCCCGGGTGGTCCCCGCTTCCTCGTAGACCACTGACCGGTCGGCCCCCACCAGACGATTGAACAGCGACGACTTCCCCACGTTGGGGCGCCCCACGATGGACAGCACGATCTCATCCTGAGGTTGAGGCTTATGGTCATCCTCCCCTTGACCTTGTGGCTCATGTTCCCCCTGAGCCTCTCGAGGAAGTAGAGCAACCACTCGGTCCAGGAGCTCACCGGAGCCCCGTCCGTGGAGGGCCGAGACCGCCACCGGCTCTCCCAGCCCCAGGGCATTGAGCTCCGCCGCGGCGGGCTCGTGGCCTTCCGCGTCTACCTTGTTCGCCACCACGACCACGGGAATGGTCGACCTCCGGAGGCGACGGGCCAGTTCGGCGTCCTCCTCCTGGATCCCGACCGCGGCATCGACGATCAGCAGGATCACGTCGGCGTCCTCCATGGCCCGCTCAGCCTGGCGGCCGACCAGCGCCTCCACCCCAGCGGCCCGATGGACGTACCCCCCGGTATCGATCGCCAGGAAGGTCCGTCCCCGCCACGCGACCGGACGCTCCAGCCGGTCCCGGGTGACCCCCGGGTCCTCCGTGGCGATGGCGTCCCGCGTCCCCAGCAACCGATTCAGCAGGGTCGACTTGCCGACGTTCTGCCGTCCCACGATGGCCACCCGGGGGACGCTCACAGGCCACGCTCCACGCCGCGGGCCCGAACCAGAGCCAGCACTTCTGCCAGAACGTCCTCCACGCTGCGGCCGGTCGTGTCGACCACGTCCGCGTCGGCGGCCGGGACGAGCGGGTTGGTCCGGGCATCCCGAGCGTCCCTCCGTTCGAGGGCCTCCGCGAGCTCACGATCGGGATCCCCCCGTTCGGCCTGCCGGCGGGCAACCCGCTCCTGCGGTGCCGCCAGAAGGAAGATCTTGACCTCCGCGCCCGGAAACACGACCGTGCCGATGTCACGGCCCTCGACCACTGAGCCCACGCTCCCCAGCCGGCGCTGCTGATCCCGTAGAACATCACGCACCTGTGGATGCCCGGCCACCTGGGAGACGGCCGCCTCCACCTGGGCCGACGAGAGGTCCGGATCGGATGGCCGGCCCTCGATGGCGAGTGAGGGCGGCGATCCCGGACCCAACACGAACCGCATCGACCGGGCCAGATCGGCCAGCCCCGGCCCGTCTTCCGGATCGACCCCCCGGGCCAGGGCGGCCGAGGTGACGGCCCGGTACATCGCTCCCGTGTTCACGTAGGCCAAGCCCAGGGCCTCGGCGAGGGCTCGGGCCAGGGTGCTCTTGCCCGCCCCGGCGGGACCGTCGATGGCCACCACCGGCCGGGGGCGGGTCACGTCCGCCACAGCTCCCGGATCTCCTCCGGCTCCAGCTCCCGGAGCTCACCGGGCCCCAGGCGGCCCAGGCGGACCGGTCCGATCCTGGTCCGGACCAGGCGGCGGACGGGCAATCCCACCGCGTCCAGCATCCGCCGGACCTCGCGCTTTCGGCCTTCGTTCATCACCACACGGATCACCCCGCGGCCGCTCAGGGCCTGGACCGAACGGGCCCTGCTGGCCCGGGCCACCCCGTCTTCCAGCCTGACCCCCCGGAGCAGTCGGGCGATCTGACGCCTCCCCGGGACGCCGTCCACCTCCGCCAGGTACTCCTTCTCCACGCCGTACCGGGGATGCATCACCCGGTTGGCCAGCTCGCCGTCGTTCGTCACCAGGAGGACGCCCTCCGTGTCCCGGTCGAGCCGTCCCACCGGGAAGAGCCTCGGCCCTGGCGGGAAGAACGAGGTCACGTCGGGACGGCGCTGGGGATCTCGAGCCGTGGTCACCACACCCCGAGGCTTGTGCAGGACGAAGTACCGGAGGTCCGGGTTCAGGGGGATCCGGCCGCCGTCGACCTCCACCCGATCGCGACCCGGGTCGATCCGGTCCCCCAGTTCCGCAACCCGACCGTTCACCGTGACCCGGCCGCCCCGGATCAGGTCCTCGCACGCCCTCCGCGAGCCGAGGCCCGCCCTGGCCAGGGCCTTCTGGAGCCGTTCGGAGCTCGGCGCCCCGTGGGCTGGGGCCCGGGCTTCAGGGCTCGTCGTCGGCCGCGCGGCCGCGGGCCCGTTCGGTCTCCTCCTCGGCGTCGTCACGGTCGACATCGTCGCCGGAGCCGAGGAGCGGCGCCAGCGAGGGGAGATCGCTCACGGAGTGCAATCCGAGCCGCTCGAGGAACTCGGGGGTGGTCCCGAAGAGAACGGGGCGTCCCGGACCCTCGTCCCGGCCCACCTCGGACAGGAGGCCCCGCTCCACGAGCGCCTTGAGGACGCCCTCGGAGTCGACGCCTCGGATGGCGGCCACCTGGTGGCGGGTCACGGGCTGCTTGTAGGCCACGATGGCCATGGTCTCCAGGGCGGCTCGAGTCAGCCGAGTGTGTCGTGAGGAGAGCACGAACCGTTCCACCACGGGGGCCGCCTCCGGGTGCGTGTACAGCCGCCAGCCGCCGGCCACCCGCCGGAGCGAGAGCCCCGATCCGGCCCGCTGGTACCGCCCGGCCAGATCCTCCAGCAGTGCCTCGGTGGTGCGGCGGTCGGCCTCGATCAGCTGGGCCAGGACGGTGGAGGAGAGCGGCTCGTCGGCTACGAACAGGATCGCCTCAAGTGGCCCGATCCGAGGATCGCCGGGCGATGGTTCGCGGTTCGCGTCCGGAGAGGAAGCGGCAGACATGCTCAGCCCTTCCACCGGACCTCGATGTCCCCGAAGGTCTCGGCCTGGTGGAGCGCCACCCGGCCCTGGGCGTGCAGCTCCAAGAGCGCCAGGAACCGGACCACCACGTGGATCCGCTCCCGACAATCGCGGACCAGGTCCCGGAACCGGGCCTCGCCTCGCCGACCGACCAGCCGGCGGCGTACGGTCTCCACGGCGTCGTCGACCGTGGCCCGGATCGGGGTCACGTGGGAGAGATCGACGCTCGGCGACCGGAACAGGGCGGCGGCGATCGCGGCCAGCGCCTCGGGGGTGACCCGCTCCAGCAGGTCGGGATAGAGATGCCGGAACTCCTCCGCCGGACCGGCAGACCGGGAGAAGAACCGGGCCCCGTCCCGGAACCGCTCGGCGAGATCGAGGGCCACCCGGCGGAACGCGGCGAGCTCCAGCCGGCGGGCGAAAGCCAGGTCGGGGGAGCCTCCGACCAGCTCCTCCTCGTCTGGCTGGCGCTCCCTCGGGAACAGCCGGCCGACCTTGAGCTCCAGCAGCACCGCGCAGATGGCCAGGAACCACGTGGCCTCCTCCAGGGTCCAGCCCTCGGCCCGGTCCGCCCGGCCCAGGAACTCCTCGGTCACCCGGGCCACGGGCACGTCACAGACGTCCACGGACCGATCCAGGATCAGCTCAGCCAGCAGCCGAAAGGGACCCTGGAACGCCGGAAGGGAGACCGGGAACTCCCCCACGCGGGCCAGCACGCGGTCTTGGTCGAGGTCGGCCACGTCCGAGGCATCGTACCCGCGGACCGGGCCGCCCTCAATCACCCTCGTCTCAGCCGACGATCAGCGACAGGACGCCGCGAACCACGGCATCGACGATGGCCAGGATCGGCGACGGGATCAGGAACAGGAGGAAGAGGATGAATAACGCCCCGTACGGGTCCCAGGACTCGTAGACCTCGCGGGCCCGGCCGGAGAGGAACCGGGCCAGTATCCGCGAGCCGTCTAGGGGCGGGACCGGGACGAAGTGCACGATCCCCATGAACGTGTTGGTGAACACCCAGATGAACAGGAACCGCTGCACCGCCCCGCCGACGGGAACGCCCAGCACCCGGAAGAGCACCGCTCCCACCGCGGCCAGAACGACATTGGTGACGATGCCGGCTAGGGCGACCCAGGTCGTCTGCTGGTCCGGGTTCGTGAGCTGGTCGCGACGGATCGGCATGGGCTTCAGGTACCCGAAGGCGAACCCCGGTCGCCCGAACAGCACCGGCAGGAGGAGGAGCACGGGAACCACGAACGTGCCGAACGGGTCCACGTGCTTCCGGAGGTCGAGGGACAGCCGGCCCATGAGCCGGGGCGTCGGATCGCCCAACCGGACCGCCACCCAGCCATGGGCCAGCTCGTGAAACGCCATGGCGGGGATCAGGGCGACCACGAAGAACAGCGCATCCAGGAGTCCCCCCGTCACGGCGCGATCACCGACGCATCACGGCGACAGCGCCACCCGGACCAGGACGTCGAGGATCGGTCGGATCATCGCGTCGATGACCTGAGGGAACGCCACCAGGATCAGAAGGAGGATGACGAACCCGAACTGGCGGACGAATCCGTACCACCCCCGCCGGAGCCGTTCGGGGAGTGCGGCGGCGATGACCTCGGAGCCGTCGAGGGGCGGGACCGGCAGGATGTTGAACGTGCCCACCACCAGGTTGACCAGGATCCAGAGCAGGAGGAACTGGAGGACCCGCGGTCCCACCGGAGGGGACAGGCTCCGGAGGACGAGTGCGCCGACCAGCCCCAGGACCAGGTTCGTGCCCGGCCCGGCCAGCGACACCAGCAGCGCGTGGAGCCGGGGGCGGCGGAGCCGGCCCATCCGCACGGGGACGGGCTTGGCGTAGCCGAACACGGCTCCGCTCCCGGTCCCCGTGGCGGCCAGAACAAGGAGCAGCCCCGGCAGGATCACGGTTCCGAACGGATCGATGTGGCGGATGGGATTGAGCGTCAGGCGGCCGGCCTCTCGGGCCGTCGGGTCGCCGAAGGCGTTTGCCGTGGCAGCGTGCATGAACTCGTGGAGCACCAGCCCGACCAAGAGAGCCACCGCGATGAACGCGATCCCCCACCCGTCGAGCAACGGCACCGAGGGATCAGCCGTCCCCGGTGTCGCGGGTCGCGTGTACCAGGGGAGGAGGATCGACCGGCCGATCGGACATGTCCATGGCATCGTTCACCGCCCGAACCACCGCGGCGGCCAGCTTCTCGCTCCGGGCGTGCACCTCCCCGATGGGCTCCTCCGCCTCGACCCGGTCTCCAACCTTGGGCCGGAACACGATCCCGACCGCGGGATCGATCGGCTCCCCCTTGCGCATTCGTCCCGCGCCGAGCGCCACCGCGGCCCGGCCGATCGCCTCCGCATCGACCGTGCGCAGAAAGCCAGACCGCTCCGCCGGAAGCGGCGCGATCACGGGAGCGCCGGGGAGGATCTCCCCCGGTTCGTCGACCACCCGCGGGTCTCCGCCCTGGGCCTGAACCGTATCCCGGAAGACCTCGGCGGCCCTCCCGGAGGACAGCGCCTCCCGGGCCCGGCGTCGTCCCTCGTCCTCCGGCACGTCCAGGAGGGCGGCCTGCGCCGCCGCCGCGAACTCGACGGCCAGGTCGGTCATCCGTCCACCGCGGTCGCCCCGGAGCACCTCAACGGCCTCCACGATGTCCAGTGAGTTGCCGACCGCCTCCCCCAGTGGCTGGGACATGTCCGTGACTGCTGCTCGGCACCGCCGGCCCCACCCGGCGGCCAGGTCGACACAGGCCTGAGCCAGCGCGGCGGCGTCCTCCGGCGTCTTCATGAACGCCCCGCTCCCGGCCTTCACGTCGAGAAGGATCAGGTCCGTCTCCACGGCGAGCTTCTTGCTCATCACGCTGGCCGCGATCAGCGGCACGCTGGGGACCGTCGCCGTGGCGTCCCGAAGAGCGTAGAGCGCGCCGTCGGCGGGTACCAGGTCCTCGGTCTGGGCGGCGATGGCGCAGCCGACCTGATCGACCTGTTGCCGGAACGTCTCGGGATCGAGATCGGTCCGGAATCCGGGGATCGACTCGAGCTTGTCGAGCGTCCCTCCGGTGTGCCCCAGGCCACGGCCGGAGAGCTTGGCCACGGCCAGACCGAGGGAAGCCGCCAGCGGAGCGAACACCAGGGTGACTCCGTCGGCCACGCCTCCCGTTGAGTGCTTGTCGACCGTGGGCCGCGACACGCCATCCAGCGAGAGGGTGCGGCCCGACTCGACCATAGACCGGGTGAGGGCAACGGTCTCGTCCCGATCCAATCCCCGGATGAAGGAAGCCATGAGGAAAGCGGCGGCCAGCTCGTCCGACACGTCCCCCCGGGCGTACCCGAGGACCACGGTGCGAAGCTCGTCCTCCGTCAGCGTGTCGCCATCTCGTTTCCTGGCCACGACGTCCCGGGGATCCGTCATCACACTCCCAATTCCGGGCCGAAGCTCGTCCCGGCGAGTCCATCGCCTCCGAGAACGCCGAACAGGGACGCCACCGTTGCGCCGAGATCGGCGAACGTCTCCCGGATCCCCAGGTCGACGGCATCTTGCCCTCCGAGAGCTCCCCCGGCGACCAGCACGGGCGTGTGCTCACGGGTATGATCCGTCGACTCGTCGGTCGGGTCACACCCGTGATCCCCGGTGACGAACATCAGCCCGTCGGCCACCGCACCGACCAGATCGGGCACGCGGCGGTCGAAGGCCTCGACGCACCGAGCGTAGCCTTCCGCATCGTTCCGGTGTCCGTACTTCGTGTCGAAGTCGACCAGGTTGGTGACGACCAGGGCGGGATCGGCCCGGGCCAGATAGTCGATGGTGAGATCAACGCCGTGGTCGTTGGACTCGGAATGCTCCGACTCGGTCAGCCCATGCTCCGCGAAGATGTCGGGGATCTTCCCCACTCCGAACACCGGCACGCCCCGGCCTTCGATCCGGTCGAGGTAGGTGGGGGCGAACGGCTCCACCGAGAAGTCACGGCGTTCGTGCGTCCGGGTGAACGAACCGGGTTCGCCGACGAACGGCCGGGCGATGACCCGTCCGACCCGATGCGGACCGTCCAGGATCGCCCGGGCCTGACGGCACCAGGCGTAGAGCTGGTCGAGGGGAACGACGTCCTTGTGCGCGGCGATCTGAAATACAGAGTCACCGCTCGTGTAGACGATCGGCCGACCGGTCCGGAGATGCTCTTCGCCCAGCTGGGCGATGATCTCCGTCCCGGAAGCCGGACGGTTCCCCAGGACCGCCCGGCCCACGGCTCGCTCGAACGGATCGATGACCTCGGACGGGAAGCCGTCCGGATAGGTCGGGAAGGGACGCTCCACGATCAGGCCGGCCACCTCCCAGTGCCCGGTCGTGGTGTCCTTCCCCGCCGATCGCTCCCGCATCTTGCCGTGGGCGGTGCCCGGCCTCGCTCGCGGCTCGATCCCCGGCGCCTCGGTCAGCATCCCGAGTCCCAGATCGGCCAAGTTCGGGGCGTGGATGCCGCCCACCGCCCGAGCGGTGTTGCCGATCGTGTCCGCCCCCTGGTCACCGTACGAAGCCGCGTCGGGAGTGTGCCCGACCCCGAAGGAATCGCACACCAGCAGCAGGATCTTCACCCGGCCGCCCTGCCGCGGGACCGGCGGGCCCGAGGGTGAGCCTCGAAGTACACGTCCCGGAGGTGATCCCTGGTCACCAGGGTGTAGATCTGGGTGGTGGCCACGCTGGCGTGCCCGAGGAGTTCCTGGACCACGCGGACGTCGGCCCCGCCCTCGAGCAGGTGCGTGGCGAAGGAATGCCGAAGCATGTGTGGAGTCACCCGCTTGCGGATCCCCGCCCGCCGGGCGATCGCCTTGACGATGTTCGTGCACCCTTGCCGGGTTAATCGTCCTCCTCGCTGGTTCAGGAACACGGCCCCCCTGGTCCGAGGACGGGCCAGGGAGGAACGTCCCCGAACCAGGTAGGCGTCCAGTGCCCCCGTGGCGTACCGGCCGAGCGGCACGATCCGTTGACGCGACCCCTTTCCCACCACCCGGACGCTCCCCTCCTCCAGGTCGACGTCGTCCACGTCCAGGCCGACCAGCTCCGAGATGCGGAGCCCCGCCCCGTACAGGGTCTCCAGCATGGCTCGGTCCCGGAGGGCGACCGGCGTGCCGTCGTCGGGGGGTGCGGATACGAGCGTCGAGACCTCGTCGATGGAGAGGGGCCGAGGCAGCGTCCGGGGCACCTTCGGGCGCAGGACCCCCTCGGCCGGATCGGCCTCCGCGTCACCCTCCCGGACCAGGAAGCGATGGAACGAGCGAACGGCGGCCAGGGCCCGGGCCACCGACGAGGCGCGATACGGCTTGCCAGGAAGGTACTCGGACGAGGACAGCTGCCCTACGAACGCCGAGATCTCGGGCTCACCCGCGCGGATCGGGTCGGTCACGCCCCGCTCCCGGAGGAACCGCTCGTAGCGGGCGAGGTCCCGCCGGTAGGCGTCGATCGTGTTGCCGGACAGGCCCCGCTCCACGGTGAGGTGGTCGAGGAATCGCTCCACCGAGGTCGAAGGCGACACGTTCAGCCTGGCGCGCCCGAGATCACGGAGGGTAGCGGGACGTGCTCCAGCCCATGCGCCTCGGCGACCGGGCCATTCGTGACCGACCCGCCGAACACGTTCACCCCCGCCGCCAAGGCGGTGTCGGCCCGGACGGCGTCCTCCAGGCCCCGCTCGGCGATCGAGGTGACATACGGCAGGGTGACGTTGGTCAGCGCGTAGGTGGAGGTCCGAGGCACAGACCCGGGCATGTTGCCGACGCCGTAGTGAACCACGTCGTGGACCTGGTACGTGGGATCGGAGTGCGTCGTCATCCGGATGGTCTCCACGCACCCACCCTGATCGACCGAGATATCGATGATCACGGAACCCGGACGCATCGACGCCACCATCTCCTCGGAGACCAGGACCGGAGCCCGGGCTCCGGGGATGAGGACCGCGCCGATCACCAGGTCGGCCCGGGCGACGTGGTACTCGATAGCCGCCCGGTTGCTGGTCACGGTGAGGATCCTGCCCTTGTGGATCCGATCGATGTCCCGCAGCTTGTCGACATCCCGGTCGACGATGATGACCTCTCCCTCCATGCCCGCGGCGATCCAGGCGGCGTTCGAACCGGCCATCCCCGCTCCGAGCACCACCACCCGGCCCGGGTGGACCCCCGAGACCCCGCCCATCAGCACACCCCGCCCTCCGTTCCCCCGCTCCAGGTAATGCGCGCCGACCTGTGGTGCCATCCGGCCGGCTACCTCGCTCATCGGGGCCAGGAGGGGCAGGCGACCGTCCGGGAGCTGCACGGTCTCGTACGCCACTCCGGCCACCTTCCGCTCCGCCAGCACCTGGGTGAGCTCCTTCCCGGCCGCGAGATGGAGGTAGGTGAACAGGATCTGGCCCTCGCGGAGGTGGTCGTACTCCTCCCGGACCGGTTCCTTGACCTTCAGGATCAGGTCGGCGGAGCTCCACAGCTCCTCCGGCCCGGGGACGATCTCGGCGCCGTACTTGACGTAGGCGGCGTCGGGGATGGAGGATCCCTGGCCGGCCCCCGCCTCGACCAGCACCTGATGGCCGGCCACCTCCAGCTCCCGGACGCCGGCAGGGGTCACCGCCACCCGGTACTCGTTGTCCTTGACCTCCCGCGGTACGCCGACGATCATCCGCCGCTCCCCTGGTCCGAGGCGACCAGAAGGATACCCCTCGGTCGGGTGGTCGGCCCATCGACGAGGGCCTCCTGAAGGGGTACCCTTCACACGATGGAACGGATCTCCCGAGGCTTCCGACTGCTGCGGGCAAGCTGGGACGTGCTCCGTTCTGACAAGGAGCTTCTGGTCCTGCCGCTCATCTCGTTCGTCCTGATCGCCCTGGTCACGGCGAGCCTGGCCGGCGCGGCGTGGGCCGGAGGCTTGGGCCGGGATCGGGAGAGCCTCCAGACGGCCGACTATATCTACCTCGGGATCTTCTACTTCGTGTCCTACTTCATCGGGATCTTCTTCAACGCCGCGGTCGTGGGCGCGGCCACGATCCGGCTCCAGGGGGGCGACCCGAGCGTCCGAGACGGGCTCCGCCTGGCCGCTTCGAAGACAAGCAAGATCGCCGGATGGGCCGCCATCTCGGCCACGGTGGGCCTCATCCTTCGGGCTCTCGAGGAGCGAGCAGGGTTCATCGGCGACATCATCATCGGGCTCATCGGCGTCGTGTGGGGGGCCATCACCTTCTTCGTCGTCCCGGTGCTCCTGTACGAACCGGTGGGACCGATCGAAGGGATCAAGCGTTCGGCCGGCATCTTCAAGCAGCGGTGGGGCGAGCAGTTCACCGGGAACGTGGCCATCGGCCTGGCGATGTTCATCATCGCCCTCCCCGCATTCGTGCTGGCCGGAGCGCTGACCGCGGTGTCCGTGCCGTTGGGCCTCGTGGTCGGAGTCCTGGTCATCGGCACCGTAGTGGCCATCGGATCCGCCCTCTCCGGCGTGTTCCAGGCCGCGCTGTACCGCTTCGCCACCACGGGCCAGGCGGGCGGCGCCTTCGCCCAGCAGGATCTCCAGAGCTCCTTCCGCCCCCGCCGCTAACCTCCCGCTCGGACGATATCGGGACCTCGGGTCGCCTTCTTCCGCGAGAGTTGTCGGCTCCGGCGCCTCGTCGGCCCGGCCCACCAGGAACGCCGCGAGGGCTCGCGGAGGAACACCTCTCCTGACCGGCGGGAGCCCGAGCAGCGTTGCCCCGGGCGGATCGGGAGGCACACGGATCGCTTCAGGTGGTGGCGGCGGCGCGCTGAGGAGCGTGGCGACGGACCACGGCGGCCCCGACGAAGTCGCGGTACAGGGGATGGGGACGCGTCGGCCGCGACTTCAGCTCGGCGTGGAACTGTCCGGCCACGAAGAAGGGGTGGTCGGCCAGCTCGATCATCTCCACCAATCGGCCATCCGGAGACATCGCCGAGAACACCAGGCCGTGTCCCTGCAGGACGTCGTGGTAGGCCGGGTTGACCTCGTAGCGGTGCCGGTGTCGCTCGTACACGACCGGCTCCCCGTAGGCCTCCCACGCCTTGGTCCCCGCTCGAACGTGACAGGGCTGGGCCCCCAGGCGCATCGTCCCGCCCAGGTCGGTGATCTGCTTCTGCTCCGGCAGAAGATCGATGACCGGATCCGCGGTGTCGGGCTGGAACTCGCTCGAGTTCGCAGCGGTGAGACCGGCCACGTTCCTGGCGAACTCGATCACGGCGCACTGCAGCCCCAGGCAGATCCCGAGGAATGGTATGCCCCCCTCCCGAGCTAGGCGGATGGCGTCGACCTTTCCCTCCACACCCCGGACGCCGAAGCCGCCGGGAACGAGGATGCCGTCCGCGTCGGAGAGAAGGTCCTCGACCTCGCCGGCGACGATCGCGTCCGAGGCCACCCACCGGAAGTCGACCCGGGCGCCGTGATGGAACCCGCCGTGCTTGAGGGCCTCGATCACCGAGAGGTAGGCGTCTCGGAGGTCGATGTACTTCCCCACCATGGCGATCGTCACCGGCTTCGTCGCGTTACGGATCCGGCCGACCAGCCCCCGCCACTCGGTGAGGTCGGGTTCGGCCTCGGGCAGCCTGAGATGATGGGCCAGGTATGCATCGAGGCGCTCCTCGTGCAGCACCAGCGGCACCTCGTAGATCGAGTCGGCGTCCACCGCGGAGACCACTGCCTCGATCGGCACGTCGCAGAGGAGCGAGATCTTCTCCTTCAGTCCCCGGCCGATGGGCCGATCGGACCGGCAGACGATGGCATCGGGCTGGATACCGATCGACCGGAGCTCCTTCACCGAGTGCTGGGTCGGCTTGGTCTTGAGCTCGCCGGTCGGAGCGATGTGGGGCAGGAGCGATACATGGACGAACGCGCAATTGTCCCGGCCGACCTCGTTCCGGAGCTGGCGGATGGCCTCCAGGAACGGAAGCGACTCGATGTCTCCCACCGTTCCCCCGATCTCAACGACGACCAGCTCGGCCCCGGTTTGTTCCGCCATCCCCCGGATCCGGCTCTTGATCTCGTCAGTGATATGCGGGATCACCTGGACCGTCTTGCCCAGGAACTCCCCCCGTCGTTCCCGGGCGATCACCGTCTGGTACACGGACCCGGTGGTGACGTTGGAGCCGCCGTGGAGGCTCTCGTCGGTGAACCGCTCGTAGTGGCCCAGGTCGAGATCGGTCTCCGCCCCGTCGTCCAGGACGAACACCTCCCCGTGCTCGAACGGGTTCATCGTTCCCGGATCGACGTTGATGTACGGATCGAGCTTCTGCATGGTGATGTGAAGCCCGCGAGACTTGAAGAGACGGCCCAGCGAGGCGGAGGTGATTCCCTTTCCGAGGCTGGAGGAGACACCCCCGGTGACGAAGATGAACTTCGTGCTGTCGGCCACCGGGATTTCACTGTAGCAGAAGTCCGCGCCGAGGCGGGCCGGTTCGCCCTAGGGCTTCCGACCCAGCCGGTCCGCCCATCGCAGCGGGGGCGTCGCCTCGATCAGTCGGGAGATGGTCACCGTCTCCGCAACCACCTGAAGGCCGAGGGCCGCCGCAGCCGCCAGGATGATCCCCCATGTGGGAAGAACCACGGCCAGGACCAGCCCGGCCACGAGCCCCAGCGGGTTCGAGCCCGTGTCCCCCAGCATTCCCCGTTCGCCGAGATCGAACGGCAGGACCCCGATCGCCGCCCCGAGCCCGGCCCCGGCCAGCGCGCCGGCCGGACGGTCGAACGCGGCCAGGAGCACCGCTCCGAGGACCGCGACCCCCGCCTTCAGGGCCCGCCCGGGGGCGACGTCGAGGGCGTTCCACAGATTGATCGACACAACGATCAGGACCGCAGAAGCCACCACCCGGACGATGCTGCCGCCGGCCACCACGGCCAGGGTCACGCCCGCGGCCATCCCCACCCCGAGCTTCAGGATGCCGGTGGTCAGTCGCCCTCGGGCCAGGCTGGCCAGGTGGCCCCGGAAACCCCTGGCCCGGTGTCCGGCCAGGTCATCCAGGAAGCCCGCTCCGGCGACCAGGCCCAGCCCGCCCATGACCTCGACCCCGAGACCGCCGGTGGGTAGATCGGTCAACGGGACCGCCAGCACCCATCCCGCCGCCGCCCCCACCGTGAAAGCCCAGCCCAGGACGGCGGGGACGGGCCGGCCCCGCCGGTTGGTGACCAGCATCCGGTCCGGTGGCCGGCG
>DASQTB010000153.1:0-12252 GCA_035642095.1 Actinomycetota bacterium | reverse complement strand
CTGGCCACCAAGCAGCGTCAGCGATGGCCCGTGGAGGATCTTCCCGAGGAACACCGTCTCCCCGCCGTGCTCCCCGATGGGGTGGCCGGAGTCGAGGCCGGACACTAGGCCTGAAAGTGGAATACCGGCTCCTGGGCGGCACCGGCGTCCGGGTCAGCGCGTACTGCCTGGGGGCCATGATGTTCGGCCCACAAGGCAACCGGAACGAAGACGACTGCATCCGAATCGTCCACCGGGCGCTCGACTCCGGGATCAACTTCATCGACACGGCCGACGTGTACTCCCGCGGACGGTCGGAGGAGATCGTCGGCAGAGCCCTGGAGGGCCGGCGCGACGACGTGGTCCTGGCCACCAAGGTCCACGGGGCCATGGGGAACGATCCGAACATGAGAGGCAACTCGCGCCGGTGGATCGCTCGAGAGGTCGAGGCCAGCCTCCACCGGCTCCGGACCGATCACCTGGACCTCTACCAGCTCCACCGTCCGGATCCGCGTACCGATCTGGAGGAAACGCTGGAGGCCCTCACGGATCTGGTCCGCGCTGGCAAGGTGCGGTACGTGGGAACGTCCGCGTTCCCGGCATGGCAGCTCGTCGAGGCCCAGTGGCTGGCCGACCAACGGAACCTGACCCGCCCCCGGTGCGAACAGTGTTCCTACTCGATCCTGGTCCGCACCGCCGAGGTCGGCGTGTTCCCCGTGGCCCGGAAGTACGGGATCGGCGTGATCGTGTACAGCCCGCTGGCCGGCGGATGGCTCACGGGGAAGTATCGCCGGGACCGAGAGCCTCCCGAGGGATCGCGGATGGATCGAGCCAGGACGATGGGGGGACGGTTCGCCCCTCGCTTCGACCCGTCGAGGGCGGAGGTTCAACACCGGTTCGAGCTCGTGGAACGGCTGGAGGCCGTGGCCGACAAGGCCGCGATGCCGCTCACCCATCTGGCGGCGGCGTTCACCCTGGCACATCCCGCGGTGACCTCCGCCATCGTCGGGCCTCGGACGATGGACCAGCTCGATGACCTTCTGGGCGGCGCGGACGTCCGACTAGACGACGAGACCCTCGATGCCATCGACGAGGTGGTCGCTCCGGGCACCCTGGTCGACCAGGCCGACCGGGGGTGGGACCCACCCTGGATGGATTCCTCCGCCCGCCGCGGCGGCTGACCGACCCGCGCTCCTCGGCTCGGAGGCCAAGTGGCGGAGTTGGCCGGTTGGAGATATACACATCTCTGGGAGCCGGTCGAGTCTCGGGGAGGCGCGGTGGCCCAGATCGCTCTGGAGGGCGTCAGCAAGGTCTACGGCGATGGCACCCGCGCCGTCTCTGACCTGACCCTCGACATCGCCGACGGCGAGTTCATGGTCCTGGTGGGGCCGTCGGGGTGCGGCAAGACCACCGCCCTGCGGATGGTCGCGGGCCTGGAGGAGATCACCGAGGGCACGATCCTGGTCGGGGACCGGGTGGTGAACGACGTCCCGCCAAAGGACCGGGACATCGCCATGGTCTTCCAGAACTACGCCTTGTACCCCCACATGACCGTGTACGAGAACATGGCCTTCGCCCTCAAGCTTCGGAGGATCGAGCGGAAGGAAGTGGATCGGCGGGTCCGAGAGAGCGCCAAGATCCTCGGCCTGGAAGAGCTCCTGGACCGGCGGCCCAGGCACCTGTCCGGGGGTCAGCGCCAGCGGGTAGCCATGGGGCGAGCCATCGTCCGGGAGCCGAGGGCGTTCCTCATGGACGAACCCCTGTCGAACCTCGACGCCAAGCTGCGGGTCCAGATGCGATCGGAGATCGCTCGGATCCAGCGGGACCTCAAGGTCACCACGATCTACGTCACCCACGACCAGACCGAGGCCATGACCATGGGCGACCGGGTGGCCGTGATCCGAAAGGGCGAGCTCCAGCAGTCCGAGCGACCCCAGGTCCTGTACGACCGTCCGGTCAACCTGTTCGTGGCCGGCTTCATCGGCTCCCCCGCCATGAACATGGTCGAGGCCCAGCTCTCCCGGAACGACGGAGGCCTGGTAGCCGAGTTCGCCGGCACCCGGCTTCGGGTCGACGACGCCATCCTGGACGATCGGCCAGCCCTGAAGCGGTACGAGGGGAAGCGGGTCATCCTGGGGATCCGCCCGGAGGACATGGAGGACGCCTCGCTGGCGGCCGACGCCCCGGACGACCGCCGCCTGTCGACCACGGTCGACCTTCGGGAGGCCCTTGGCTCCGAGGTGCTCGTTCACTTCACCGTGGACGCCCCCATGGTCCTGACCGAGGACACCAAGGAGCTGGCGGCCGACACCGGGACCGAGGTGCTGGAGGCTCTGGAGGCTCGATCCCAGGAACGGGGCTCCGAGTTCACCGCGGCCCTGAACCCCCGGACCGAGGCCCGGAAGGGAGAGCCCCTCGAGCTGCTCGTGGACACCACCCGGCTCCACTTCTTCGACCCCGAAACCGGCCTGGGGATCTACGGCGATGAGGCCGGCTGACCGGGAGTCGCGGTAACGGTGGCGACCACCGGGGAGGCGGCCCGAGTCGCACGGGGGTCGGCGGTGTTGGCCTGGGTCCGGACACATCGGTTCGAGCTGATCCTCATGGCCCCGTTGCTCCTGTACATGATCGTCCTGACCATCGCTCCGATCCTGGACACGATCCGGATCTCGTTCACCGCCCAGCAAGATCTGGCGTTTCCGTCCGTGGCCAGCTACAGCCTCATCTTCGGGAGCGAGGTATTCCGCCAGGCCGTGGTCAACACGATCGTGGTGGCCCTGCTCTCACTCACCCTCGAGCTCACCATCGGGCTGTCCGTCGCCCTGGCCATGCACGTCCCATTCCGAGGACGCGGATTCTTCCGAACCGTGATGCTGGTGCCCTTGGGGGTCCCCACCATCGTGTCCGGCGCGGTGATGCTGCTCCTGTTCTCTCGGTCCGGGTACCTGAACGCCCTGTTCGCCTCGTTCTACGACCTCCTGCCCGGCGACGCCGAGTTCCAGTCCATCAACTGGACCAGCGGAGGGTTCCGCACCCTGCTGACCATCGCCATCGCCGACATGTGGAAAGTTCTCCCAGTGGTGACGCTGATCTTCCTGGCCGGGCTGCAGGCGATCCCGGAGGATGTCTACGAAGCGGCGGACGTGGACGGGGCCACCAAGTGGCAGCGGTTCTGGCGGATCACCCTCCCGCTGCTGGTCCCCTACGTGACGATGGCCCTGATCCTCCGAGCGATCGACGCGTTCCGGATCTTCGAGCTGGCCCTGGTCATCGGGGGGATTCGCGTGGCGCCGGTGCTGGGAACATTTATCGGGAGCCGCTACCTGCCTCCGACAAGCGATCCGTTCACCGCGGCGGCCGGGTCCATGGTCCTGTTCGTGATCATCATGGTGTTCATCGTCCTGTACCTGCGCTTCGTGGCCGCTCGACGTGAGGTCGCCTTGTGAGGGCGAGTCGCCGGGATCCCCTGGACCGTCCCATGAAGGTGGTGTTCCCGGTCTGGGTGGCGGTGTCCGCGCTGCTCGTGCTGTTCCCCATCTACCTGATCTTCATGGTGTCGTTCGCTCCCGGCATCGCCCTGTTCGGGGAG
Organism: Actinomycetota bacterium; assembly: GCA_035642095.1. Lineage (GTDB taxonomy): Bacteria > Actinomycetota > UBA4738 > UBA4738 > CALAEC01 > DASQTB01. The sequence goes on along the minus strand of DASQTB010000153.1, from coordinate 8,684 downwards.
CGCCCCGACCTGTTCATCACCGACCCGACCCTCCAGTGGTGGCAGGACGTGATCGAGGGAGGGGACCTGGTCCCGCCGCTGATCAAGAGCCTGGTGGTGGCCACCGTGACCACGATCCTGGCCATCGTCATCGCCTCCCCGGCGGCGTACGTGATCTCCCGGATGCGGCCCGCGCTGCGCTACACGATCGTCATCGGTCTGCTGGTGACCCGGATGTTCCCCGAATTCGCCATCGGGATCTCCGTGGCCACACGCTTCTCGTCGCTCGGATTGGTCGACACCTATCTGGGAGTGATCCTGGCCCACCTGATCGGGGCGCTTCCGTTCATCGCCTGGATCCTGGTCGGCACGTTCGAGACGGTCCCCAGGGACCTGGAGGAGGCGGCCGCCATCGACGGCGCCTCCCGGCTCGGCTCCCTGGTTCGGGTGGTGTTCCCCCTGGCCCTGCCGGGGATCGCCGTGGCCTCGCTGTTCGTGTGGCTCTACTCCTGGAACGAGTTCCTGTACGCACGGCTCCTGACCACGACCCAGAACACGCTCCCCCTTCAGGTGTTCCAGGCCATCGACCGGGGAAGCAATCAGGAGATGGCCACGGTGGCCGCCGTGCTGACCCTGCCGATCCTGTTCGTCGTGTACTTCTTGCAGCGATACCTCCGGCCGGGTGCTCTGGCCGGAGCCGTGAAAGGATGATTCGGAGAGGGGGCCGACTCGAGGAGGTGAGGGAATGGTAAGAGCACGAGCGATCGTGCTCCTGTCGGCGGCGGCGCTCCTGGCGCCGGCGTGTACCGCGCCCGAGACGGGAGAAGAAGAGGGAGCATCGATCACGTTCAATGTGTCGCTGGCCGAAGAGGAGCAGGCCGGCATGCAGGATGTGACCGACGCGTTCAGCCAGGACACCGGGATCGAGGTGAGGCTGTCCAACGTCGCCTCGGAGGACATGCCGCAGAAGCTCCAGACCGAGGTCGATTCGGGGAACAACACGATCCACCTGATCTCGATGGACAACAACGCCCTGCCGGCCCTGGTCGACCCGGGCCTGGTCCAGGACGTCGGCGACGTGGAGATCCCCTCGGAGGTGAACGAGGCGCTGATCCCGGCGCAATTCGACGGGACCACCTATTTCCTGCCGTTCCGGCCCAACGTGCGGGTGGCCTACGCCAACACCCAGCAGCTCGAGCAGACCGGGGTGTCCCCGCCTCAGACGGTGGAGGAGTACCGGGCCATGGCCGAGACGTTCGCTCAGGAGACCGGCCAGCCCCGGGTGACGGTCTCCCTGGCGGAGGGAACCTCGGCCCCGGTGGTCATCTCCGAGTGGATTCTGGCCTTCGGCGGCGACCCGGTGGTCCTGAACGACCAGAGCTCGGTGGAGGCGATGACGTTCCTGCAGCAGATGTGGAACGAGGGGCTCCTGGCCGAGGAGAGCCTCCAGGCCGAGTTCGACACGGAGGTCGACAACCTTCGGGGAGAGACCGCCTACTACGCGCAGAACTGGCCGTTCACCTCCTCCATCTTCTCGGAGGAGGGCGTGCTGGAACTGTTCACCGTGGATCATGGGTGGGCCGGCCCCGCCGGTGAGTTCCACGTCATCGGCGGCGACGTCCTGGGCATCCCCACCGGCGTGGAGGGGGAGCAGCGTGACGCGGCGGCCCAGCTGGCGGAGTTCCTGATGGGACAGGAAGCTCAGTCCATCCTGGCCGAAACCAACGCGTGGCCGAGCATCCGGGACGACGCAACTCAGGAGGTGCCGGCCGAGTTCGAGGGCACCTTCACGGCGGTCCAGGAGGCCCTGGCCAACGGGTGGTACCGGCCGTCGGTGTCCTACTGGCCGGACGTCGAGGAGGCCATGAACGAGGTGGTCCGGCGGATCCTCCAGGGAGGCGAGGATCCCCAGACCGTTCTCGACGAGTTGAGCGCCACAGTCGAGCAGGCGGCGCAGGACTCCGGCGACCCCTACCCTCCGGAGCAGTAGCGAGGACCTGTGAACCAGGGACGGACGAATCCGTCCCTGGTTCACGATCCGCCGCCACGAAACCGCCCGGCGAGATCTCGACGCCGCGGTCGCCGGCGCGCCGGATGAAGCCGACCCCCGAGTCGGGTCCCGCCGAGCAGCGAGGTACTCTGCGCGCATGACGATCGGGCGCCGGAGCAGGGCGGGTCGGTGGGCGGAGCGCGTCGCTCTGGGAGCGATCATGGGGGCCGTAGCCTTCGTGGTCGAGCGACGGCTGGTCAAGGCCCTTCACCGGAAAGGCGACGAGACCCCCTCCCCGGCGACCGATCTCGGCGGCGACGCCGAGCTAACGACCGCGCCGAACCAGATCGATCAGCAGCCCCAGCGTTAGCCCCCCGCCCAGCACGCCGAGCGCGGGCGGGACCCAATCCGGTCCGACGCCGAGCGACGCCACCGAGGCACCGATCAGTGACCCGGCGGCGGTCAAGGCGAGGGCGACCCGGCGCCCGGCCCGCCGTACCTGCGTCTCCACGTTCTCCATCCCCCGGAAGTGAACCTGGAGCTTCGGACCGGGCCGGGAACCGGACAGGCGCTCGACCGCCTCGGCGAACCGCACGAACCGCGTCCGCAGCTTCTGTCCCTCGTAGAACAGCCACTGAGGATCGAGGCGTTCACGGAGCCGTTCCCGGAACCCCCGCATCATGAAGTCGCCCGCCACCGAGAGCGGATCGAGCTTCGGGTCGAGCTCAGTCACGGCCAGCTGCATCTGGGCCAGGGCCTTCCCCGTGAGCGCCAGCGATGCCGGGAGCCGGACGCCGTGACGGATCGACAGCTCCGTGATCTCCTGGAGCAGCGGACCGAGCTGCATCTCCTTGAGGGCCAGGCCCCGGTACTTCGTCATCAGCCCGCCGATCTCCGCCTGGAACCCCTCGACGTCGAGGTCGGGACGGTCCTCCGCTCCGGCGAGCATCAGCACCACGTCGGACAGAAAGGAGACGTCCTCTCGCCAGAACGCCATCAGGAGCAGCACCATCAGCTGGCGGGTCTCCGGGTCTATCTCCCCCACCATCCCCAGGTCGAGAAGGTAGATGGCGTCGTTCCACCACATCATGTTCCCGGGATGGGGGTCGGCGTGGAAGAAGCCATCGACCAGGACCTGTTGGTAGTACGACTCCAGGAGCTGTCGGGCGGCCCGGGTCCGGGCGTCTCCCTCGGGGGCCTCCCGAACCGGCACTCCCTGGACCTCTTCCATGACCAGAAGACGGTCGGTGGAGAGCTCCCCGAAGACCCGAGGGACATCGAGCCGGTCGAAACGGGCCAGGACTCCATGCATCCTTTCCAGGTTCGAGGCTTCCTCTCGGAAGTCCAGCTCCCGGCGGAGCGACTCCGAGAGGTGCTCCACGATGGTCGGGAGATCGATCACCTGACGGAACGCGTCCCGCTCGGCGGTCTTCTCCGCGAAGAGCTCGAGGAGGCCCAGGTCTTGGAGGATGTCCTGCCGGGCGGTGGGGCGCTGGACCTTTACCACCACTCGCTCGCCCGCGGTGAGCGTGGCCCGGTGGACCTGGGCGATCGTCCCGGCCGCCATCGGCTCGGCATCGATCGACTCGAACACGTCCTCCCACGGGACGCCGAGCTCCTCCTCCATCACTCGGACGACCTGCTCCTCGGTGAGCGGCGTGACCCGGTCCTGGAGGGTCGACAGCTCCTCGACGAACGCCTGGGGAAGGAGGTCCGGCCTGGTGGACAGGATCTGGCCCATCTTGGCGAAGGTCGGACCAAGACCCTCCATGGCCTCTCGCAGCCGCCGGGCCCGCTCTCGAAGGGCGACGTCGTCGCCCGCCCGCGTCGCCGTGAACAACTCCTGGAACCCCTGCCGAGCCAGGACCCGGCCGATCCGGGCGGCGCGACCGAGGAGCCGGGGCTCGGCCTCCACCGTGGCCTTCGCACCGACGTGGGGCGTCGACGGGACCGTGCCGGAACGTTTGCGATCCGAGGCGTCGGCGGTACGGGCCGTGTTCACGATGATCACCGTGCACCGGGCGTTGTGGGAGACACGGTTCGGCACGTTCCCCAGCAGGAACTGGGTCCGACCGCTCATGCCGACGTTGCCCACCACGACGACGTCGACCATGGCGTCGGCGGCCACCTGGACGATGGCCCTGGCCGGATCGGGGTCGACCACGACCCGGGCCCGGCCCCGCTCCCCCGCCACAGCCTGGGCCAGCGTGTGAAGGGACGCCGTGGTGACCTCGTGATCGGTCTCCGCCGGCCCCTCCTGGTCCTCGGCGGGGAGCACCACCTGGAGGAGGATCAGCTCGGCCTCGAACCGATCCGCCATGTCGGCAGCCCACCGGACGGCATGGGCCGCGCTCTCCGACTGATCGGTGGCGACGAGGATCCTCTGGACCACGGAGCGGCCAGCGTAGCGCGACGACCCGGGCTCGCGGCTCAGCCGCCTCCGCCGATCTCCTCCTCGGCGTCCGGGGCCACGGGCGCCGCCTTGTCGCCGCGCTCGTTGTCGATCAGGGTCCACAGCCACTGGCCCCAGGCCCGGACCTGAGGCCAGGTCTGCCAGAAGCGCTCCAGGGTCACGTCGTCCAGGTCGCGCCAGGCCTCGGGAGGCTTGGTCTGCCCGGCCACCTCCTCCAGGCCGGCGATCGAATCGTTCAGGGTGTCCTCGAGGTCGTCCACGGGCACAGTGTAGGCGGGCCCGAGGGTACAGTGAAGTCGGGATGCCCAACCGTCTCGCCGCCGCGACCAGCCCGTACCTCCTCCAGCACGCCGACAACCCGGTCGACTGGTACGAATGGGGGGAGGAGGCGATCGACCGTGCCCGGCGGGAGGACAAGCCCATCCTCTTGTCGGTCGGGTACGCGGCCTGCCACTGGTGCCACGTCATGGAACGGGAGTCGTTCGAGGACGAGGACACCGCCGCCCTCATGAACGAACACTTCGTCTCGGTCAAAGTCGACCGTGAGGAACGACCCGACGTCGACTCCATCTATATGGATGCCGTCCAGGCGATGACGGGGCACGGCGGATGGCCGATGACGGTGTTCCTGACACCCGAGGGCGAGCCGTTCTTCGCCGGGACGTACTTCCCGAACCAGGATCGACACGGGATGCCGGCCTTCCGCAAGGTGCTCGTGGCGGTGACGGAGGCATGGAATGACCGACGCGGAGATCTCCTCGGCCAGGGCAAGCGGGTGGTGGAGGCTATCGCCCGCCGGCCGTCGCCCTCGGAGGAGCCGCTGACCGAGGAGATTCTCCGGGGCGCGCTCGACGCCCTGCGGCGCTCGTTCGATCCGGAGTGGGGCGGCTTCGGGCAGGCACCGAAGTTCCCCCAGCCGATGACACTCGAGCTTCTGCTCCGGCTCGATGCCAGGGGCCGGGAGGGGGCCCGCGACATGGTGAGCACGACGCTCGATCGGATGGCCTCCGGGGGGATGTACGACGTGGTGGGCGGAGGATTCCACCGGTACGCGACGGATCGGGAGTGGCTGGTCCCTCACTTCGAGAAGATGCTGTTCGACAACGCACAGTTGGCGCGGCTGTACATGCACGCTCACCAGGTGACCGGGCGGGATGACTACCGCCAGGTCGCCGAAGTGACTCTCGACTACCTCCTCCGGGAGATGCGCCATCCGGGCGGCGGCTTCTTCTCCGCCCAGGACGCCGATTCCGAGGGCGTGGAGGGCAAGTTCTACGTCTGGTCGTGGGACGAGCTGGTCGAGGTCGCCGGCCAGGAGGTGGCCCTCCTGCTCGGAGCCTCGCCGGACGGCAACTGGGAGGGCGTGAACATCCCCCGCCGGACCGGCGAGGAGATGCCGCCGGACTGGGGTCGTATCCGAGGAAGGCTCCTCGAGCGACGGAACGCCCGCGTCCCTCCGGCCACGGACGACAAGGTGCTGGCGGCGTGGAACGGGCTGGCCATCTCTGCGCTGGCCGGAACCGGTCGCATCCTGGGGCGGTCTGACTATGTGGACGCCGCGACGGCGGCGGCCGATTTCGTGCTGTCCGCGCTCCGCGACCCCCACGGCCGGCTCCTCCGGGCCTGGCGAGATGGACGGACCAGCGGTCCGGCGTACGCCGACGACCATGCGCTGATGGCCGGAGCCTGCCTCGACCTGTACGAGACCACGTTCGATGTCCGGTGGTTCGAGGAAGCCCGCCGTCTGGCCGATGAGCTGATCCGGCTGTTCCACGACCCCGACGGGGGCGGGTTCTTCCAGACCGGTGCCGATGCCGAGCGACTGGTGCTCCGGCCGAAGGAGCTGTTCGACAACGCCGTCCCGTCGGGTAACTCGGCAGCGGCGGAGGTTCTCCTCCGGCTGTCCCTGTTCACGGGCGAGGCCTCGTACGAGAGGGCCGCCGCGTCAGCCCTCCGAACGATCCGCGACCTGCTGGTCCGAGCGCCGACCGCCTTCGGAACCGCCCTCGGAGCAATGGATCTGTACCTGGGCCCTTCTCGGGAGATCGCCGTGATCGGAGCGGCGGAGGACGCCCGGACCGCCGCTCTCCTCGACGAGGTCCGGCGCCGCTATCTTCCCAGTGTGGTCCTGGCGGCTGGGCCCGGGGACAGCTCCTCGATTCCGCTCCTGGCCGGCCGAACCGCTGTCGACGGGAAGCCGGCGGCCTACGTGTGCGAACACTTCTCCTGCCGGCGCCCCGTCACCGAACCCGAGGAACTGGCGGCCCAACTCGCCTGAGTGGGGTGGAACAGGGGGGACCTCAGGCGACCCGGCCGGGGCGCCCGTCGGGCGTCGGGAACGGAAGGCCTTCGGCGACCCAGGCCTCAGAGCCTCCTTCCATGATCGAGGCCTCGAACCCCCGGGCCTCGAGCATGAGCCGGGCCACCTCGCTCCGGTTTGCGGTCCGGCAGTAGACCACCACGGGCCGCTCCGGATTCAGGCCCTCTGTCCGCCCGTCGAGCACCTGCTGGAGAGGGATGTGGACGGCGCCCTCGATCCGGCCCTCATTCCACTCGAAGTCCTCCCGCACGTCGAGGAATTGGACCTCCCCGCGGCGTTCGTCTGCATCGCGGGGAGAGATGTAGCCGGCCACGGATCCGATCCTACCAGCGGCCTCCGGCATCCGGCACGTCATCTGTGTCCCAGCCCGTTTTTCCCTGACCACAGGCCAGAACCACCCGTTCGGAGCCATTGACTAATACTGAGGTCAGCGTTGCCGCGCCGAGCGGGCCCGAGAGAACTCCCTGATCGTGCGAGGCACCAACGGAAGGAGCGTCCGGGACGCGGCCCCCGCACCGGCCAAGGCCACCCGGTCGAGACGACCCACCCGAAGTCCGAACATGGACCGCACCGGCTCGGGAAGGAGAGCCACGGTCAGGCGTGTGGTCACCGCGGTGGGCAAACGGAGGGGCAGAGGGAGCGGGGGAGAGAGGACGTCTCGGACCAGGCGACGCCCCACTTCCGTGGCTCTGAGCTCTCCTCCATCCACCATCGCCCGCATGTACCGTCGGAACGAAGGGAGATCCGGAGCGATCCGGTCTCGGGGGATCCCGAACAGCTCGGCCGCATCAACGGTCTCGACGTAATAGCGCGCCCGCTGGTCGGCGGTGAGCCGGCGGACGAATCCCTCGTACACGGTCAGCGTGGTGTCCACCAGCGTGGCGTTCACCCACACGAGCAGGTCGGGGTCGCTCGCTCGGTAGGGCGTCCCCTCGGCCACGCCGGCCACCCGCTCGTGCACCATTCGGACCGCTCCGGCAGCCTCATTCGCCTCTTGGGGCGTGCCGTAGATCATGGCCAGGGACAGGTCGAGGGTCCGGCGCAGCCGTTCCAGCGCCCGGGCGGGGAAGTCGCTGTGCTGATCGACCCCGGCCGCGACCAGCGGGTGAGCGAGCTGCATGACCAGAGCTCGCTGTCCCCCGACCAGCAGGACGCGCTCCCGGTTGACCGTGGCCGTCATGGAGTCGTCGATGTCCGATACCGTAGCGCCGTGCGGATCAGGGAAGCCCGGCCCGACGACTGGCCCGATATCGCTCCCCCCGGCGCCTCCGGACGACGTCATCGCCGACCGATCACCACCCGGCTGACGCCGGGCCATCCCCTGGTGCTCCGAACCTCACGGTAGCCGAGGCGCACCACGATGCCCCGCACCGTCCGGGCGAAGTCCGGGCTGACCTCGAGGAGCATCCACCCACCGGGCCGGAGCCACTCGTGGCCCTCGGCGGCCGCTCGCTCGAGCAGGGTCATCCCGTGGTCGCTGAAATCCGTCAGCGTATCCTCGGGCTCGAACCCGCGGATCTCGAGGGGAAGGTCACGGACCTCGCTGCGAGGGACGTAGGGAACGTGCGCCGTGACCACGTCGACCGCACCCCGGAACGAGCGAGGCACGGCGTCGTACAGATCTCCCCGGCGGAACGTCACGTTCGACAGCCCGAGCTCCCGGGCGTTGGTCCGAGCCTGGCGGAGGGCGTCCTGGGAGATGTCGGCGCCGATCACCCGGACCCGAGGGACGGCCGCCGCGATGGCCAGGGCGATCGGGCCGATCCCGGTGGCCAGGTCGACGGCTACCGGACGGCGTCGGCCCCGCAGCCGGCGGACGGCCTGCTGGACCGTAAACTCGCTTGACTGCCTGGGGACGAATGCGCCGGGGCGGACCCGAAGCCGGAGATCACGGAACTCCGTCCATCCCAGGATGTGAGCCATCGGCTCGCCACCGGCCCGCCGCCGGACCAGGGCCCGGAACCGGCGGGCCCGAGCGGCGT
>DASQTB010000152.1:0-22576 GCA_035642095.1 Actinomycetota bacterium | reverse complement strand
GATGGAACGCTCCGGGGCATGGTGGAGGGCGTTCCGGAACGAGGTCCTCGACTGGTCGCAGCACCGCGGGTTGTCCCGCGACCTGTGGGATGGCCGCGTCCTCCGCTGGCTCACCCTGGGAGCCGCCCCGCCGGCGATCTTGCTGTACCTCGCCGCGGCGAATGCCGCCCCCGTGATCGCCTTCGCCTTCGGCGTGGAGGCCCTGAGGGAATGGGCTCGGGGCCGGCGACGGCAGCGGGAGACCGGGGCCGGGCTGGCCGCCGCGTCCAGGTGGGTCGGCGTCAGGAGGTACCTGGCCGAGGGAGCGTTCCCCGCCCTCCCTCCGACCTCGGTGATCGTGTGGGAGCGCTACCTGGCGTACGCCGCCGCCCTGGGGACCGCCCCCGCCGCGGTGTCGGCCATCCCGATGGGCGCGGACAATGATCACCGGGCGTGGAGCGTGCACGGCGGCGAGTGGCGACTGGTCCGGGTCCGGTGTCCGAGGGTGTGGCCGACGGCCTGGGATGGCGGCCGTGGGTGGCCATCGTGGCCTCCCTCGTTGGACTCCTGGCTTCCGTCGTGGCCCTCCGGCTGGCGGCGAGCATCGGCTGGCCCCGGGCGGGCTCGGCCGACCCGGGGGGACTGGTGCCCTTCGTGCGGGGCCTGTTCGCCTTCTTCTTGGCCATCGGGGCCGCGGCCGGGCTGTGGTCGCTGGTCACGGTGGTTCGAGCCCTGCTCGACTCGGGCTCACCGGAGGAGGTCAGGGGGCTGGTCCTTCGGATCCGGACGTTCGGGCGGTCGAGCTGGTCACCCGGTCGGCACTACGTGGGCCATGGACGATGGACGATCGCCGGTCATCCGGGCGTGGCGCATCCGGCCGGAGCTCGCCTCGCGGACCGACGTCTCAGAGTACGAGGAGGCCGCGGCCACGGTGACGCGTCAACTCCGTTTCGTGGACGACCTCCGCCCGGCCTGACGCCGCCGCCTGCGGTCGGCCCTCGCCCGGGCGTCGATCTTGACGATCGGTCATCCCAACGGGTAGATCACATCCGTCCGCCATCTCGAGGAGTCGGGCTCCTCCGCCGGGCCCCTCCGGTAGACCTCCCGAGACGGGCCGACGTGATCGCTTCCTCGACCGTGCACGAAGGCGTCCAGCGCCTCGTGGACCGGCCCGATGGTCTCGTAGGGGCCGATGTGGGTGACCACCGCGGCCGGGCCCCCCGGGAGCTCGGAGGCCCGGATCCGTCCCTCTCCCTCCACCGACTCGGCCACGGGGAGCCCGGCCTCGAAGTCGACCTCCTCTTCGCCGTACGAGTGGAACAGGGCGAACGACGGTCCGGCAGGCTGGAGGCCGCGCTTCTCCAGGTACGTGGCGATCACCGGGTAGAGGCCCCGCATCGCCGCCCCCAGGCCCTTGGCCGTGGCCCGCTCCCGGATCGTCAGGACGTGCTGGGCCGGCAGCTCCTGCACCTCGATGTCGATATCCATTCGAACATCCTGAGCCATCCTCCGCCGTCGGTCTAGGCTCCGGCCAGGGCTCCCTGCTCTGAGTTCGCCCCGCTTTCTCGACCTGCTTTCTCTGTCAGCTGAAGCCGAAGAGCGGGGGAAGAAAGGCGACCACGATCGCTGCCCAGAGGGCGAAGATGGGGAGGTAGGAGGTCTGCCAGCGCTCGAGGCGGTGGAAGGCGATCCGTTCCGTGAGAAACCGCATTGAAAGCCAGGCGGTCCCGACCAGGTTCACCAACAGAACGAGGTTGAGGCCGAGCGCTGCCGCGCGGTTGGGAGTAAGCCCGAGATCGCCGATCCGGGCTAGCATCGCGCCGAGCACCATCACGTCGAGCACGAGGGCGCTCGCGATAGCGAGCAGTTGGACACGGTCCATCAGCCCGGCCGGTCGGGACGGCTCCCGCGCGGACATCGTGTAGAGGACGAGCCCCAGCACGACCAGCAGGAGGGCGTCGAAGACGCCGAGCAGCTCCCGGTCGAACTGGCGGGCGACCCCTGACACGGCGTAGGTGGCCGCAGCGACGGTCAGCATCACGGAAAACAGCGGGGTGAAGAGCATGGTGAGCACCGGCGCCATGTTCTCCACCACATGTTGCTTGGACTCCACGAGCCACCCCGCCATGATCACGGCGCCGGCCGCACCCGATGGCAGCACCCACTCGATGACCCGTTCGCCGAGGTTGGGTGCGATCGGCTCGAGTATCAGCGCGGTGAGCAGGAGCAGCACGGCGCCACCGAGCGCGATCAGCACGTAGTAGATGACCCACTCGCCGGTGAAGCGGACGAAGTCCATGCGCCGCTCGTGTGATCGGATCGTGCCGCCCATGTACGGGTAGGCGACCGCGAACCACAGCACGACGGGCAGATGGAGCGCGACGAGGAGCTCGGTGGCCGAGCCCGCACGGTACGGGTAGAGGTTGACCAGGAGCGCAAGGAGCACGAAGGGAGCGGCCGTGAGCAGCCATCGCCGGGGGTCGAGCTGCCGTCGGCGGGCGAAGTACCCGGCGAGGAACGGCAACACGAACAGACTGAGGTTCCGCAGCAGCCACCCTGGTTCCTCTTCGGGGAACTGAGCAGCGAGGCGTGCCACCTGGATCACCACGGCCGCAGCCAAGGCGAAGACGAACGCCTCGAACCACCCGTTGGAGGGGCGCGCTGGCTCGTCCTCGCCCTTCAGGACGAGCTGTTTCCACAGTCGGCCGCTGTGCTCGCGTGCGAACTCCCGGGATAGCGTGTCGAGGTCCCCCATCCGCTTCACGGCAACGAGGAACGCCTCATCGGCGGTGAGGCCGGCCGCGTCCAGCTCGGCAATCTGGTCTCGAAGATGAGCTTCTAGCTCATCAACGTCGCGACCGTTGACGGCCGGGGCCCTGGCGACGTAGGTCCGCCACTCGGCGATCTGTAACTCCACGCTATCCACAGGTCACGCCTTCCCGAGTGCCGTAGCCAGGCCACCGGAGCCTCGCCAGACGTCAACCAACGCACGCGTCACGGTCACCCACTGCCGTTGCTGCTCCGCGAGCGCTGCTCGCCCGTCGTCGGTGAGCGCGTAGTACCTGCGACGACGCCCCTCGGGTGGCGTCCGCCACTCCGTTGTCACATACCCGAGCCGGCCGAGGCGATGGAGCAACGGGTAGAGCATCCCGTCGGTCCACTCAAGCTCACCCCCGGAAAGCTCACGGACCCGCTTCAGGATTGCATATCCGTAGCTTTCGCCCTCGGCCAGGATCGCGAGCACGAGCGGCGTTGCCGAAGCCGCGACCAGGTCCTTGTTTATGTGCACACCAGCCCTTCCCATGGCTCGAAGGCATATGCATAGTAGCACAAGGTATGAAAGGGAGCGCGGGACACGTGCGGATGAGCCGACCCGCGTCCTTGACTGGCGGGCCTTTCCCACGCCTTGAAAGTGAGAACCATTCTCGATAGCATGATGGCATGACGCTGGGGAACCGAGCCCGCCCTTGGGTCCCGGCCGTCCTGACGATCGTGCTCTTGGCGGCCTGCCGGGCCCCCGCGGCGGGCGATCAAGGAGCCATCTCGGCGGTGGCGTCGTTCTATCCCCTGTTCGAGGTGGCCGACCGCATCGGTGGGAGCCGGGCGGCCGTCACGAACCTGACCCCCGCCGGAGTCGAGCCGCACGATCTGGAGCTCACCACCCGGGAGGTCGACACCCTGCTCGACGCGGACGTCGTCCTTTACCTCGGCGGGGGCTTCCAGCCGGCGATCGAGGGTGTCCTGGCCGACCGGAAGGGTGTGACCGTCGACCTCCTCGAGGCCGGGCCGACGACGGGCCACGATCCCCACATCTGGCTCGACCCGCGCGTCATGCTCGCCATCACCGACAGGGTGGAGTCGGCAATGGTTCGGGCCGATCCCCCCGGAGCCCCGACCTACCGGGCCAACGCCACGGCGTATCGGACCGAACTGGAAGGCGTGGCCGAGGACTTCGATACAGGCCTGGCCGAGTGCGACCGGGACATCATTGTGACGTCCCACGACGCGTTCGGCCACCTGGCCCGCCGATACGGGCTCCGTCAGGAAGCGATCACCGGGCTCTCCCCCGAGTCGGAGCCGGACCCCCGACGGCTGGACGAGCTGGCGAGCCTGGTCGAGGCCGAAGGAGTGACCACCATCTTCACCGAGACCCTGGTCTCGCCCGCGGTGGCCGAGACGCTCGCCGGGGAGGCAGGGGTCCGCACCGCCGTCCTCGATCCGATCGAGGGCCTGACTGCCGAGCAGGAGGCCGCGGGGGAAGACTACGCTTCGGTGATGCGGCGGAACCTCGCCGAGCTGCAGGAGGCGCTCGGCTGTGACTGACGCCCCCGAACCGCCGACGCGCCGAGCGGCCGCCGCCGAGACGGAGGACCGTGCCGTCGCCGTGGAGCCGGTGCTCACTGCCCGAGACGTCTCCTTCTCGTACGGCGCAGAGCCCGTAGTTGATGCCGTCGACCTTGACGTGGCTGCCGGGGAGTTCGTGGCCCTGGTCGGACCGAACGGGTCGGGGAAGTCCACGCTCCTCCGGATCCTCCTCGGTCTGCTGAGGCCGGCGGTCGGAACCGTCCGTCTGTTCGGGGCCTCGCCGGAGCACCTCCAGGATCGGGGACGCCTGGGTTACGTCCCCCAGCGCCCCGCCCTGGCCGGCGATCTCCCCGCCACCGTGGAAGAGGTGGTGACCATGGGGAGGTTGGCCGCCCGGGGCTGGCGAGGCCGGTTGGGCTCGTCGGACCGGGAGGAGGTCGAGCATGCGCTCGAGTCGGTAGGCCTCCAGGGTCTCCCCGGCGCCCGGGTCCGGGAGCTGTCCGCGGGGCAGCAGCAGAGGGTCTTCATAGCCCGGGCTCTGGCCAGCCGCCCGGAGCTCCTCCTGTTGGACGAGCCGGTGGCCGGAGTCGACGCCGAGTCGCAGCGCCGGTTCCGCGACTCGCTGGCCCACTGGGTCCACCACGACCGCGCCGCGGTCCTCCTGGTCTCACACGAGCTGGGCGTGGTGGCCGAGGAGCTCGATCGGGTCGTCGTCCTGAAGCACCGGGTGGTGTTCGACGGCTCTCCGGACGAGCTGATGGCCGCCGGGGTCAGCCTGGGCGTGCACCGCGAGGACCTCCCCCTGTGGCTCGAGGATCTGCGCTGATGCCGTTCCCCTTCGACCGCGACTACATGCAGCTCGCTCTCCTGGCCGGCGTGGTGGTCGGCATCTCGGCGCCAATGATCGGCTCGTTCCTGGTCCAGAAACGGATGTCGCTGATCGGGGATGGGATCGGGCACGTGGCCTTCGCCGGCGTGGCCGGCGGCCTTCTCCTGGGGGTCTGGCCGGTGTGGACGGCACTGGTCGCCGCGGTGACCGGGGCCCTGGCCATCGAGCTTCTGCGGACCCGCGGTCGGGCCTCCGGCGACCTGGCCCTGGCGCTGTTGTTCTACGCCGGTATCGCCGGGGGTGTCGTGCTGCTGGGGCTGGGACAGGGCCTCTCGGCGAACGTCTTCGTCTACCTGTTCGGCTCGATCCTCACCGTCACGCCGCCCGACGTCACGCTGATCGCGGTGATCGGCTTCCTGATCGTGGTGACGGTGACCATCACCCGCCGGGCGCTCCTGGCCGTGGTCACGGACGAGGAGTGGGCTCGGGTGGCCGGCCTCCCCGTCGCCGTCCTGAACGCCGTCCTGGCCGTGCTGGCGGCGGTGACGGTGGTGGCCGCCATGCGGGTGGTCGGCATCTTGCTGATCGCCGCCCTGATGGTCCTGCCGGTCGGGGCCGGCCAGATCCTGGGACGGTCCTTCCGGGGAACCCTGCTGTGGTCGATGGGAGTGGCGGTCGTCTCCGTCGTCCTCGGCCTGGCCGCGGCCCGGATCTGGGGCCTGGCCCCCGGTGGCACGATCGTGCTCATCGCCGGGGCCGTCTTCGCCCTCCTCTCCGCGGGGGCCGCCCTGACGCGGCCCGAGCGGCTCCCGGCGATCTTTCGGGGGCCCGAGGAGGACGGGTGAGCCGTCCCCATCGGTTTCCCGACGTGCACGGCGAGGCCGTGACCCGGCTCCGATCGATCGGCCAGCGGTCCACGCCGAACCGTCGGGCCCTGATCGAGGTGCTGGTGGAGGCCAATCGCCCCCTCACCGCGACGGAGATCCTGGAGCGTCGGCGGAGCCTTCCCCAGAGCTCGACGTACCGGAACCTCCTGGCGCTGGAGCAGGCCGGTGTGGTCCGCCGGGTGACCCCGACCGACGAGTACTCGCGCTACGAGCTGGCCGAGGACCTCATCGGCCACCACCACCACCTGGTGTGCTCCTCCTGCGGCTCCGTCGAGGACTTCACCGCGCCCCAACAGCTCGAGCACGCCGTGGCCAGGACGATCGGCGAGATCACGTCCCGGAGCGGCTTTTCCGCGCAGAGCCACCACGTCCAGCTTCGCGGGGTCTGCCGGAACTGCTCCTAGCGACTACGGGGCGCTCAGGGGGAACCGCTCCAGGGGCTCGTACCGGGCGCCTCGAGGGGAGAGGTGGCTCCGGTACAGGGTCAGGCGAGCGACCCGGAAGGCATCGGCTTCGACCCGGGTGGACTCGAGCTCCGCGGCCTGCGCTCCGACCGGCACGGGAGGCTGGAACCTGGCCACCGTGAGGTGGGCCGAGAAGGGACGCTTCTCGGTGGGAAACTCCTCGGCCAGCCGCTCCTCGACCGCCGCGGCGAGGGCGTGCAGGCTTCGATCGGGATCGTCCAGGCCGACCCACAAGACCCGGGCCCGGGTCCGGCCGGGGAACACCCCCATCCCATCCGGGCGCAGGCGAAAGGGCCGGATCTCGGCGGCCGCCCGGCGACACCCGTCGTGGACCCAGTCGACCAGCCGGGGCCACGTCCGGCCCAGGAACTTCAGGGTGATGTGCCAGTTCTCGGGTGGGACCCACCGCCCTCCGGGCAGCCGGTCCCGCCATGGGGCGATGGCCTCCGCGATCCGATCCTTCGCTCGCTGCGGCACGTCGACGGCCACGAACAGGCGGAGCGGCCTGGCCTCCGGCCGGGATGCCCGGTCTCGGGCCATCAGACCTCGGGTTTGCGAGGGAGCATGGAGAGGTGCCGGCGGAGAAGGTCCAGGGCGACCTGCTGGGCCCACCGCCGGACCTGCTCTCGGTCTCCGGGGGCCTGGATGTGGCGGGTCTCCTCGTTCCGGTCGGAGGAGACGGCGACCCACACCTCGCCGGGAGGGTGCCCTTCGAGCGGGTCCGGACCGGCCACACCGGTGGTGGACGCGCCGATATCGGCGTTGAAGACGCGGCGCACCCCGCGGGCCATCTCTCGGGCGCAGGCCTCGCTGACCATCCCCGGGCCGTCGAGCGTGTCCGCCGCCACACCGAGGACCTCCCGCTTGGCCTCCGGCGAGTACGCCACGACCCCCCCGGCGAAGTAGTCGGAGGAGTCCGGTACACGGACGATGCGCTCGGCCAGGCCCCCTCCTGTCAGCGACTCGGCCACGGCCAGCCGGATTCCCCGTTCCCTGAGGAACCGCCCCGTCACCTCCTCCAGCTCCTCCCGGTCTGAGCCGAACACCGCGTCGCCGAGGCGCGCTCGGATCTCCGCCTCGAGCGGCGCGATGAGGGACTCGGCTTCACCTCGGTCGGCGGCCTTGGCGGTGAGCCGCACCCTGACCTCACCGGCAGAGGCCAGATAGGCCACCGTGGGGTTCCGAGAGCTCCGGAACAGGTCGTCCAGAAGCTCGCCGATCCGGGCTTCGGCCACTCCGGTCACCCGGAGAACCCTGGAGACGATTCCCTGAGGGCCGATCTCGGCCTCGAGCTCGGGGACGATCACGCCCTCCACCATCTCCCGCATCTCGGCGGGGACGCCGGGCACGGCGTACAACCGGCCGTCGGGGCCGTCGAGAGCCAGACCGGGTGCGGTCCCCCGCTCGGGCAGGATGTACCGGGCGCCCTGAGGAACATCGGCCTGAACCAGGTTCGACTCCGGCATGTCCCGGCCCAAGCGACGGAACTTCTGGCGAAGGAACTCCTCGATCTCGGGCTGGCGGGTGATCGCCACGCCGAAGGCCTTCCCGATGGCCTCCCGGGTGATGTCGTCGCCGGTCGGTCCCAGTCCCCCGGTCAGGATCACGACGTCCGCGCGGGACAGGGCCAAACGGATAGCGTCGGCGATCCGGTTGGCGTTGTCCCCGACCACCTGGTGATGGAGGACGTCGACGCCGATGTCGGCCAGCCGCCCCGAGATCCACTGGGCGTTGGTGTTGGCGATCTGCCCGAGGAGGATCTCGGTGCCGATCCCGACGATCTCCGCCCTCATCGCCGCGAGGGCGCCCGGCGGGCCGCCTTGAGAAAGTACTCCACCCCCGACCACACCGTGAGCGCCACGGCCAGCCACAGGATCGACAGACGAACGGCCTCAATCTCACGGAGTGGGAGGAGGTAGAGGGGAACCAGGACCATCTGCACGGCGGTCTTCACCTTCCCCCACGGGGACGCCGGCATGCCGATCCCCCGGGAGCCCAGCCACGCTCGGAGGAGCGACACGGCGAACTCCCGGAGCACGATGATCACCGTGGCCCACAGGGGGAAGGTCCCGATCGCCGTCATGGCCGCGATCGGGGCGGTGACCAGGATCTTGTCGGCCAGGGGATCGAGCCACTGACCGAGCCTGGTGGTCCCCTCGTACCGCCGGGCCAGGTAGCCGTCCAGCCCGTCCGTCAACGCCCCGAACACGAACACCGCCGCCGCGGCGACGGCGGCGGGCTCGGACCGAGACATCACCAGCGCCACCAACACCGGGGCCAGGAGGATGCGCAGGATCGAGATGACGTTGGGCCAGCCGAGGCCGAATGGGCTCAGGCGTCGGGGCCGGGTGGCGATGGCTGCTCCCGGAAGCTGTCGGGGGTGAACGCGGGACTCTCGAACGGCGCATGCCGGTCTCCCGACGAGGCCTTCTTCCCGTTGACCAGCAGGTCGAAGACGCCCCCCTCAGCGGCCCGAACGGTGATCGCCTCCTGGGCCTCGAACGATCGGGCCGCGCCCTCCTCCAGGCGGAACGACCGAGGCGGCTCGTCGTCGAGAACGACCTCGAACTCGTTGTCCTGATGCGCGGTGATGCCGACCTCGACCGTGCGGGGAAGGACGGGGACCGCGGGCGGCTCGTTCACGTCGGCAGGCGTCGGGACCGCGCTGGAGCGGTTCAGGATGCCGATCGCGGCGGCGGCGGCCAACACCACCATCGCTGCGGTGGCCGCCAGGAACCAGTTCGGCCGCTTCTTCTCGGCCAGGATGACCGCCTCGGTCGGACCGACGCCCGGGGCCCGCTCGACGGGAGCGGGGGCCGGCGTGGGACGCCCGCCGGCCTGCTCGTAGATCCCGATCACCTTCTCGTGGCGGAGACCGAGGTACTTGGCGTACGAACGGAGGAACCCGCGCACATACACGTCGGAGCCGAGCGCGTCGAACTCCTCGAGCTCGAGCGCCTCCAGGTATTCGGTCCGGACCCGCGTCTCGCGGCTGGCTTCGTCCAGGCTCTTGCCCAGCCTCAGCCGCGCCGACCGCAGCGCCCGGCCGATCCCGATGCCCGTGTCCTGCTTCATGGGAAGGGGTGGAACCCGCAGATTGTATCGGGGCTCATCCCGTGCCGGCGTGGGCCTCGATCCACTCCTCCCACGTCATCAGGACGTCGCGGGGCTTCGAGCCCTGCGACGGACCGACGATTCCCCGTTCCTCCAGGAGATCCATGATCCGTCCCGCCCGGGCGAACCCGACCTTCAGCTTGCGCTGGAGCATCGACGTCGAACCCAGCTGGGAGCGGATCACCAGCTCAGCCGCTTGACGGACCAGATCATCGTCGTCACCCGACCCGCCCGCCTCGTCGTCCAGGGGCTGCTTGCCCAGGCCCTCGATGCCCTGGACGTAGTCGGGCTCGCGCTGCTTCCGGACGAAGTCGGAGATCGCCTCGATCTCCTTCTCGGTGACCCAGGCCCCCTGGATCCGATGAGGGCGGCTGGCCGACGAGGGCAGGAACAGCATGTCTCCGTGGCCGACCAGCTTCTCCGCTCCCCCGACGTCGAGGATCACCCGGGAGTCCGCCGCGCTGGCGGTCATGAACGCGATCCGGCTGGGGATGTTGGCCTTGATCAGCCCGGTCACCACGTCGACGCTCGGTCGCTGGGTGGCCACCACCAGGTGGATGCCGACGGCCCGAGCCATCTGCGCGATCCGGCAGATGGCGTCCTCGACGTCCCGAGGAGCCACCATCATCAAGTCGGCCAGCTCGTCGATCACCACGGCGATGTATGGCAGGTGCTCGAACTCGTCGTCGCGGCCAGGCGGGATCCGCAGGGTCCCATCCCCCAGCGAGGCGTTGTAGGCGTCGATGTCGCGCATCCCCACCGTGGCCAGCTGCTCGTACCGGAGCTCCATCTCCCGAACCACCCAGCCGAGGGCTTCCGCGGCTCGCTTCGGATGAACGATCACCGGGGAGATCAGGTGGGGGAGATCGGCGAAGTGCGACAGCTCGACCCGCTTCGGATCGATCAGCATCAGCCGCACGTCGTCGGGAGAGGTTCGCATCAGGATCGAACTCACGAAGGCGTTGATCAGCGAGGACTTCCCGGCCCCGGTCGCCCCGGCGATCAGCAGATGGGGCATCGTCGACAGACGAACCATCACCGCCCGGCCGTGGACGTCCTTCCCCATGCCGACGGCGAGCGGATGTCGCTCTTCCCTGGCCTGCTTCGAGCGGAGCACATCCCCGAGGACCACGAAGTCCCGGGTGTCGTTGGGGACCTCCACCCCGATCGCCGACTTCCCCGGGATGGGGGCGATGATGCGAACCTCGGGGGTGGCCAGCGCGTAGGCGATGTCGTCCCCCAGCGCCAGGACCTTCTTGACCTTGGTGCCCTCGCCCACCGCGACCTCGAACAGCGTGACGGTCGGCCCTCGGGTGAAGCCGGTGACGCGAGCGTCGACGCCGAAACTGGCCAGGGTCGCCTCGAGCGTGGCCATGACCACCTCCTCGTCGCGGCCGGCTCGGACCGACGCCGGGGCGGCCCGAAGCAGCTCCAGCGGGGGTAGCCGGTAGCCACCTCGGGACCGGGTCGGCCGGCCCCCGGCGGCGGGGCCGGGCGAAGGCCGGTCGTCGACCTCGTCGGCATCCTCTTCCTCCTCGTCGTCGAGGTCCCGGCCGAACTCGTCCTCTTCATCATCGATCTCGGGCAGGGTCACCGTCCGGTCGGTCCGCTCTACCGGCCGGCCGGGCCCGGCCGGCCGTTCGGCCATCCGATCGAAGGGGCGTCGCAGCAGCCGACCGACCGTGACCAGCGGCGTCGCCGTGAAGACGAGGACTCCCAGCAGGGCGAGCGCGGCGCAGACCACGCCGGCCCCCCAGATCGAGATCAGACGGGACAGCGGCCACGCGGCCACGGCGCCGAGGAGGCCCCCGCCCTGGGACAGCGGCTCGAAGCCATCGACGGGGGCGGGGTTTCCGGCCATCAGGGACCACGATCCCAGCCCTCCCAGGAGGAACACCCACAGGCCAAGAAGCATCCGGCCCCGGTCCTCCTCCGCGGTGTGCCGGACCAGGACCAGCCCCCACCACAGGGTCACCAGGGGGACGGCGTACCCGGCCACCCCGAACGATCCCTGGATCAGGAATGTCAGGAATCGGCCCAGAGGTCCCGCCGCGTCGAACCACAGACCGAGGGCGGACAGGATGGCCAGCACGACCAGCCCGATCCCAACGGCATCGGAGAGCTGAGGGCCGAGGTGCTCGGCGACCCGCCGGCCGGCCCCGACGACCCGGCTCCCCCGCTTGGACTTCTTCTTCCTTCGCTTCTTCGTTCCGGCGGCCATCAGATCTCCATGATGACCGGAACGATGATCGGTTTCCGCTGAACGACCTCGAAGAAATACTTCCCCAGGGTGCGGCGGACGTGCTGCTTGAGGATGGCCGGGTCGCCGCCTCCCTCCTCGGCGGCCACCTCCTTGAGCGAGGTGAGGGTGCGGTGCCGGGCCTCGGCCAGGATCTCCTCGGACGTGTCGTCGTGCACGAACCCCCGGGTGATGATGTCGGGCCCGGCCAGGATCTCGCCGGTCTGGGCGTCGGCCGTCACGACGACGATGACCACGCCATCCCCGGCGAGCTTGCGGCGATCTCGCAGGACCTCCGTGCCGACGTCGCCGATCCCCAGACCGTCCACCAGGGTCATTCCGGCCTCCACCCGACCCACGACACGGAGCTGCTCTCCGATCTCCACCGCGTCGCCGTCCTCACAGACAAGGATGCGCTCCGCCGGGATGCCCACGCCCCGAGCCAGGCGAGCGTGGTGGGCCAGGTGGCGGCGTTCGCCGTGGACCGGGATGAACCAGCGCGGGCGGACCAGGTTGAGCATCAGCGTCAGCTCGTCGGCGGAGGCGTGCCCGGAGACGTGCACGGGGGCGATTCCGACGTGGTACACGTCCGCGCCGGTCCGGTACAGCCCGTCGATCACCCGGTGGATGGCCACCTCGTTCCCCGGGATGACCGACGAGGAGAGGATGACGGTGTCGCCGTCCTCCAGGTGGACGAACTTGTGCTCGTGGGCAGCCATCAGGGCCAGCGCCGACATCGGCTCCCCCTGGCTCCCGGTGCACACCACAGCGACGCTCCGGGGGTCGAGCCCTTCGAGCCTATCGATGTCGACCACGTCCTCCTTCGGCACTCGGAAGTACCCCAGGGCCGAGGATTGCTCGACCGCGTTCAGCATCGAGCGGCCCAGGAAGGCGACCTTCCGTCCGGCCGCCCGGGCCGCGTCGCAGATCTGTTGGATCCGGTGGATGTGACTGGCGAAGCAGGCCACCACGACCAGCCGGTCGGCGTCCTCGACGATCTCTCTGATCACCGGTCCGACGGTCCGCTCGCTGGCCACGCTGCCGGCTCGCTCGGCCCCGGTCGAGTCGGAGAGGAGGAGGTGAACCCCCCGGCGGGCCTCCTCCCCGATGCCCTGGAGATCCGTGTGCCGACCGTCGATCGGCGTCGGGTCCAGGCGGAAGTCGCCCGTGTGCAGCACCGTGCCGAACGGAGTGTCAATCGCCACGGCGACGCCGTCGGGGATCGAATGCGTCACCCGATGGAACCGCATCCGGAATGGTCCGACCTCCGTCTCAGTACCCGGATGGATCTCGTGCAGCCGGACGCGATCGGCCACCCCGTGCTCCTCCAGCTTCGGGCGGAGCAAGGCCAGCGTCAACGGGGTGGCATACACGTCGAGATCCATCTCCCGCACGAGGTACGGCAGGGCGCCCACGTGATCCTCGTGCCCGTGGGTGAGAACGGCGCCGACGATCCGATCCTTGCGATCGCGGAGGTACTGCCAGTCTGGAAGTACCAGGTCGATGCCCGGCATGTCGTCCGACGGGAAGGACAGGCCGGTATCGATCAACAAGATCCGACCTCCCATCTCGAGCGAGGCCATGTTGCGGCCCACCTCACCGAGGCCGCCGAGGAAGACGAGCCTGCAGGGCTCAGCCGTCACGTTTCACGCTCCGGGGCCCACCGAGGGATGCGCGGGGACCGACCGGGCCCCGGTCGGGCGTCCCGCCTTGCCCGGTCGGCCCGCCCCCACGCATCCGGGATGGTATCACTTCCTTCCTCGTGCAACAAGAAGCACATGTTCCACGCGTGACCCGTGTGATGCCAGTGGCTCCAGAGGCATCAGGGTCCCCTCGTTGCTCCCCGGCCTCGGTGCCATGCCTGCCTCTCGTTCGGGAACGGGATCCGGTCCGGGCTATCCTATCGGCGTGCGGATCTATACGAGGACCGGGGACAACGGCACGACGGGGCTTCTGTACGGCGGCCGCATCTCCAAGGCCGACCCCGCCGCCGAGGCATACGGAGCGGTCGATGAGACCGTAGCCGACCTCGGCCTGGCCCGGGCCCTGGCCGACCATCCGGTCCTGGAGGCCTTCCTCCTCGAGGTCCAGCGGTCGCTCTTCGTGGTCGGGGCGGACCTGGCCACCAACCCTTCGGAGCGGGGCAAGCTCCAGGCCGACGTTTCCCTGGTCACCACGAGGATGGTCTCCCGGCTGGAGGAGCTGATTGACCGGACCGTGGAGGAGCACCCCCTCCCCCAGGAGTTCGTGGTCCCGGGGGCGGGCTCGGTCTCCGCCGCCCTGGACGTGGCTCGGACCACCTGCCGGCGAGCCGAGCGGCGGGCCATCGAGCTCCGGGAGGCCGACCGCGAGGTGAACCCCGACGCCATCCGGTACCTGAACCGTCTCTCCGACTTCCTGTTCACCCTGGCCCGGTGGCAAGCCGACCGGCCCGAAGAACCGACCCGCCCCCGGTAGAGTCCAAGAGAGCGAAGCGGTAGTCTCGGGCCAAACCCGCAACCACGGAGGAATCTCATGAAGATCAGGCGATCCCTTGTGTCGGTGAGCACGGCGGTGGGGATCCTCACCCTGGCGCCGGCGGCGCAGGCGGCCACGATCACCGTCACCGACACGACGGACGAGTTCGGGACGGGGACGGGGTGCTCACTGCGGGAGGCCGTCCAGGCGGCGAACACCGACACCGCCTTCGGCGGGTGCACCGCCGGGAACGGCGACGACGTCATCCAGGTGCCCGCGGGAACGTTCGTGTTATCTCTGGCTGGTTCGGGCGAGGACGCCAACGCCACGGGGGACCTCGACGTCACCACCAACGTGCGGATCAACGGCGCCGGGGCCCGGACCACGTCCGTCGACGGTGCCGGTTTGGACCGGGTCTTCGATATCGATCCGGGAGATCTCGGAAGGACGGTAGCCATCAGCGGCCTCACCGTCCAGGGCGGCACGGTCACCGGAGGGGTCGACGCCGGATCCGGAGGGGGGATCGCCAACAGCGGGGACCTGACCATCACCCGAGTGACGGTCCGGGGGAACTCGGCGTCCGACTTCGGGGGCGGCATCAGCAACGTCGTCGGAAACCTCACACTCGTGCAGAGCACCGTGGCGGCGAACCGTGCCTCGGACGGCGGAGGGGTCAACAACTTCGACGCAACGGCGACGGTGATCAACTCGACGCTGTCAGGGAATCAAGCCCAGGCTGACGGTGGGGGTCTGAACAGCGACAGCGGGGACGCCACGCTCTCCAACGCCACTGTGGCCGAGAACGTAGCCGACGCCGACGCCGACGGCGGCGAAGGGGGCGGCGTCCAGCACACCGGCGCCGGGGCGCTCACGCTCCGGAACACGCTCGTGGGGAACAACCGCGACGGTTCGACCGGACCGGGCCCCAAGTCCAACGACTGCCAGGGTGCGGTGACCTCCCAGGGCTACAACCTGGTCGAGGATCCCACCGGCTGCACCGGCCTGGTGGCCACCGACATCACGGGACAGAATCCACAGATCGGAGCGCTGGCGGACAACGGTGGTCCCACCGACACCCATGCTCCCCGAAGGCAATCGCCCGCGGTCGACGGGGGGAACCCGGCGGCGCCGGGATCCGGGGGGACGGCCTGCGAGACGAACGATCAGCGGGGGGTGAACCGACCCCAGGGTCCGCGCTGTGACATCGGCTCGGTGGAGCTTCGCCAGCCGTCCGAGATCGAGTGCCTGGGCAAGCCGGTCACCATTACGGGCACGAACGCTGCCGACATCATCACCGGGACCAGGAGGCGGGACGTCATCCTGGCGTTCGGTGGCGACGACGTGGTGGCGAGCCTGGGCGGCGCGGACCGCGTCTGTGCCGGGCTGGGGAACGACCGGGTGAAGGGAGGCTCCGGCAACGACCTCGTCGCCGGCCAGGCGGGCAACGATCGGCTGATCGGGTCCGGCGGCGACGACCAGCTCCGGGGCCAGGGTGGCCGGGACCGCCTGAAGGGCAAGGGCGGCAACGACACGCTCCGAGGTGGGCCGAAGCCCGATCGACTGAACGGCGGCGGAGGGTTCGACATCTGCCGGGGCGGTGGCGGGCGCGACGTGCTGCGCCGCTGCGAGCGACGGTCGTAGGCGGCACGAGGCGTCCTCTTCCCTCGGATAGGATTCGCCCGAGCGGAAGGAGGGCGTCTCCATGAAGGTGCACATCTGGCTCCGCAAGAAAGCCGGCATGTCCGAGGATGAGTTCCGTGACTACTGGCTGACAAAGCATGCACCGATCGCCGGCGATGGATACGAGCACCTCCGGGCCTACCGGGTCAGCCTGGTGACCCGGGTGCCGGAGGGTCAGGACCGCCCGTACGACGGAGTTGCCGAGTTGACCTGGGACGATCGCGACGGGTTCAAGGCCGACATGGCTTCCGACGCCGCAAAGCGGAGCACGGAGGATCTGGCGAACTTCACCGACGGGTTCGGGCTCCTATTCGTCGAGGATCACGCCGTCAAGTAGGGTGCGCTCGCTCGAGCTTCGACGCCACGCGCCCCGCGACCCCGAGGCCGACCGGCTCTCGGAGAACGGCCGGGCCCTGGCGCTCCAGGTGGGCAAGGACCTGCCCGGCGGATACGCGGTGGTGTTCACGTCGCCGGCCCGGCGGGCCGCGGAGACCGCGGCGTGGTTCCTGCGCGGCCTGGGCCAACAGCTACCCCAGGATCACGGCGTGGCCGAGGGTCTGGGGTCGCCGGTCGAGGACCGGTGGAGATCCGCGGCCAAGGCGGCGGGCGCGGGGAGGATCGACGCGATCCGCCAACAGGATCGCGACCTCGTGGAACAGGAGTCGCGAAGGCTGGCCGATGCGGTGCTGGAGGTGCTGACGCACGTTCCCGATGGTGGCCGGGGCCTGGCCGTGGGGCACAGTCCGCTGATCGAAGCAGCGGTGTACGAACTGGCCGGCCAGGTCATCGAACCGTTGCGGGAGTGTGAAGGGGTCCTCCTTCATGAGCGGGAGGGCGAGGTCCGCCTGGCCGCCCAGTACCGGAGGGACTGAGCGATGCCGTTCGAGCCGAGCGAGCTCCGGGCGTTCCTCGAGGACGTCCGGCTGTGCCACTGGGCCACGGTCTCCGGGAACGGCAGGCCCAGGGTCCGACCGCTGTGGTACCTCCTGGCCGAGCAAGCGCTCTGGTTCACCACACGACTGGAAGCCCGCCGGACCGGGGCCGACGTGGCGGCCGGCTCCCCCGTCGCCGTGTCGATCGCCAGCGACGAACGGCCCTACCGGGCCGTGATCGCCTTCGGCACACCCGAGGTGTGGACGGAGGATCGCGACCTGTGGCTGGAACGCATCGCCACCCGGTACGGGGAGACCGAGGGCCGACGGTGGCTGGCCGGCGCCGTGAAGGAGCCGGATCGCGTCGTCCTCCGCCTGGTTCCCGACCGGGTCGTGGCCTGGCATTACGGCAGGGGCGACTACCGGAGGATGCAGGAGGGCGGCTCGCTCCTGGTCGAGCTTCCCTAGAGCAGGCGAGGCGTATCATCGGGTCCAAGGAGGTGAGCGTCATGCGCCGCTATCTCGTCGTGGCGAACCAGACGCTCGGCGGCGAGCATCTCGCCGAAACGATCCGGGCCTGCCTGGCCTCGGGTCCGGCCGCCTTCCACATCGTGGTTCCGGCCACCGAGCCTCCCGACCACGCGGTGTGGACCGAGGGCGAGGCTCGGGTCCTGGCCCAGCGCCGGTTGGAGGCGGCCGTGGCCAGGTTCCGGCAACTCGGCGCCGACGTCGAGGGTGAGGTCGGGGACCAGAGCCCGCTCCAAGCGATCGTCGACGCCATGGGAGGGGGGCAGTTCGAAGAGATCATCCTGTCGACGCTCCCACCGGGCCTGTCGCGCTGGCTGAAGCAGGACCTTCCCCATCGTGTCGAGCGCCAGTTCGACGTGCCGGTCCGGCACGTGGTCGGCGATCCGGAGCCGGCGGAGACCGGCCCGAGCTAGAGGCCGAGCAGGGGCTCCAGGCCCACGGTGAGGCCCGGCCGGCGGCCGATCTCGTTGACGGCCATGAGCACGCCGGGCAGATAGCACGACCGGTCGGGCGCGTCGTGCCGGATGGTCAGGGTCTGGCCTCGGGCCCCGAAGATGACCTCCTGGTGGGCCACCAGTCCAGGGAGCCGAACGCTGTGGACCCGAACCCCTTCCACATCGCCCCCGCGGAACGCCTCTCCCCCGGTCGGACCGGACCACGCGTCCTTCCGGGCCTCGGCGATCCGCCGGGCCGTAGCCGCGGCGGTCCCCGACGGGGCGTCGAGCTTCTGCTCGTGATGGAGTTCGATCACCTCGGCCGCCGGGAAGAACCGGGCCGCCTCCTCGGCCAGGCGTTGTCCGACCACGGCGCCGACCGAGAAGTTCGGGGCCACCAGCACCCCCACGTGGGGACGGCCCGCCAGCCATCGGCGGATCTCCTCCAGCCGGTCGACCCCGATCCCGGTGGTGCCCACCACCACGTGCACGCCGTGCTCGACGCAGAAACGGACGTTCTCCATGACCGCATCGGGCCGGGTGAAGTCGACCGCCACCTCCGCTCCCGCCTGGACCAGGGCATCGGGTGCAGTGACGGCCTCCAGGCCGGCCTGAATCATCCTGCCGGCGCTCGACGGATCGACCGCAGCCACGAGGTCGAGATCCGGATCGTCGTGGATCGCCTCGGCGACCAGGCGACCCATCTTCCCGTCCGCGCCGAACAGGCCGACCCGGATCACGTCGTCACCTCACGAACTCGTCGAACACGCCTTCCTCGAACGGCCCGATCACGGTCAGCGACCGAGGTCGGCTGAGCACCGCTTCGGCCACCTCCCGGGCGTCGTCCGCGGTCACCGCATCGACCCGGTCCAGGACCTCGTCGAGCGTGATCACCTCGCCGTGGGCGATCTCCGACTTGCCCAGGCGGTTCATCCGGGCGCTGGTGTCCTCCACGGAGAGGACGAGGGAGCCCTTCATGTGGCTCTTGGCCCGGTCGAGCTCCTGCTCGGTGAGACCCTTCTCGGCGACGTCTTCCAGCTCCCGGACGATCAGTTCGAGGACCTCGCGCGTTCGGGACGGGGCCGTTCCCGCGTACACCACGAAGGCGCCCGTGTGGGCAAACATCGCATGGTACGAAAACACCGAGTAGACGAGCCCGCGCTTCTCCCTGATCTCCTGGAACAACCGCGATGCCATACCGCCGCCGATGGCGTCGTTCACCACACCGTAGGCGAACCGCCGGGGATCGGCTCGGGACAGACCCGCGGTCCCGAGACAGATGTGGGCCTGCTCCGTGTCGCGCCGGCGGACGTGCGCCCCTCGAGCCGGCTCCGGCGCCGCTCCCTGCGTCTGGACGACCGTTCCCCTCCCGGGGCCCGGTGTGATCGTGTCGAGGAACGAGGTGACCAGTTCCTCCAGGCGCTCGTGCTCGAGGTTCCCGGCCGCGGAGACCACGAAATTGCCCGGGACGTAGTGCCTCTTCCAGAACCGGCGGACCTGTTCCCGGGACATGGCCGAGACCGTCTCAACCGTTCCCAGCACGGGCCGGCCCAGGGGATCGTCCGGCCACAGCCGCTCCATGAACACGTCGTGGACCAGCTCGTCGGGAGCGTCCTCGTGCATGTTGATCTCCTCGAGGATCACCGTTCGCTCGGCGTCGAGGTCGGCCGCCGTGATCGCCGAGTGCTGGATCATGTCGCACAGGTACTCCACGGCCATGGGGAGGTCCCCGTCGAGGACCCGGGCGTAGAACACCGTGTGCTCCTTGGCCGTGAACGCGTTCAGGTCTCCGCCGACGACGTCGAAGGCCTCGGCGATGTCCCGGGCCGTCCGCGTCCTCGTCCCCTTGAACAGCAGGTGCTCGAGGAAATGGGACGCGCCCTGGATCCGGGGCGCCTCGTCACGGGACCCTGCCGTCACCCAGACGCCCAGGGTGACCGACCGGACCCACGGCATGCGCTCGGTGACCAACCGCATGCCGGAGTCGTGCTCGCTGCGGCGGATCACCGCCCGGTCCCCCCGGAGGACGCTCAGCTCAGCTCTCCCGGCGCCGAGGCGGACCACCGCGCCGGCCGCCCCGGTCCCGGCCGCCCCGGTCCCGGTCTCCCCGGTCCCGGCCCCCCCGACGCTCCCCCCTCGGGCGAGAGGCTTCCTGCTCGCTCCGGGCCTTCAGCTCCTCGATCGTGGGGGGCGCTTCCCCCTCCCAGATCGGATCGACGCTGATCCGCCGGCCGCCCTCCTCCACCCGGCTGACGATGACGTCGATCTCGTCGCCGACGTTGATGACCTCCTCCACCGACTCCACGCGCTTGCCCCGACCCAGCTTCGAGATGTGCATGAGTCCATCGGTCCCGGGAAGCAGGTTGACGAAGGCGCCGAAGGTCGTGGTCTTCACGACCTTCCCTCGGAATCGCTCGCCGATCTCCGGGATCCGGGGATTGAGGATCTCCTCGATCATCTGCCAGGCCCGCTCGGCGCCGTCGCCCTCCCGGGAGCCCAGGAACACCGTGCCGTCGTCCTGGATATCGATGTCCGCTCCC
This sequence comes from Actinomycetota bacterium, assembly GCA_035642095.1. Lineage (GTDB taxonomy): Bacteria > Actinomycetota > UBA4738 > UBA4738 > CALAEC01 > DASQTB01. The sequence continues at coordinate 2,248 of DASQTB010000152.1, read as the reverse complement.
GTGGTAGCGATGATCTCGTTGATCCGCTTGCCTTTCGGCCCGATGACCTCACCGATCTTGTCGACCGGAACCTGCCTGGTGATCACCCGCGGCGCCTTGGCAGACAGCGCCTCCCGGGGCTCGGGAAGGGCTTCCAGCATCTGGTCCAGGATGTACAGCCGGGCGTCCCTGGCCTGCTTCAGCGCACCGGACAGGACCTCTGCCGGGAGGCCCGTCACCTTCGTGTCGAGCTGAAGGGCTGTGACGTAGTCCCGCGTCCCGGCGACCTTGAAGTCCATGTCGCCGAGGGCGTCCTCGGCGCCGAGGATGTCGGTCAGGGTGACGAACTCTCCCCCCTCCGCGATCAGGCCCATGGCGATGCCCGCCACCGGGGCCTTGATCGGGACGCCGGCGTCCATGAGGGACAGTGTCGATGCACAGACCGATGCCATCGAGGTCGAACCGTTCGACTGGAGGACGTCCGAGACGAGCCGGAGGGTGTACGGGAATTCCTGCTCGTCCGGGATCACCGGCACCAGGGCTCGCTCGGCCAGGGCGCCGTGACCGATCTCCCGGCGCTTCGGACCGCGCATGAAGCCGGTCTCGCCGGTGGAGAACGGCGGGAAGTTGTAATGGTGGATGTACCGTTTCGATTCGTCGGGATCGATCGTGTCGATCGTTTGGGTCATCCGGAGCATGCCCAACGTGGTGACGTTGAGGACCTGCGTCTCACCCCGCTGGAACAACCCGGAGCCGTGGGCCCTCGGCACCAGACCAACCTCGCAGGAGATCGGCCGGAGCTCGTCGGTCTTCCGACCGTCGATCCGGATCCCATCCTCGATGATCCGACGACGCATGACATCCTTCTGGAGATCCTTGAAGTACCGGCCGACTTGCTGCATCCGAGCGGCGTGGGCCTCTTCCTCCCACGTGCCGGCGAGGTGCGCGCCCAGCTCCTCCTTGACCCGGTCGAGCTCGGTGGTTCGTTCGGTCTTGTCTGCCGTCTTCAGCGCCTCCGTGACCCGGCCCCGAGCGAACTCGTCCACCGCCGCGGTGACCTCGTCCTCGTAGGCCGCGTCGACGGGGAACTCCCGTTCGGCCGCGCCCACCTGCCGGACGAACTCCTGCTGCATGTCGACGATCTCGTCGATGGCACGCTTGGCCTCCTCGAGGCCCTCGGCCACGATCTCCTCGGTCGGCGCTGCCTGGCCCTCGGCGATATGGGTCAGGGCCTCGTCCGGCGCCTCCGCCTCGACCATCAGGATGTCGACGCCCCCCTGGTCGTTCCGGCGGCCGGCCACGATCATGTCGAACGTGGCCAGGTCGAGGTCCTGATACGTCGGGTTGGCCTTCCACCGCCCGTTCAGGAGCCCCAGGCGCACCCCGGCTACCGGCCCGTCGAAGGGCAGACCGGCAAGCGTGGCGGCCAGCCCCGCGCCGTTGATCCCGGGGACGTCGTAGGGGTTGGCCTGATCGGCCGAGAGGACGGTAGCCACGACGTGGACCTCCGCCCGGAAGCCCTTGCGGAAGGTCGGGCGGAGCGGCCGGTCGATCAGCCGGGCGGTGAGGATGGCCGTCTCACTGGGCCGGCCCTCTCGCCGGAAGAACCCACCGGGGATCTTCCCCGCCGCGTACATCCGCTCCTCGACGTCGACGGTGAGCGGAAAGAAGTCGATGCCCTCGCGGGGCGGGCCGCTGGTGCACGTGACAAGGACCTGGGTCTCGCCGAGGGTGACCACGACCGAGCCGCTGGCCAGCATGGCCAGCTTGCCGGTCTCGAACGTGATGTCGGTGCCACCGATCGTCCGGGTGGCTCGTATGGGTTCCATGGATGCGCTCCTCTGTCGTCATGCCGGCGGAAGGAGCGAGAGGCGGGCCAGTTGTCAGTGGTGGGCCTCGGAACAGCGCTCCGGGGTCCGCAACTGAGAACTGACTCGCGGCGACCCCGCTCCTTTGGTGCAGGTCTCGGTGGGTGAACCTCCTTCCCGGCTAGCGCCTCAGCCCCAGGCGGCCGATCAGGGATCGGTACCGCTCCACGTCCTCCCGCCTCAGGTACTCCAGGAGGCGGCGGCGCTTGCCCACCATCTGAAGCAGTCCTCGGCGGGAGTGATGGTCGGTGGTGTGGGTCCTGAGGTGCTCGGTCAGCTCGTCGATCCGCTTGGAGAGGATGGCCACCTGGACCTCGGGGGAGCCGGTGTCCTGGTCGCCCCGGCGATGATCCTCGATCAGCCTGCCCTTCTCCTCTTTGGTGAGCGTCATCGCAGGTCAG
>DASQTB010000151.1:0-12105 GCA_035642095.1 Actinomycetota bacterium | reverse complement strand
GGCCATGGACGGATCCGTCGTGGCGACGGCCAGCCGGACCTGCCGGAAGACGAACATCTGCTGGCTGGCGTTGGCCAGCGACGGCATCTTCACCCACGACGTCCCGGGGGACCAGCGATGGTGCGGCACGGCGACGGGGTCCATAAATAACAGGGGTTCCCGCCATGCCCTGGGCCAGGCCGCGTCGTGCGAAACCGAGACCTTCTGACCCGGAGGAGACCCCGGGGGGTGGTGGAGTTGGAGCTCGGGGGCTTCACCTTCGCCAACGTCGAGCAGGAGGGCCGAGCCTTCGACGGCGTAGCCGACGGGCCGATCCGGATCCGGGTGAGCTGACCGAGCCTGGGATCGCTGTACTCTCGGCGGGCCGGGACGGCGTCGTCGTCCGCGAGCAGCCAGGGGAGGCAGCATGGAGATCAGCGCCCGAAACCAGCTCAGAGGGAGCGTCCGGTCCGTGGAGCTGGGGACGATCATGGCCGAGGTGGTGGTGGACGTGGGAGGGCAGGAGATGGTCGCGGCGATCACGAGGGCCTCGGCCGAGCGCCTCGGGCTCCGGGAGGGTGCCGACGTGACGCTCGTGATCAAGGCGACCGACATCATGGTTGGCACGGCGTAGGGCCGGCCTGCCAGCGGCTCTAACCGGTGGGGAGCTTTCCCTCCAGGGTCTCGCCGCCATCGCGGGGGACCAGGACGATCGCGGCCACTCGATCGAGGCCTGCCGGGAGGACCAGGCCCGCACCCCTTCGGTCGGGGTCGATCTCCAGCGTTCCGGCAGGCTGCCGATCGCCGGACGGGCCGACCACCTCGACGTCGAACTTCCCTACCCCGGTTCCCTCGTCGATGACGGCGAAGATCCACGACGGGTGACCGAGGTAGACGGCAACGTGACCGACCCGTGCGTCGTCGGGGCCCCGGAGGACCTCCACCCCCAGGTACTTGCCGTCCGCCCGTTCCAGGGCGGTCCGGAACAGAGCCGCGGCCTGCCGGTCGGAGCTGGTGGCCAGCCAGGCCGAGCCTCCGGCCACGGCGGCGGCGACGGACGCGGCGACCGACAGGGACAGGATCCTTCGCCACCGGGAGGGCCTGGCCGGTCGGGCCAGACGAGCCAGGGTTCGGGACTCGAATCCAAGTGACGGTTCCCGCTCGGGGGCCAGGAGGAGCAGCTCGTCCGTCACCTCCGCCAGCCCGGCCACGTAGCCACGGCACTCCTGGCAGCCTTCCAGGTGGGATAGCGCCCGGGCCCGCTCCATCCCGGTGGCCACCCCAGCGGCCAGCTCGGCCGCCACGGCTCGGGTCTCCTCGTGGACGGAGCTATCGGTCATTGCTCACCTCGAAAGCCTCCCGCAGCTTCTGCAACCCCGTCCGGATCCGGGTCTTGGCCGTGCCCAGGGGGATCCGCTCGATGTCGCCGATCTCGCGGGCGGTTCGCCCGTAGAAGGCCGACATGAGGACGGCCCGTCGTTGCTCCTCGGGGAGCCCCGTCAAAGCGATCCGGACCCGGTTCGACTCGTGGGACAGAACGCCCTGCGCCTCCGGGTCCGACCCGCTGTCCGCGCGAAGCCCGATCAGGAGCTCGGGGTCCACGGGCACCTGCCGGCGCATCCGGAGCGCGTCCACGGCCACGTTCCGGGTGATCGCCAGGAGCCACGTGATGACTCGCCCCCGGCTCGGATCGAACGTGCCCGCGTGCCGCCAGGCCCGGAGGAAGGACTCCTGGGCTACCTCTTCGGCCATGCTCGTGTCCCCCACGATGGTCATGGCGAGGCCGTAGACCCGGCCCTGGAATCGCCGTACGAACGCGGCCGAGCCCTCCGGGTCACTCGAGGCCAGACCGGCGAGCAGGGACTCATCGGAGAGCGACCTCACCGCAAGACATACGGCTGGGAGCCTCGGATGGATTGTCCCGACGTCTCAACCCGCCGGTCCGGTTGCCCAACTGGGGAAATGGCGGATGCCCGGCGTTCGAATCAGCGCCACTGGACGCTGGCCACCGAGACCGGCTCGGCGAACCCTTTCAGCCTGACCTCGCGGGGTTCTGATGCGGCGGACCCATCCACGGTGGCCAGCGTCTCCTCGCTGACCAGGATCTCCCCACCTTCGGCCAGGGCGGCGATCCGGGCCGCCTTGTGGACCTCCCCGCCGCCGTAGTCTCCCCCTCGCCGCGTGGCCTCGCCGGCGTGGATCCCGATCCGCACCTGGAGGGCGAACCCGTGCGCCCGGCGATGCTCGGCCAGCGCCCGCTGGACGGCCACGGCGCATCGGACGGCTGAGGGCGGATCCTCGAACGCCACGAAGAACCCGTCGCCGGTCGGGTGCCCCACATCCCCACTATGCGAGGCGAACAGCGACCGCAATGTCTGGTCGTGCCAGGTGAGGAGGTCCTCCCAGGCCTCGTCGCCGATCACGCCGACCAGGTCGGTGGACTTGACGATGTCGGTGAACATGAACGCCCGCCCGACTCGCTCCGGGCCCTCCGCCGAACCGGCCAGGTCTCCAAGGAGCGCTGCGGCCTGTTGCGCGGCGGGCCGAACGCCCAGCCGCTCGAACGTTGTCCGGGCGGCACGCGCTTCCATCACCGCCGCCTCGTCGTCACCGCTCGCTCGATGGGCCTTGGCCAGGAGCATCCGGACCTCGGCCACCTCGTACGGCGCCTCGACCTCCTGCCAGCCCTGACGGGCCCGATGCAGGTCCGCGAGCGCTCCGGCCGCGTCGCCCTGGGCCAGTCGAACGGCGCCTCGCACCGAGGCCGCCATCGCCTGGAGCGAGGTGGTCTCGAACCCCGCGACCAGGGCGTCGAGCTGTTCGGCCGCCGCCGCCGCGCTCTCCACGTCGTCCGCGGCGAGGGCGATGGCCGCCTGGGCGGCAAGGAGTCGCACCTGGCGGCACTGGTTCCCGCTGGCTTGAGCCAGTGCCTGGCGGATCCCGGCGGCGGCCGCGTCGATCTTCCCCTGGGCCAGCCGGAGGAGGGACAGGCCGGGCTGGGGGTCGAACCCGTACTCGTGGGCCTTCGCGTAGGCCTCTTCGGCCTCTCGGAAGTCGCCCAGCCCGCGCCGGACCTCGCCGATCTCGTAGTTGGCCGGCCCCAGGCCGGAGAAGAAGTTGAACTTGGGAAGTTCCTCGCAGGCCATCCGAGCCTCCTGCTCGGCCTGGGCCATGGAGCCCCGGAGGCGCATGAGCTCCGCCTTGTGGACCCGGCACACTCCGGGGAACGCGGGTACGGACTGGCGCTCGCACCACCGCAGGGTGGCCTCGGTCCACTCGCCTGCCCGTCGGTAGTCCCCGAGCTTCGAGCAGACGCCGATCATCCCGCAGTACACGTAGCCGGCCGCCTCCGGCCCCAGCTCACCTCCGACCACCGCCGCCATGGCCTCGTCCGTGAGGGCCAGGCCCTCCGACACCCTCCCCAGCACGCAGAGGGCGTGGCCCTTGTCGTGGAGGCTCATCGCGTGCAGGTTCCGGTCTCCGGCCCGGGTGGCGAAGTCGAGCGCCCGGTCGTAATGGGCCATCGCTCCGTCGTAGTCGCCCTGGAACCAGCTCATCAGGCCGCGCATCCACGCCAGCCAGCCGTGGACCGGCCAGGTCGGGTCCTCCTCGGCCAGCCGCTCGGCCCTGGCGGCCCACCCCTGGGCCTGTGAGATGGCCATCCGCATGCCGTTCTGCTCGGCCACCCGGAACGCCGCCATCGCCGCGGAGGCTCGATCGCCCTCCTTCAGGTACGCCTCGTACGAGCGTTCCAGTGCCTCGACGGTCTCGTCCGGATGGGCGGACCAGTAGGTCGCCTCCGCCAGCAGCTCCAGCCCCTTGCCGGTCAGATCCCCGGCCCGATCAGCCTCCGTCAGGATCTCGTAGGCCTTGGCCCAGTCGTGCCGCTCCAGGGCCTCTCGTCCCGCCTGTACGGCGTCGTCGGCGACCCGGCTCATGCATGGATGGTACGACGACCGCTCACCGCGGCGAGGGCGGCGTCAGCGGGGGAACCCGCTCGCCCCTGGTCGAGTATCGGATCAGCGAGGCCAGCCGACGGAGCCGGGTGTCCTCCCTCTTCGCGCTGACCACCCACCACGTGGCGGCCTTCCGATAGCCGGGGGGCTGGGATCGCCAGAACGCCGCCGCCTTCCGGTTCTTTCGGAGCTCGCGTTCGTACTCGGGTGGAAGGTCGTGGGGTCGCTGCTCGTACGAGTACACCCCGGTTCGGCTCTCCTCGCGGGCTTCGAAGGCCTTCCGGCCGGCCGGCGTCATCAAGCCGAGGTCGATCAGCTGGCCGGCCCGCTTCACGTTGACCGCGCTCCAGTTGCTCCTCGGCTTCCTGGGGGTGAACCTGTTCGCGTAGCTGGTCTCGTCGATGCTCTTCCGCACGCTGTCGATCCACCCGAAGCACAAGGCCTGGTCGACGGCCTCGGGCCAGGTGATGCTGGGCTTGCCCGAGCCCTTTCTGTAGAAGCCGACCCAGAGCTCGGTGGCCCGATCATGGTTCCTCTCCAGCCAGGTGCGGAGCTCGGCCGGGGTGGCGAAGAACCGGGGCCTCATCGTTCCACCTGGACCTCCGCTCGGCGTCGGCTCTCCGCGGCCAGGGCGGCGATGACGACCAGGACCAGGGTTACGAGCTGCACTCCGGCCGCCACGCCGGTTCCCAGGAAGAAGGTCCCCAGGGCGACCGCGGCCGCTCCGGCCCGAAGGGCGATCGGCCGGATGCCCATGACCGTCCGGAAGGCGACGTCGCCGGCCAGGTACATCGCCACCCCGGCGGCCAGGAGCAACGCGGATCCGTCGTCCAGACGTTCGCCGGCCCGTCCGATCGACCGCTCGATCCCTGCCGCGGTGGTGATCACGCCGAGCAGGATCGGGATGTAGGAGAAGAAGTAGGCGTTGATGGCCAGCTGGAATCGTTCGACGTTCGTGGCGGCGGCCATCGCTCGCCCGGCGGCCTCCTCGTCCCCGACGAAGTACGCCCACCATAGGGTGGCGGCCAGGGCCAGGCCCAGGACCGCCGACCCGAAGACGCCGACATCGAGAACCAGCCCCGCGATGCCGATCCCGATGGCCACGACGGACTCACCCAGGGCCACGATCAGGAGCAGGCCGTGCCGCTCGACGAAGTGCCCCGACCGGAGGGGAAACTGGGGTGCCGCACGACCGGCGATCCGGGGGGTGATGAACAGGATGGCGATCGCGGCCACCCACAGGCCGTAGGCGCCCGGGCCTTCGAGGAACCCGGCCGTCGTGACGATCAGCGCGGCCCCGACGTTGAACGCCCCGAACCGCACCGTCACCGACGGGCCGTAGACCTGGAGCCACAGCCCGGCGTGCACCAGGATGACCAGGAGGTAGCCGAGGCCGAAAGCGATCCCGCCTCTATCGAACGCCTCCGGGATGGACAGGGCACAGACGAAGAAGGCCCCCATGCCCAGGACGACCAGCAGACGGCGGGCCGGGCGGTCGGGCGGCACCTGGTTGGTCAGCCAGACGTACCCGCCGTACATCCAGAACAGGACGATGAAGATGAGGACCACCTGGGCGACCCGCTCGGCGGCCAGGTCGTGGGTCAGGAGGCCGGTCAGCTGAGTCAGGGTGAACACGAACACCAGGTCGAAGAAGAGCTCCAGGGTGGAAACCCTGAGCTCGTCGCCCTCGGCCGTCGATCCGTCGTTCCCGGGCCCCCGAGGCGGCACGTCCTCGAGGATACCGAGCGCGCCTCCTATGCTGTGCCCATGGACGCGGAGCCAGAGCGTGCGGGGATCCTCATCGTCCGGGCGTGGGTGGATGAGGGCGAGCACGACGTTCGAGCCCGGGTCATCTACTCCCTCGACGCCTCGAGCGACGAGCAGGTCACCCGCTCGGCGGCCGGCGTCGGATCGATCGAGGCCATCGTCCGGGAGTGGCTGAACCTGCTTGTTGATTCGGACTGACCCGCCGCCGAAGGCGGAAGGGTCAGACGAGGGGGTGGAGAAACAGTCCGGCGATCCCCGCCAGGACGACGAGGATCGGTTCCCGGTTCCTGAACACCAGGACGAATACCAACCCCGCCGCAGCCAGTCCGGCGGTGGTCCAGTCGATCACCGCACCCTGGATCAGGACGACCGTTGCGCCGCCGATGGCTCCGGCCGCGGACGCCGTCGCTCCCTTGACGAACCCGCGGAGCCGGGGGTGGTCGCGGTGGCGCACGAACCAGGGCCCAGGGATCACCACGCCGAGATAGATCGGGAGGAAGATCCCGATGGTGGCCACCCCGGCACCGAGCCACCCACCAACCAGGTAGCCGATGAACGTCGCCGTGATCACCACCGGGCCGGGCGTGATGAGGCCCATGGCTACGGCGTCGAGGAACTGGCCCTCGGTGAGCCATCCGTGCTCGACGACCACGCCGTCGCGGAGGAAGGGGACGATGGCCAGCCCGCTCCCGAAGATGAAGGCCCCGGCCTTGAGAAAGAATAGAAATAGCGACAGCTGTTGTCCCGGTTCGATGCCGGTGAGCTGGGCCAGCGCCGGACCGGGCACCAGGGCAGCTGCGGGGGGACGGCGCAGTTTGGGGGGCGCTTCCCACAGCATCATGGCCACGCCCGCGGCCACGAACACCAGGGCGATCTCGGCTCCCGTGATCGCGGTGACGATCATGGTGATCGCCGAGATCACCCACAGGCGAACGTCTCGGCCGTTCGTCAGTAGCGCCAGCCGGACCGCAGCCACGGCGATGACGGCCATCACCGCGGGGGCGATCCCGTAGAACAGCGCCTGGACCCAGTCGAGCCCCTGATACCGCGCATACAAGACCGCGACGACGAGAACGAGGACGAACGAGGGGAGGATGAAGACGGCCGCGGTCCCCAGCGCGCCGAGGGTCCCCCGGCGCAAGAAGCCGATCCACATGACCACCTGGGCGGCCAGAGGTCCCGGCATGGTTTGGCCGAGAGCGACGCCGTCCATGAAGTCGTCTCGCCTCAACCATCGCCGCCGTTCCACCAGGTCCCGTTGGATGTAGCCCACGGTGGCGATGGGTCCGCCGAACCCCCACGTCCCCAAGCCGAGGAAATATCGGAGGAACGATGGGTACGTCGGCCGTTCTTCGACCGGATCAGGGCGCGGCACGAACGGGACTGTACGGAAATGCCACGGACGATGCCCGGCGGCTCGAGGAGTAGTGGGCCGGACCCACCGGGGTAAGACACATCGTATGGAACGACCAGAGGATCTGGCTCGGCACCTGGAGGCGGGGTTTCGGGACGAGGAGAGCGCCCGTCGGGCGGCCCGAGCGCTCGAGCAGAGCGACCTAGATGTCTCCGTCACTGTCGACGCCGCCGCCGATCGACGGCGGGTGGCCAAGGCCGAGATGCGGGACGAAGTCGAATCGATGGTGGCCGGGCCCGGGAACGTGGGTCCGTTCACCAAGGGGATGACCAAGGGCATCGCCTCGTGGGTTCCGATCGCCATCGGGGCGGGGATCGTGGCCGGGCTCCTCCTCGGATGGGTCGTGTCGGCGGCGTTCGACGTGCCGCTGCCGTTCGGCCTGCTGGCCGGAGCGGCCATCGGCGCCGTCGCCGGAGGGACGGTCGGGTTCGTGGCGGGGGGAGTGACCAAGCCGATGGACCTCCACGAGGGAGAGCAGATGGACGTCGATAGAGCGTTCGTGGTCGGGGTGCATTCAAAGGATCCCGACGAGCTCCGACGGGCCGAGGCGGAGCTCACCCGGCTGGGGGCGATGCGGACAGACTTCATCGGAGACGGCGGACCGATCGGCCCGAGCTCCGAGGAGAAGCGGCGTCCGATCCGGGGCGACTGATCCGGACCACCCCAGGCGTTCAGCCCACCTCGATGTCGACCGGCCGCTTCAGGTACCGGCCGACATCCTGCCCCTCCTGGCGGAGCTTCCTCCGAACCGCCGGCGGCACCGTGGAGAACCGCCGGACCCGGAGCGCGATCCCGTCCACCCGCCTCTCCGTTTTCCACGTTCCGATGGCCCGCCCGTCTGCCACCACCGCGGGGTGATACCAGCCGCCCCCGGGGTTGACCCGCCGCCACGAGCTCGCGTCGGCTACATAGGAGCGGTCCTTCCAACCCAGGAGGTACTCGTCGAAGCTCGGGAGGAGCCGAACGATGCCGCGAGGCAGCTCCGGCCGGTGCGCCCTCAACCTCCACATCGGTCCCCGGGAGGTTTGGACCTCTTCCAGCCGGTCCTCGATGGCCTTCCAGCCCCGCCGGGCCTCGGCCGCCCGGATGCCGGCCCAGAAGGCCAGGTCCCCGGGGGTGGCCGGTCCGTGCGCGGCGAGGTATCGCCCCGTCAGCTCGGCTAGGGCCGGCTGCCGGTCGAGCCTCTCCGAGGGGCCGGCCCAGTCCCGGGACAGGATGTACGTGTTCTCTCCGTCCCGCTCGGGGCCGAACACCACGATGTGCCGCGGCGTCCCCAGCCACACGAGGTAGGCGGCGGCGTAACCCTCCGGTCGGTATCCGGCCCGTCGGAGCCGCTCCTCGATCTCCCTCCGGGTGAGCGGACCGTCCCGGTCGAGCATCCGGTGGACCGCTCGAACGGCCCGTTCGGGATCGTCCGGGATGCCCAGCTGGGAGAGCCGTCGCCGGGCCTGGGTCACACCGGACTCCAGCGTCAGCGGCACCAGCCACCCGAGGACGTCCGTGGGGATGAGATGGAGGGTCCCCCGCATCGCCCAGGTCCACACGATCGACCGATCCCGGAGCCGGGCCCGGTCGACCCGGTCCTCGGTCACCCCTTCGGCCCGGGCTCGAAGGGCCAGGCCCGCTGCGGGAAGGATCTGGGCCTGGACGCCCAGGAGGTGACGGACGAGCCGAGGCGGCCCGGCCCGCTGCGGGCGGTGAAGGAGCTGAGCGGCGATCCGGGAACGGCGGAGCCCGTCGTCGGACAGGGTCGGGGGACTGGGCACGGCGGGGAGTGTACGGGGCAGAATCACGCTCGTGCCGGAGCGGGTCCTGACCACCCGTGAGCTCAACCGAGCCCTTCTGGCCCGTCAGCTGCTGCTGGAACGGTCGAAGCTGCCCGTTCCCCGGGCCGTGGAGCGCCTGGCCGGCCTCCAGACCCAGTACGCGCCCTCGGCGTACATCGGGCTGTGGTCGCGACTGGCGGGCTTCGGCCGTCCCGCCCTGACCAGGGCCCTGGAGCAGAGACGGGTGGTCCAGGCGACGCTGATGCGAACCACCATCCACATCGTCTCGGCGGGCGACTACGGGCCGATGGTCGAGGCGATCCGGAAGGGCCGTCGCGAATGGTGGACCCGGGTGCAGCGACACGAGGTCGAGGGCCTGGACATGGAGAAGGTGGCCTCCTTCCTTCGAAAGCGGCTCCGGGAAGGTCCACTGCGGCAGCCCGAGCTGATGAAGCTCCTCCAGGAAGCGGGGTTCCCCCGGATGGCGTGGTCGGGGGCGGGGCTCTGGCTGGACATGGTCCGGGTCCCCCCATCGGGGACGTGGGAGCAGCGCCGGGCCGACCTGTACGGCCTGGCCGAGGACTGGATCGGTCCGTCCACCGCGACCGAGGCTGAGGGCCGAGAGCACCTCGTGGTGCGGTACCTGGCCGGCTTCGGGCCGGCCTCGCTGAGGGACCTGGGCTCCTGGGCCGGGCTCCCGGCGACGACACTCCGTCCGGTGATCGACCGGCTGACCCTTCGCCGGTTCCGCGACGAGGACGGCGGCGAGCTGCTCGACCTCCCGCGAGCCCCCCTGCCCGACGGGGAGACCCCGGCGCCGGTCCGGTTCTTGCCGACGTGGGACGCCACGCTCCTGGCGCACGCCCGCCGGACCCAGATCCTTCCGGAGAAATATCGACCGCGAGTGTTCGACACGAAGACGCCTCACTCCGTGCCCACCTTCCTGATCGACGGTCAGGTCGCGGGGACGTGGCGGTACGACAAGGGCCGGCTGCGCGTCGAGCCGTTCCGCCGGCTGTCCAAGGGCTCTCGGAGCGAGCTCGACGACGAAGCCGACCGCCTGGCCGCGTTTCACGGCGAATAGGTCGCGAGACGACCCCGGGTAGGTAGCCGTTTCGCCTCCCCGCTGCCGGGGAACGGGAGGGGCATGGCATCGGACGACGAGCGCCGAGGGGACGAGGAGGTCGAGGATCCGACGGTCGAGGCCGACCGGGCCTCGCCCGAGGACCCGGGACCGGGCGACTCCGAGGGTGCCCGGCCCGAGCCGCCCCCGGGTGACGAAGCCCAGGACGATGAGGCCGAGGACCGGCCCAGGTAGCATTTGCCAGCCTCGCTAGGTTAGCCCGAATGGTCCAAGGGGTAATGCCTCCCGGAGCCGAGACGAAGGAGGCCTGGGATGGATGCCGTCCAGCTACTCGAGGACGACCACAAGAGCGTCGAGGACCTGTTCGGGCGGTATGAGGAGGCCGACCAAGAGGCGTACAAGGACAAGCGGCAACTGGTGGACCGCGTCATCAAGGAGCTCTCGGTCCACGCCACCATCGAAGAAGAGATCTTCTATCCGGCCACCCGAGAGGCTCGGGGCGAGACCGAGCAGATGATCGCGGAGGCGTACCAGGAGCACGCCAAGGCGACGCGGACCCTGGCCGAGCTGGAGACGATGGAGGCCGAGGACCCGAGGTTCGATCAGACCGTGCGCAGTCTCATCGCCGACGTCCGCCACCACGTCGAGGAAGAAGAAAGCGAGATGTTTCCTGAGGTCCAGCAGCTCCTGTCGAAGGAGGAGCTGGAGAGCCTGGGGGAGCAGATGAGGGAAGCGAAGATGTCGGCGCCTCAGAAGCCGTCCGAGGTCGCCTGACCGGGATCAGCCCCCCAACTGCTCGAGCCGCTTCTCGATCCGGGTAAGGGCGGCCTCCATCCGGTCGTCGCTGTCCTTCGACTCCGCGCTTCCCCGGTGGATCAGCAGCGCCGACAGGACCACGAAGGAGAAGAGCTGGAGGAACTCGGACTGCCAGTTCTCCAGCGTCGACTGGAGGAACTCGAAGGTGAAATCCTGTGCCGCCAGGGGCTGACCGTGAACCTGCTGCTCCTTCTTGTAGACCTCCCACTCGGTGACCGCCTGCCCGACCCATGACGTCAGGAACAGGAGGCAGAAGGCGATCGACAGCCCAAAGTGGCGCCAGACCTTCTGAAGGTTGGAGCTGCGTCGCTCGGCCTGGATGCTCCTGAACAAAGAGCCCACCAGGTAGAGGGCTCCGCCCGCCGTGATCACCAGCCCGATCACCAGGAACAGGGTGGTCATCCGATCCCTCCTTTCGGTCGCTTCGTTTTGCCCCGCAAGCAAGGGGGCCGAAACGAGCGGAGGCTACCGAGAAGGTGTCGAGTGTTCGTCGCTCCGGCGCCACGTACGGCAGGCCGGCGTGGAGCCAGGGAGGAGATGGCGGAACCGGGCCACGAGCTCGTACAGGAGCGCCGCCAGCCAGCTGATCGGCGGGACCCGCATGGCCGTTCCCACCAATCGCCAGCCCGGACTCATGGCCCGGAGGGCCTCGGCGAAGGCGAGGTGACCTCGATGCGGACGTCCGGCGGCGTCGATCCAATAGACGGCCGTGGACACGTCGCCGGCGGCCAGGCCGTACCGGCCGAGATCGTCGATGGACTGCCAGGGCTCGGCGCCCGCTCGGGACGGGAGCCGTCGCTCCACCCATCCGGCGGCCCATGTGCAGAAGCCACAGTCACCGTCGAAGAGGAGCAGCTCGGTCCGGGGACGACCGGCCGTGCGCTCGCGATCCGGCCCCATGCCGTCGAGCGTACGCCGAAGCCCGGCCCGGCGCGCCGACGGGACGTTCGTAGGAAAATTCGCGACGTGATCATCCGGGTCTTCCGCGGCGTCGTTCAGCCCGGCAAGCAGGAGGCGTTCCGCCGGCTCCTTAAGGAGCAGGGGATCCCGCACTTCCGGTCCCATCCCGGGATGCTCGGTGTCCACCTGGGGACGCCCACCGAAGCCTCCCCAGATGAGTTCCTGGTCACCACGATGTGGAGGGACCTCGACGCGCTGCGAACCTTTGCCGGCGAGCGGTGGTACGAAGCGAAGATCCTTCCGGGCGAGCGAGAGCTCCTCCGAAGCGCCCACGTGCACCACTACTGGACCGAGTACGGGGAGCGGTGGCCGCCCCGGGAACCGCCGGAGGTGATCGAGGTCGGTCCGCTGATAGTCGACCTG
>DASQTB010000150.1:0-20962 GCA_035642095.1 Actinomycetota bacterium | reverse complement strand
ATGGCCAAGGCGATCGCCGGCTCCGCTCAGGTGCCGATCATCATCGCGGACGGCAGCCGGTTCGTCAGCACGTTCCTGGGCATCGGCAACCTCAAAGTCCGACGGATGTTCACCAAGGCCCGCCGGTACTCCGACCGGTACGGAGGCGCGGTCATCTTCATCGACGAACTGGACGCGCTGGGGGCCTCACGAGGGACCGTCTCCCAACAGATGACGCCGGCCCCGCCGGATCGTCCAGTCCATCGCCTGATCATGGGAGGTGGGCTGGCCGGAGGGGGCGGCATGGGTGTGGTGAACGAGCTCCTGGTCGGCCTGGACGGATTCGTCCAGCCAACAGGGTTGTGGCGGCACCTCCGCCGGATCCTCCGCCTGGGGAAGCCGAGGATCCCTCACTACAACATCCTCGTCATCGGGGCCACGAACCGAGCGCAGACGCTGGACCCGGCGCTGCTCCGTCCGGGCCGATTCGATCGCAAGATCCACGTCGGGCTGCCGGACGCTGAGGGGCGGGAGGACATCGCCCAGTACTACCTGGCCAAGGTGCGCCACGAACCGATCGACCTCAAGAAGTTCGGCCGGATGAGCAAGGGCTACTCCCCCGCCATGATCAAGAACGTCGTGAACGAGGCCTTGATCTTCGCCCTCCAGGACGAGCGGGACGCCCTCCGGTGGGACGACCTGTGGCAGGCGAAGCTGGTCGAAGAGATCGGCCTGAAGCAGCCGACCAAGTACACCGAGCGGGAGAAGGAGATGGTGGCCACCCACGAGGCCGGCCACGCCGTCGCATCCTACTCGCTGGAACGGGGTGAGCTTCAGATCCAGGTCATCACCATCCAGAAGCGGGAGGGAGCGCTGGGGCTGGTCCACGGGCAGGAGATCGAGGAGATGTTCACCCGGTCCCAGAGACAGATCCTGGCTCGGATCCAGGTCGGGCTGGCCGGTCTGGTGGCCGAGGACATCTGGTACGGGCAGACCACGACGGGACCTTCGTCGGACCTCGAGACCGCCACGAGACTGGCGGCCGCGTACGTCGGCCTGTTCGGGATGGGCAAGAGCCTCATCTCCGTCGGAGCCATCCAACCTTCCATGATGGATGGCGATCCGATCCGGAACGTCCTGTCGGATCCCGAGCGGCGCACGGAGATCGACGATCTCCTGAACTCCTGCCGCAGACAGGTCCGTCAGCTGCTCGAGTCGAAGCGGCACGTGGTGGAGGGGATCCGCGAGGCTCTGCTCGAGCGGGAGGAGCTGATCGGCGACGAGATCGAGGAGCTCATGGCCCGGCTCGGCGAGCGGGAGCCCCTTCCCGTACCGGTCGGCGTGGACTCCCCCGGGCAGATGCCCGGAGGCAATGGCCAGCCGCTCCCGGGTGGTGACGGCCAGACGCCTCCCGGATCTCCGCCCCCTCCGCCGCCCCATCTCGGCTGACACCTCCATCCGGGTCGCGGCATCCCTGGCCATCCTGGCGGCCTGTGGACTTGCTCAGGAGGGTCCGGCCCGACGGCTGGATACCGCCGCGCTCCCCGTCAGCCGAGTCGTCGACGGCGACACCCTCCATGTCCTTCATGGGAGCCGCGATCTGATCGTTCGCTTGATCGGCATCGACGCTCCGGAGGTCGGTTGGTACGGGGGCGATCCGGAGTGCTACGGGGCCCGATCGGGCCGGTTCCTGGTCCGCCTCATCGAGGACGAGGAGGTCCGGCTGGAGTTCGATCGGGAACGGATGGATCCCTACGGCCGGACCCTGGCCTACGCCTACCTCCCGGGGAGGGGGATGGTCAACGTCGTGCTGGTTCGGCGAGGCCTGGCTGTCGTCACGATCTTCCCGCCCAACGACCGCCACGAGGGCCGGCTGCGCCGGGCCGAGGCCGCCGCTCAGGGAGCCGGTGCCGGTCTCTGGTCGAGCTGTCCCTAGTCCGGAGGGTGCGGATGCCGCCTCGGCCCGTGCCCTCCGTGCTCGGGGTGTCGATCCCCCTCTGACAGGATCCTGTCGATCACGGAGTCCCACTCGTCGGGGCTGGGAACAGGGTCGCCGGCCTCCTCGTGGCCCCCGCAGCACGCTCCCATCTGGGCATCCGCCCGGCCCTGGGCGTACGCGAGACGCCATAGCACCCATGAGGCGGCGACGATGAAGCCGGTCCAGGTGAGCATCACCACAACCTCGAGCATCGCGACCTCCTCGTCGGAGACCCCTCAGCCTATCGGCCGGCTCCGGCCGGAGAATCCTTATTCCGCGGCAATCGGCCTACGTAGACCGCTGTCCCCCGGTCCCGACGATCCCTACGTCAGAAGGACGAAGTCGGCCCGGAAGGGCCTCAGCCGCCGCCGGCCAGGTGGCGCCCGATGATCATCCGCTGGATCTGGTTGGTCCCCTCCACGATCTGCAGGCCCTTGGCCTCCCGCATGAAGCGCTCGACGGGATACTCGCGCATATAGCCGTATCCACCATGGGCCTGAACGGCGTCGGTGGTCACCCGCATAGCCACGTCGGACGCGAACAGCTTGGCCATCGAGCAGTCGAAGCTGGCCCCCCGGCCCTCGTCTCGGGCCCGGGCGGCCTCCCGATACAGACGGCGAGCGGCCTCGATCTGGGTGGCGGCGTCGGCGAGCATGAACTGGAGGCCCTGAAAGTCGATCACCGGATGTCCGAACTGCGAACGCTCCCGGGTAAAGTCCACGGCGGCGTCGAGGGCTGCCTGGGCCAGACCGACGGAACATGCCGCGATCCCCAACCGGCCCGAGTCCAGGGCGGCCAGGGCCACGGCGAAGCCCTGCCCCTCCAGGCCCACCAGGTTGTCGTCCGGAACGAGGCAGCCATCGAAGAGGAGCTCTCGCATGGGCGACGAGTGCCATCCCATCTTCGACTCGAGCTTCCCGAAGTCGAATCCGGGCCACCCCTTCTCCACGGCGAACGCGGAGATGCCGGCGGGCGAGTCGTCGCCGGTTCGGGCCATGACCAGGTAGCACTCGGCTTCGCCAGCGTGGCTGATGAACCGCTTGGTTCCGGAGAGGCGCCAGCCGTGGCCGTCTCGATGGGCTCGGGTCCGAAGCGCCCCGGCATCGGATCCGCTGGTCGCTTCGGACAGGGCGTACGCGCCGAGCCACTCGCCGGAGAACAGCTTCGGAAGGTACTTCTCTTTCAGGCCGTCCGAGGCGAACTCATGGATCCCGAACGCAGACAGATGGTGGACCGACAGGCCGACGGCCAGGGACAGCGATCCCGTGGCGACCTCCTCGAGCACCGCCAGATAGGTCAGCATGCCCTGTCCCCCGCCGCCGTACCGCTCGTCGTAGGGGATGCCGCCCAGGCCGAGCTCACAGAGGCTTCGGAACAGATCCCGGGGAAACTCCTTGCGCTCCTCGTACCCCGCGGCGGAGGGGGAGATGCGGTCCGCGACGAACGACCGGACCGTCGCCACCACGTCGCGCTGGTCCTGCTCCAGGCCGAAGTCCCGGTCCACGATCAGAGACTATCCTTTCAGCCGATGCGGCTGTACGACACCCTCACCCGGACGGTGCACGAGGTCCTCCCCAGGGACGGAACGACGGTGCAGATGTATTCCTGCGGGCCGACGGTCTATCGCTACGCCCACCTGGGGAACATGCGCACCTTCATGCTCGGCGACCTGATCCGGCGGGGCCTTCGGCTGGAGGGGGTCGATGCCCGCTGGGTGATGAACATCACCGACGTGGGGCACATGACGGACGACGCCACCGACAGCGGCCGCGACCGGATGGATCTGGCCATCGAGGACGAGGGATTGGATCCGATCGCCATCGCGAAGAAGTACACGGAGGCGTTCCTGGAAGACGCCGACGCGGTGGGCATCGAGCGAGCCGACGCCTATCCAAAGGCCACGGACCACATCGCCGAGATGATCCAGCTCACGGAGCAGCTGATCGCTCGGGGCCATGCCTACGAGGCCGACGGCACGGTGTACTTCGACGTGCGCTCCTTCCCCCAGTACGGCGCGCTGTCCGGGAACACCATCGAGGCGCTCCGAGCCGGGCACCGCCAAGAGGTGGAGCGAGACCCGAACAAGCGACACCCCGAGGACTTCGCCCTGTGGAAGAAGGCCGGGCCGGGGCGCATGATGAGGTGGGACAGCCCCTGGGGCCCGGGATTCCCCGGATGGCACATCGAGTGCTCGGCCATGTCGATGAAGCTTCTCGGGGACCGGTTCGATGTTCACACCGGCGGCAACGATCTCAAGTTCCCCCACCACGAGGATGAGATCGCCCAGTCCGAAGGAGCCACCGGCCATCAGGTCGTCCGGATCTGGGTGCACGGGGGTTTCCTCCAGATGTCGGGCCAGAAGATGTCGAAATCCAAGAAGAACATCACCCGCGTCTCCGAGCTGGCCGACCAGGGGATCGATCCCCTGGCCTTCCGACTGCTGTGCTTCGGCACGCGGTACCGCTCGGAGATGGACTTCTCCTGGGACGCCCTTGAATCCGCCCACGACCGCCTGGTCCGGCTTCGTCAACGGATGGCTGACTGGAGCGGAGCCGCTCAGAGAGAGCTTTCCCCCGAGGCCCGGGAGTTCGATCGGCGGTTCCGCGACGCCGTGGGGGACGACCTGGACCTGCCCGAGGCGTTGAGCGTCCTGGGCCGTGCCGTCACGGCCCGGTTCCCCGAGGCGGACAAGTACGCGCTCCTGGCTGGATGGGACATCGTCCTCGGCCTGGACCTGGAGCGAGCCGCTCGAGAGGGGTTCGACGTGCCGGCCGAGGTCCGAGACCTGGTTGAGGAGCGCGATCAGGCCCGGGCGAGCAAGGACTTCGATCGTTCGGATGCCATCCGATCCCGTCTCATCGAGATGGGCTGGGAGGTCATGGACACCGCCGACGGCACCAAGGTCCGCCCGCTCTCTACTCGCTGATAGGCTTCCCGGCGGCATGCGGGAGGCTCCTCAGGAGAACGGCTACCGGCGCCCCGGATCGCGACTCCCGACCGGACTGGTCGCCTCCGCCGTGGTCATCGCCCTCCTGGCGGTGTCGGGGCTCATCTACCTTCTCTACCAGGAGACCCGCGGCCCGGGCGAGATCCTCCGGCGCTTCGCCCAGACCGTCGACGACGGCGACTGCGCCGGGAGCTATGACCTTCTCGACGCATCGGTTCGAGCCGAGCTCGACGACGAGCGCTGGTGTCAGGAGATCCTTCCGCTGGTCGATCGGCAGATCGATGCCGGCTTCGACTTGGAGCAGGCGGTCCTCCGGGGCGATCAGGCCGAAGTGCAGGTCTCGGGCGCCGGCGTGACCGTGTGGAGGCTGCGCCGGTTCGGTGAACGGAGCTGGCGGGTGCTGATCAGCCCGACGGGGCTACCCGTCGCGAGCGGCGCCTAGCTGGCCGGCAGGCCCAATCCCCTGGCCACGTTGGCTCGAAGGATCTCGGACGTTCCCTCGTACAGTCGCATGGCTCGGACGTCCCGGTACCAGACTTCGAGGCCGAGCTCGGTCATGAAACCCTGCCCGCCGTGGACCTGGATGCACCGGTCCGCCACACCGGCGACGGCTTCCGTGCACACCAACTTGGCCAGGGCCGCCTCCCGGCGACCGTCGGCGCCGTTGTCGATGTCGTCCGCCAGTTTGTAGAGCAGCAGGCGAGCCTGCTCCACGTCGGCGTGGGAGTCCACGATCATCCCCTGGACGTACTGGTTCGCTCCGATCGGCCGGTCGAACGCCACTCGCTCCTCCGCATACTTGATCATCCGCCGGAGCAGGTGGTCGGCGATGCCCAGGGCCGTAGCAGCGATCTGAAGACGCGCCCCGTTGATGCCCCTCATGGCCGAGTAGAAGCCGAACCCGACCTTCCCCAACACGCTGTCGTCGGGCACCCGCACGCCCTCGAGGGTGAGCTCGGAAGGGTTCTGGAGCGGCGACATCGTGCGCTGGATCCGGCTCACCGTGAAGCCGGGCGTGTCGGCGTCGACCAGGAAGGCGGTGATGCCGCCCTTGGCCCGCTTCTCCGGGTCGGTCACCGCGAACACCAGGGCGAAGTCGGCCTCGTCGCCGCCGGTGATGAAGTGCTTCCGCCCGTCGATCACCCACCCGTCACCGTCCTTGACTGCCTTGGTCTGGATCCGGGTCGCATCGGAGCCGGCCTCTGGCTCGGTCAGGGCGAAGCACGTCGTCTTGTCGGCCGCCATAAGCGGCGCCAGGTACTTCTCCCGCTGTGGCTCGGCACAGTCGAGGTAGACCGGCGTGGGCCCGGTCACCACCGGGAGGATGGACTCCCCGTGGGCCAGCAGGAGGCCGTGCCGGGTCCCCTCCTCGAACAGGAGGACCTGCCCCAGGTAGGAAAGCCCCATCCCCCCGACCTCTTCCGGCATGTGGACGGTCCAGAAGCCGAGCTCGGCCGAACGCTTGCGGAGCTTCCGCCGCTCCTCCTTCACGAAATCGAACCGGCCATCCACGATGTCCTGTCGGTAGGCCTCTTCGGTCGGCCTGACCTCGCGGTCGAGGAACTGCCCCAGCGAGGCCCGAAGCTCGATCAGCTCCTGTGGGATCTGGATCACCGACACGCCGAGGACCTCCTGTCATCCGGATTCGCTGCGGGCCCTTCAACCTACCGGGCGGTAGGATACCTCAGCGTGGGTCAGCGGACCATTTCGAGGTCCCGAGGAGCGTGGTTGAGGCGCTGCCCCCCGTCGCCGGTCACGGTGACGATGTCCTCGATCCGCACGCCGAACTCCCCCCGGAGGTAGATCCCGGGCTCGATGGAGAAGCACATCCCCGGCTGGAGTGGCTCCTGGTTCCCCTCCACGATGTAGGGACCCTCGTGCTCCTCCAGCCCGATGCCGTGGCCGGTCCGGTGGACGAACAGGTCGCCGTAGCCGCCTCGCTCGATGACCCGCCTCGCGGCCCGGTCAACCTCCTCGGCGGGAACGCCGGGCCGGACCGCTCGGAACGCTTCGTCCTGGGCCTCCCGGACCAGATCGAACACGGTTCCGAAGTCAAGGGGGGGCTCCCCCACCACCACCACCGTTCGGCTGATGTCGGAGCAGTAGCCGCCGGTCCGCCCCCCGAAGTCCATCACCACCGGGTCACCGGCGTGGATCTCCCGGGCGGTCGGTTCGTGGTGGGGCGAGGCCCCGTTGGGACCGGCCCCCACGATCGTGAACGTGACTTCGTCGTGGCCGGCTTCCCGGAGCAGGTCCCCGAGCAGCACAGCGACATCGCGTTCGGTGCGGGTCTCCAGTCGCGTCTGGATGACCCGGGTGAACGCCTCGTCCGCGTACCGTGCCGACCGTTTCAGGAGGTCGAGCTCCTCCCGATCCTTGATTGCCCGGAGCCGGGCCAGGACCGGTCCGGCGGGCACGAATCGAGTTCCATCCAGGGCGCGCTGGAGGCCGAGGAGGTGGGCGGCCCACAGCCGATCGGAGCAGCCGGCCCGTTCGATCCCCCCCATGATCGAGGCCACGGCCGCGTAGGGGTCCTCGGTCTCGTCCCAGGAACTGATCTCGGCCAGCTCATCCAGCCCGGCATCCTCGGCCAGGGGTCGCTCCAGGCGGGGGACGACCAGAATCGGGTCGCGCCCGGGGCGCACGATGAGGCAGGTCAGCCGCTCCAGCGGGGGCGGGTCGTACCCCGTCAGGTACACGAGGTCCGCCGAGGGCGCCACCACCACCCCACCGAGGTCCGCTTGGGCGACCGCCTCCGCCACCCGGGCCAGCCTCCGGAGGTGGGCGTCCGCCGGCATCCGGCCATCATACGGGCGCCGAAGGCCACGATCCGGGGATGGCCTCGGGCGGCGGCCTCGACCATCCAGCCGAACGACCGGGCGATGGCGAAACGCCACAAGGCCTCACCGAGGACGCCGGCCCTGACGAGGGCCCGCGCGGTGTCAGAGGCTCGGTTTGGTAACTGGAGACCGGGGGAAAGGTCTCCGGCGCCGGTCCGCTCGAGTGTGCGGACGCCCGTACCGGCGAGGCCGAGGGGAGGTGATGAACCGTGGAGGCCTTCATCGTAGCGCAGGCAGGCCTGAACACGATCCTGTGGATCCTGGCGGCCATCCTGGTGATCGCCGGCATCGTCGCGCTGGTACGCGGAAGCGTGATCGCCGGCATCGTGCTCATCATCGTCGGGCTGCTGGTCGGTCCGGGCGGCGTGAGCATCTTCACGTAGCGGCTTCGGGGAGCGGCCCCGCGGTCAGATCTTCAGCGTCAGGATCTCGGGGAGCACGGTGAACCTGGCGGGAGTCATGCCCAGGACCTCCCCGTCGCCCTCCACCGACAGGGGCCGCTCCGCCTCCACCCGAACCTCCCGGCCCCGTAGCTCTTTGATATGCGGGTGAGGGACGTGCTCTCCTCGGTAGATCTTCGGCAGGAGCGTGAACGCCTCGGACTTCGGTCCCGTGCTGATCTGGACGTCGAGGAGCCCGTCGCTCGGGTACGAACGGGGTGAGACCTTCATGCCGCCCCCGTAGAACTGGCAGTTCGCGACGACCACGTTGTTCGCCATCCCTCGAAACGACTTCCGATCCACGCCGACGTCGATGGGGGTGGGTCGGTGTCCCCCCATCGACAGCCAGAACCCCCAGAAGTACCGGGATCGCCCCAGCCATCGGGGAAGCCGCTCGGCCCTTCGCACCACGTCGGCGCCGAGTCCCACCTCGGCGATGTTGGGGACATACCGGCTGTCGGTGCCGCCGTCGGCCGCGACGTCGACCCGCATCACGTCGATCGGATACACGCGATCCCCCTCGAGGTGTCGCACCGCCCGGATCGCGTCCCCGGGGAGGCCGAACGTCCGGACGAAATCGCTCCCCGAGCCGGCGGCCACCACCCCGAGGACCGCATCGGGCGCCACGGGCCGATCGTCCTCGATCATCCCGTTGACCACCTCCTGCACGGTGCCGTCACCCCCCACGGCCACCAGGAACCGTGTTCCGTCCCGAAGAGCATCAGCGGCGATGGCCGAGGCATGCCCGGGCCCCTCGGTGGCCACGATCCGGTGGCCGAGCCTCCGGGCCAAGAGCTGGCGCTCGAGCTCCGGAAGCTCCTCCCCCACCCGGCCCCGCCCGGAACGAGGGTTGGCGATCACCACCAGGTCGCCGAACGGGCTGGTCACGACGTCTCCTCCGGGAGGAGCTTGCCCGGGTTCAGGATCCCCGCGGGGTCGAGCGCTCGCTTGAGCGATCGAAGCACGGCCACACCTTCGGATCCCAGGTCCTCCTCCAGGAACGGGGTCTTGAGGAGGCCGATGCCGTGATGGCTGATGGTCCCACCCGCGCGATGGCACGCCGTGGCGGCGTCCCGCCAAGACGTCGTGTAGATCGTCTCCACAGCCAGATCGTCCTCGCCGTGAAGGAGGAACGTGAAGGACAGCGATCCCCCCGCCCGATACGAATGGGAGAGATGGCACGCCACCGGGCGGGCGGCGTGCTGGGCCAGCGCGTCGCGGAGGGCCCGGTACACCGCCGGAAGGTCCCGCCACAGGGCGGCGACCTCGACGGTATCGATCACGACGCCGGGACCGAGCATCCGGTCCTCACCCATGATCCGTCGGTACGGGGCCACCGGGTCGTTCCGATGCTCCCACCAGTGCCGGCCGTACTCGGGATCCACCTCGACGGCTCCGGCCGCAGCGCCTGCCGCCCGGACCGCGTCGACGACTGCGTCCAGACCGGGACGAGGCTCGAATGCTGCCACGAGCATCGGGCCGGTCTCGTGACCCAGGTCGCCGAACGTGACCCTGGCGTCAGGCTCATCGGACAGACGGAGGACCAGGGGACGGAGCCCGTCCTGGGTCAGCGTTCTGGCCAGAACGATGCCCACCTCGAAGCTCGGCGGAGCCAGGGCCAGCCACCGCAGGTTGGGGGCGGCGTGAGCCACGGCCAGGGTGGCCTCGGTGACAACGCCGAGGAGCCCTTCCGAGCCGACCAGGAGGCGGCGGAGGTCGAGGCCCACCGCCGATCTCGGGACGGCGCCCAGGCGGAGGATGCCGCCACCGGACAGGACGGCTACCGCCCCGAGCACGAGATCGTCTATGCCGCATCCGGAGGACGCCTGGCCGGCCGAGGGCGCGGCGATCCAGCCTCCCACCGTGGAAAGGCCACCCGCCTGAGGGTGGTGGCCCACGGTCAGTCCCCGCGCGGCCAGCGCCGCCTCCAGCCGGTCGCCGCGCACCCCCGCCTGGACCCGGACGGCCAGCGATTCCTCGTCCACGTCCAGGATCTCGTTCATCTGGGAGAGGTCGAGGACGATGCCGCGCCACACGGCCTGCGCGCCTCCGCGAACCCCCGATCCGCCACCTCGGGGGACGACCGGGATCTCCTTCTCCGAGGCCCAGGCGAGGGTCGCCGCGACGTCGTCGGTCGTCCTGGGAAACACCACTGCCATCGGCCGAGGGAGCCGCTCGCCCCGGGCCTCTCGCAGCATGGCCAGGGGCCAGGCGTCGCGGCTCCGGCTGGAGAGTTCGCCCGGGTGGGTGCTGACGGCGCCCTCGGGCAGCCGCGCGACGAGCGAGGCGAGGGCGTCCACGGGGGGATGATAGTGACCTACACCCCGGTGTAGGCCACCACTCCTCGGTTGACGGCGATCCTGGCCTCGCTGGCCACGCGCCCGGCGTCGCCCGCCACCTCCTCGATCTGACGGAGGAGATCGAGGAGCTGCTTGCACGTCCTGACGAAGTCGCCGGGGGCCATCTCCGTCTCCATCAGCACGTCCTCCAGCTGCTTTCCCTCGGCCCAGTGGAAGGCCGTGGCAGCGAATCCTGTCTCCAGCTCCCGGGTAAGCTCGACCTGGTTAGTCTCCTCGACCCGGCGGACCCTTCGCCACAAGTCCTCCAGTCGCCGGTAGCGGGCTTTCAGCTCCCCTGTCGGGAGGTCTCCCGTTCGGGGCGTGCGCTCCCTGGACTCGTACACGACGGTCGACACCAGGGCGGCGGCCTCCGCCGGCGAGAGACCGTGGAGGAGGTTCTCCGCCAGCATCTCGGCCACGACGACGTCGCCCTCACCGTAGATCCGGGTCAGTCGCTTTCCTCGCTCGGTCAGCGCGAACCCGTCGACGTACCGCAGCTCCTGCAGGACCCGGAGCACTCGATCGAACTGGCGGGCCAGCGTCTCGGTACGGGATCGGATCCTCCGCTCCAACCCTTCGATCTCCCGGCGGAGTCGGGAGGCCCGAGAGGCCCATCGCTCGTGCTCCGCCCGGTCCGGACACCCGTGGACGGGGTGGGCTGCGGCCCGCCGCTCGAGCTTCGCGGCACGAGCTTCGGCCCGGGGGTCGACCGCCCCCCGTCGCCGGCGGGGCGGACGCACGTTCAGGGCGACCAGGCGCGCGGCGACGTCACGGCGGAACCGGGCGCTGCGGCCGCTTCCCGACCTCGGCAGCTGGACCTTGGCCAGGGACTGGGGGGGCTCGTCGAAGTGGGTTGCCGCGGCCCGGAAGAACCGCCGGTCCTGGGTGACCAGCGTCGGGCGGCCGTCCCGGTTCGACAGCACCACGGCGAGCCCCCGGCGGTTGGCCCGCGGAACGTGGATCACGTCGCCGGGCCGGAGCGAGGCCAGGGCGGTGCGAACGTCCTCCCGCCGCACCCGGTCGCTCCGGCGAGCGGCCTCGCGCCGGATCCGTTCCGCTTCCTCGCGGAGGGCCCACCACTCGGTCAGGTCACCGCGATCGCACACCAGGCGGTCCCGATATCCCTCCAGGAAGGCTCGGTCCCGCTCGAGCTGACGCTCCAGGGCGACCACGCCCCGGTCGGCTTGGAACTGGCCGAACGAGGAGTTGAGCAGGTGGTGTGCTTCGTCCGGCGAGTAGTTGCGGACCAGGTTGACGGCCATGTTGTACGAGGGTCGGAACGACGAGGTCAGCTCGTACGTGCGGGTGGTGGCCAGCCCGGCCACTCGCTCGAAGTCGACGTCGCGCTGGTGGACGACCACCGCGTACCCGAGGTCGTCGATCCCGCGGCGGCCGGCCCGCCCCGTGAGCTGGGTGTACTCGCCGGGGGTGAGGAGCTCGTGGCGCTCCCCGGAGAACTTCCACAGGGATTCGATCACCACGGACTTGGCCGGCATGTTGATCCCCAGAGACAGGGTCTCCGTGGCGAAAACCACCTTCACCAGTCCGGCGGCGAACATCTCCTCCACGGCCTCCTTGAACACCGGGACCATGCCGGCATGGTGAGCGGCGACGCCGGCCGCCAGGGCCTCGCGGAAGTCGAAGAACCCCAGGGCGGCGAGATCCTCGTCGTCCATCCACGCCGTCCGCATCTCGGCGAACTCCCGGATCCGGGTCTCCTCGGATCGGGTGGTCAGCCGGATCCCCGCCCCGGTGACCCATCGAACGCTCTGGTCGCATCCGGCCCTGCTGAACACGAAGTAGATCGCCGGGAGCATCCCGTCTTGCCGGAGGACGTCGACCACCTCCTCCCTTCGGGGGACGTAGATCCGGCGGTGGCCCTCCCGAGGCCGGCCGATCCGCTGGACCTGGCGGCGCCCGTCGGAGCGGCGCCGGTACTCCCGAACCCGCAGCTCGCGCTGGAACAGCGACACCACGTACGGATTGGGGACGGGCCGCCCGGCCTGCTCGACGTGCATCGGGTGGAGGTTGTCGCCGACGAGGTAGAGATGCTCCAGGGGGACGGGCCGCTTCTCCTCGATCACCACCCGGGTGGTGCCCCGCAGGGTGGTCAGCCACTCACCGAACTCCTCCGCGTTCGACACCGTGGCGGAGAGACAGACCACCGAGACGGCCAACGGAAGGTGGATCAGGACCTCCTCCCACACGGCTCCCCGGTAGGGATCCTGGAGATAGTGGACCTCGTCCATGATCACGACCTCGAGGTTCTCCAAGGTGCGGCTCCGCTCGTACAGCATGTTCCGGAGCACCTCGGTGGTCATGACCACGATCGGTGCCTCGCCGTTGATCGAGTTGTCTCCGGTCAGGAGGCCGACACGGGCGGCCCCGTACCGGGCCACGAAATCCCCGAACTTCTGGTTCGACAGCGCCTTCAAGGGCGTGGTGTAGAAGGCCTTCCGTCCCGCCGCCAAGGCTCGCTCCAGGGCGAACTCCGCCACGACCGTCTTGCCAGCCCCGGTCGGAGCGGCTACCAGCACCGACTCTCCCGCGTCGAGCGCATCGATCCCGTCCACCTGGAAATCGTCGAGGGCGAACGGGTACCGCTGGGCGAACTTCACGCGGTTCATCCAGCCAGATTCTTGCACGGGCGCTCGTGTAACCGACGCTTCCCTCTGCGCCGCGCAGGGCCGAAGGGGGCCCCCGCGAGTCATCAGCGAACGGTGGCCGGGCGTCAGCTGGCGCGGCGGCTCGTGGGGGCTGGCAACGGCTATTCGGTGCGGCGGAGCAGCGAGCGGAGGGCGGCGGTGAAGGCGTCCGGGGCTTCCAGGTTGGACAGGTGCCCCACTCCGTCGAGAACCGCCAGCTCGGCCCGGGGGATGGCCTTCGCCATCGACTCCGACATCGGCGGCGGGGTCAGCGTGTCGGCGGAGCCGACGATCACCGTGGTGGGGACGTCGATGTCGCCCAGGAGGGGACGGGAATCGGGGCGCCCCGCCATCCCCAGGGAGGCCGCGGCGATCGCCTCGCCCGGCTGACGGCGGATCATGTCCTTGACCCGGTTCCAGAGCGCCAGGTCCGCGCCCTCGGACAGCAGGGGCGGTGGCTCCTCCGCGATGGCCTCGCTCCCCCCCGACCGGGCTTTCTCGGCGACCCCTCTCCGCCGGTCACGGCCTGCCTCGTCGTCCGGCTCCGCCCGCGTGTCGGCCAGGGCCAGGCCGGCGATGCGATCTCGATGCCGGCGCCACAGGGAGAATGCCACGTAGCCACCCATCGACAGCCCGCAGACCACCGCTCGATCGATGCCCGCCCGGTCGAGCTCTCCGGCCACGAAGTCCGCCGCGGCGTCCATCGTCATCACTCCGTCCGCCGCCGCGGTTCCTCCGAACCCGGGGAGGTTCGGCGCCATCACGTCATCACCCATCGCGTCGATCTGCGGTTCCCACATCGAGGCGTCGACGGGGAAGGCGTGGATCAGGAGGAGCCCGGCCATGGCTACGGGGCGAGGTCGGAGAGGGGATCCTCGGGTCCGGGAAGCCCGGGGATGCCTCCGGGGAGACCGCCCAGACCGCCCGGCAGAGGTGCCTGAGTCTCGAGGCCCGCCTCCCGGCGCGCTTCCTGGAGCTTGCCCCAGCCGGTGTCGAAGATGCCGGCCGCCACGCTCATCTGCTCCGTGAGCGTGTCGGCGAGCTGCTGCTGCTGGGTCCCTTCGAGCTCGGCGGCGACCCGGATCTCCTGGGCCAACGAGGAGTACAGGAGCAGGCCCTGCTTCATCAGCTCCCGGGCCTCCGCGAGCTCCGCACCTTCCGCGGTGATCCGACCGAGGCCCTCGCCGGCCTCCCTGGCCACCCGGGCCCAGCCCTCGGCGTTGGCGGTCATCGCCTCGGGATCCTTGACCTCGCCGGAGGCGAGCTCCGCCACGGCCTGACCGAGCTCCGGAAGGACCACCGGGCCGGGGAACGATTGCTGGGCCGCTCCATCCCGGTACAGCTGAGCCTCCACCAGGGACCCGAACTCGGTGATCCGGTCCCGTCGCTCGTCCGCCTCGGTCTGGGCCCCGGCGAGGGCCAGGATCACGAAGACCACCGCCTCGGCCAGGACCACCAGGACCACCTTGGTTCCCGTTCGCCGGAACAGGGGGGTCCTGGGGCGGACCAGGAACGGGCGCGGTGCTCTGGCCGCCGACCGGCTGCTGCGGTGTCGGGTCCGTCGCTTGCCCTTGATCGCCATTCAGATCACCGTTTCAGGAGTCGAGCCACCAGGATCGCACCCTCGTACAAGAGGACGAGGGGAACCCACATCAGCAGCATAGTGTACGGGTCTTGGGTCGGAGTGGCGACCGCGGCGAAGACAACCGTGGCGAAGTACGCGTAGCGACGCCACCGCCGCATCTGGGCGGACGAGATGATCCTGGCCCCGGCCAGGAACAGGAGGACCAACGGCATCTCGAAGGAGAGCCCGAACGCCAGGATCAGGAAGATCAGGAAGGACAGATACCGGTCCACGGTGAGGAGCGGCACCAGATTCTCCCCGCCGAACGAGAACAGGAAGGCCAGGCCCCGAGGCGCCACGAGGAACGAGAAGACGACGCCCACCGCGAACAGGATCACCGAGACCAGCACGAAGGGAACGGCCAGCCGGCGCTCGCGGCGGGTGAGGCCAGGCGTGATGAACCGCCATAGCTGATACAGGACGACGGGGAGGGCGATGAGGAACCCCGTGAACAGTCCGATCTTCACGAAGGTGAGGAAGGGCTCGGTGGGGCTGGTGGCCACCAGAGCGTCCGTTACCCGGATCTCCTGAGGGATGGCCTGGATGGCATCCCGATACGGGCTCAACAGCCAGGCGAAGATTCGCCGGTAGAACACGAAACCGACCACCGAGGCGACGCCGACCGCCGACAGGCAGATGATCAGTCGCCGGCGGAGCTCGTCGAGATGTTCGACGACGGTCATGGCGTCTGGGCGCGACCGTCGTCGCCGAGGGATCAGGGGCATGTCGCTCGGGAGGGAGCCGCCCCTCAGTCGGGGGGCGCCGGGTCCTCCGGAGGCGACTGGGGCCGGGCCTTGCGCTCCTCGATCTGCCTGGCCCGCTGCTCAGCCGTCAGTCGGGGAGGCTCGTCGTCGAGATCCGCGGTGATCTCGGAGCGGATCTCCGACGTCGTTCTGCGGAACTCGCGCAGGGACCGGCCGATCGTCCGTCCCATCTCCGGCAGCCGGCGGGGACCGAAGACGATGAGGGCGATCACCAGGATGATCAGGATCTCGCCGAATCCGAGCGAAGGCACCCGGTCCCTATCCTAGCCCGGGTCCCGGCGGACGGCCGCCGCCCGTTCCTGCAGGTCCGCTATCTTGCGCTGGGCCTCCTCCGAGCCCCGCTGGATATCTTCCAGGAGCGGCGCCAGGTCCGCCTGAAGTCGCTGGAGCTCTGTGGCCATCGCCCGGAGGTGTCGGAAAAGCCCCACCACGAGGACCAGGAGGACCGCCGCGGTGGCCGCCCCAACCGCGACGAGCACCCACACCATCAGGCGGCCAGGATAGCAGGGGGTCCCGGAGCGCTACTCGGGCTACTCGGCTGAGGCCATCAAGGCCTCGAGCCACCCGTCCTGCCCCAGGAGGAAGTGAAAGTCGATGACGTCGTCGAAGGTGAACGGTGGCCCCTCGGGCCGTGGCTCCAGCTCCTCGATCGGGACGGAGCGCTCGGCCACGTCGACCCCGACCGACTTGAGCAGGCTGACGATCTTGCGGTCGGCGGGCTTCTCGACGAGGTCCTCGCACGATGGACAGACGAAGCTGTAGGTCCCTTCGCCCGACTGCGGCTCGACGGTGAGGAGGATCACGTCCGCGCGCATCTCCACCTCGCCGCATTGAGGGCAGTTCGTCCGGATGCTGGTCATCTCGGAGGGAGTATCGGTCCTCTCCGGCCCGACCTTTACCCTCGCCGACCTGCGCTTTCCCGGTAGCGAGCCATGGTCTCCTCGACCAGCCCCCTGACCCGTTCGCCCAGTTCAGGAGGGTCGAGGACCCGGGCCTCCCCTCTCAGCCTGAGCACCAGCTTGGCGACCCAGGCCAGGTCCTTGGTCGGGAGGGCGACCACAAGCACCCCGTCGTCATCCCGGGCCTCGTCGACCTGATAGTACTCGGCCACCCACCGCGCCCCGGGACCGAGCCGGAGTCGGACCATGAGGTCCTCGTCCGAGCCCGAGTACAGATCCCGGCCAGGCCCGGCCAGTCCGCGGGGCTCGAAGGATTCCCCCGTCGGCCGAACCTCCCGGATGCGATCGACTCGGAACAGACGCTCCGCGTCCGAGCGATCATCCCACGCTGCCACGTACCAGTTCCCCATCGCCGAGAACACCTGCTCCGGGTCGATCCGCCGGGCGGTCACCTCGTCCCGGGTGGCCGAGTAGTAGTCGATGTCGAGGCGCTCCCGGGCGGTCGCAGCCCGGCGGACCGTCTGGAGGTGTCCCGGCGGGCCCGCCTGATCCCCCACCTCGACCCGAAGCTCGCCCAGCGTCTCCGGGCCCAGGGTAGCGGCGATCTTGTCGAGCGCCGAACGAAGAGGCTGCGATTCCTCGGGGCCGGCGGAACCGAGGATCTCAGTGCCCCGGAGGTACAGGGCCACCGCCTCCGACCGGGTGAGCCGGCCGGGACGGGAGAAGTAGTCCGCCATCCGGATCCACACCCGTCCGTCGTCGTCGACTTCGACCTCGATCAGGTCTCCCGGACCGTAGGGTGGGAGACCGGTGAGGAACAGCAGGTTCAGGTCGGCCAGCAACTCCTGCTCCGATGTGTCGAAGAGCGTCGACAGCTCTCCCAGCGTCGTCCCCGGGTGACGGACGACGTAGGGAACCACGGACAGCAGTCTCCTGAGCCGCTCCGCGGTCCTAGCCGGCGGCACGGACCGTCTCCAGGGCCCGGACGACCTCGTCCCGGAGGTGGACCGGGCCGAGGACCTCCGCGTCGGCCCCGAAGGACAGCACCCACGAGACGAAGGAGTCGCCGACCGGCACGTCGGCCTCGGTCCATTCGTCGTTCCGGGTCCCAACAGTCCTGGCTCCGGGAAGCCCGGCCGTGGCCCACCATGACACCTTGGGGCTGAAGGCCACCCGAGCGGCGGTCTCCGGCTCCCCCAGGCCCCATGGCCCCGCCGTCAGTTGCTCGCTGGCCCGGAACCCCTCGGGCGGTGGTCGTCCGGCCCCGGCATCCCGGATGTCCGAGCCGATGCGCGAGAGACGGAACGATCGCGGCTCGCCTCGGACCCGGTCTCCACCTACCAGGTACCACGCTCCGGCCCGGAACAGCAGCGCCCAGGCGTCGACGTCCCGCTCACCTTCCTCGCCGGTCACCGGCCGGTACCGGAACCGGATCCGTCGCCGGCCTGAGACGGCCTCGGCCACCTCGGGGAGACGAGGCCCCGAGGCGTCGACGCCGCTGGCGGGAGGGCCGTTCTCCAAGGCCGCCAGGAGCCCGGTCTCGGCGCCCAGGGCCAGCTTTCGGAACGCCTGGGCCGCCTCTCCGCCCTCCCCGTGAGCCGCCACGAACAGCGCCGCCGCTTCCTCCGGCTCCAGGGACAGATCGGGCAGCTCGTAGCGTTCCTTGGGGATCCGGTATCCCTCCTCGACCTCCCAGGCGTCCGTGGGAACCGCCTCCACGGGGATGCCGATGTTCCGCAGGGTGTCCTTGTCCCGTTCGAACTGTCGCTTCGCGGAGGCCTTGTCCTGCTGTCCGTAGGCCTGGAGCGCGCCCCTGATCTCCTCGAACGTGAGCGGACGGCCCGTTTCCAGGAGGAGGGCGACGAGATTGAGGAGGCGCTCCAGAGGGTGCATCCGCGGGGATGATACCGGTCGGGATCAGCGGGAGGACCGCGGGGGCCGTTACGATTCGCCACGATGATCAGGGTTCGTCCAGGGGAGGTGGTGCGGGCCACCGAGCGACACGCCGGCCTCGTCGATCTGGAGGTCGAGGTGGATGGCCGGATCGAACGGGCCCTGGCCTACCCGGCTCTGACCGGACCGGTGGTCGAGGGGGACCGCGTGGCCCTCAACACCACCGCCGTGGCAGGCGGTCTGGGGACCGGAGGCTACCACTTCGTCATGGCGGTGCTCCGGCCAATCGACATCGATCCGTCGTCGGGCGGACACGTGATGAAGCTGCGGTACACGCCGGTGCAGGCTCAGGTCCGGGCGGTCGAAGAGCAGGGCAGCCCCGACCATCGGCGGATCGCCGAGGCGGAGGGGCTGGACGGGCTCCCTGTGGTGTGGATCCCGCTGCACTCGATGCTGGCCGCGGTCGTGGCCGGGGCTCGCGCCGCCGGGGCCGAAAGGATCGTGTACGCCATGACCGACGGGGGCGCCCTTCCCGCCTGGTTGTCCGACCACGCGGCCCGGCTCCGGGAGACCGGGCTCCTCGACGCGGTGGTCACCTGTGGCCAGGCGCTGGGCGGCGATGTGGAGGCGGTGAACGTGTTCTCCGGCTTGCTGGCCGGTGCGGTGGTGCGGCGAGCCGACGTGGTGGTGGTGGGCGACGGTCCGGGCAAGGTCGGCACCGCGACCCGGTGGGGGGCCAGCGACGTCGCCTCGGGCATGGCCCTCAACGCCACGGCCATCCTCGGAGGCCGGCCGGTGGCCGCGCTGCGGGTGAACTTCGCCGACCCCCGGTACCGGCACCACGCCGTGTCGCCGCACTCGGTCACGGTCCTCCGAGAGGTCGCTCTGGTCTCCGTCCACGTGGCCGTCCCGGCCCTCACGGACGAGGAACGACGCAGGGCCGTGTGGGGATCGCTCAAGGCCGCTCGACTGGAGGACCGTCATCAGCTGGTCGAGGTGAGCGGGGAACCGGCCGTCGATCTCCTCCGCGATCGGGGTATCTCCACCGAGACCATGGGCCGATCGTTCGAGGAGGAGCCGACCTTCTTCCTGGCCGCGGGGGCGGCGGGGGTGCTGGCCGGGAGGATGGCCGCCGGCACCGCTCGATGGCGGCGCGAGGCAGGGGCGTGAGGGCCCGACGGCTTGAGGTGACGTTCAACGCCAGCGGCGCGTCCGAAGCCGGTGCCCGGGGGCGGGTGGTCGCCATCGTCGACGTGGTCGACTCCTCCACCAGCGCCGAGGCGGCCGTCGCCGGGAATGCCGCCGCCGTGCTCGGTGCCTCTCCGGCGGGCCTCGGCGCCCCGGTTCGATTGGATCCGGGCGCCGTCGGCCGGCGGGCCGCGGGCATCGCCGGGAAGCTGGGCACCGATGTGGTGGTGGTGGCGGAGCCCAGGGTGGGGCCGGAGGAGCGCCGGCGGGCGGCCGCCCTCCCGGTCCTCCAGGCGCTGACCACGGCCGGCGTCCGCTACGAGCTGGCCCCGAACCAGGGGGCCGAGCTGACCGACCTGGTGAACGTGGACCGACGTGTCGTGGTGCTCGTCTCGTCGACCGGCGGAACGGCCTTCGACGCCGCCCTGGCAGCCGGCGCCCCGGCCGCCTGTTTCGTAACCACCGCCCGGGTGTCGGGCCGAACCGGGTGGGATCTGGTGGGGACGGGAGCCCGGCGAGCGATCGCCCTGGCCGACGAGCACACCCGCCATCTGGCCGTCGTGGCCGCATCGGCGAATTCCGCCGACGATTGCCTGGCCGCCTTCGAGATCGCTCGCCGGGTGATCACGGAGGGGTTCCTCCGGCTCTGACCTCACATGTGGGCGATGAGCTGCGCGACGCGATCGTCCCGCGAACGGAAGGGGTCCTTGCACAGGACCGTTCGCTGGGCCTGATCGTTCAGCTTCAGGTGGACCCAATCGACGGTGTAGTCACGCCGCCGCTGTTTTGCCTGGCGGATGAACTCCCCGCGCAGTCGGGCTCGGGTCGTCTGGGGCGGATCGTGCATCGCCCGCTGCACGTCGCGCTCCGTGACGGCTCGCTCCATCATGTCCCGGCGCTCCAGCATGTAGTAGAGGCCTCGGTCCCGGTTCACGTCGTGGTACGCCAGATCCATCAGGGCCACCTTCGGATGGGACAGCGGATACCCGTGCTTCTGGCGATATCCGCGGATCAGGAAGTACTTGGCCACCCAGTCCACCTTCGTCACCAGGCGATCGAGGTCCTGGGCCCGGAGCGCGGCCAGGGCCTGCTCCCACTCCCCCAGGATCCGGCGAGCCGCCGGATCGAGCTGGCGGTGCTCGGCGAACCGGAGGGCGCGGTCCAGGTATTGCTCCTGGATGTCGAGGGCCGACATCTCCCGGCCGTTGGCCAGCCGGACCTTCTTCCGACAGGCCACATCGTGGCTGATCTCCCGGATGGCCCGGATCGGGTTCTCCAGGGTGAGGTCCCGCATCACCGTGTTCCCCTCCACCATCCGGAGCACCAGGTCGGTCACGCCGACCTTCAGGTACGTGGTGAACTCGCTCATGTTCGAGTCGCCCACGATCACATGGAGACGCCGATACCGTTCCGCGTCGGCGTGCGG
>DASQTB010000149.1:0-8976 GCA_035642095.1 Actinomycetota bacterium | reverse complement strand
CTGACCGCACATCCCCCGCCACATGTCGGTGCGCGGGCAGGGAGATCGCGGGGGCGCCTCCTCGCCGCAGCGGTCGTCTTCGTGGCGGGCTTCGCGGGCGGCTGGTGGCTGGTCGACCACCTCTTCTTCGGGGGATTCGCGTTCCCCGACGAGGTCGCCGACCACGAGCGTGTCGATTCGGACCGGGCCGAGGAGGTCGCCGAGGCGCTGGCCTCGTTGGGTGGACTCCTCGACGTCGAGATGGAGTTCGCCTTCTACGGTTCGGAGATCGAGCCCGCTTACGTGATGTTCGCGTTCGAGATCCCCGATGGGATCGACCCGACGACCTTGCAGGGCTTCCCTATCGGCGACGTCCCCTTCCAGTGTCGACCGGAGATCGAGGGCTCCTCATGCTTCTGGCAGCACGACGGGATGATCGTGGGGCTCGGCGGCACTGGAGCCCCCGCCGGCATCGAGCCCGTGGCTCGCCGGGTGCAGACGGAGCTTGAAGCCTAAACCTGACACCGAGCTAGCCCGAGGCCTCCTCCTCTTCCAGGGCCAGATACTCGTCGACCGCGTCGATGGTCAGGCGCCGGCGGCAGGACGGACAGTCGTACAGGGTCGGGCCTTCATCGCCCTCCGGCTCGACCGGCAGGGGGACGATGTCCTCGCCGCAGTGTGGGCAGCGAACCGTGGCCACGGCGGCGAGCCTACCCGAAGAAGACCTCGGCCACCTCGTACAGCTCGTCCGGAACCCGCTTGATGTCCGACACCGCCTCGTCCAAGGGACAATCGGCGATCCCGGCCCCACGGAGGGCGACCATGCGTCCCCACGCCCCCGCCGCCGCCAGGTCGATGGCGGCGATCCCGTACCGGGTGGCCAGGACCCGGTCGAACGCGGTCGGGCTGCCGCCCCGCTGCACGTGGCCGAGGATGGTCACCCTGGTCTCGAAGCCGGTCCTCCGCTCGATCTCCTCGGCGATCAGGTTCGAGATGCCGCCCAGCTTCGGCCACCCGTACTCGTCGCGCTCATACGGGGGGATCTCCAAGGTTCCCTCCTTCGGAGCCGCGCCCTCGGACACGACCACGATCGAGAACAGGTGGCCCCGGCCGTGCCGGTGCCGGACGTGCTCGCAGACCTGGTCGATGTCGAAGGGATGCTCGGGTATCAGGATCACGTCGGCCCCCCCGGCCAGTCCCGAGTAAAGCCCGATCCATCCCGCGTTTCGCCCCATGACCTCCAGGACCATCACC
Organism: Actinomycetota bacterium; assembly: GCA_035642095.1. GTDB lineage: Bacteria > Actinomycetota > UBA4738 > UBA4738 > CALAEC01 > DASQTB01. The sequence goes on along the minus strand of DASQTB010000149.1, from coordinate 7,743 downwards.
CGGTTGTGGCTCTCTGCGGTGGTGTGCAGGCGGTCGATGGCATCGGTGGCGACCTGGACGGCGGTGTCGAACCCGAAAGTGAAATCGGTGACCGCCAGGTCGTTGTCGATCGTCTTCGGCACGCCGACGACGGCCACGCCCTCGCCGGAGAGCTTGGCCGCCGCCCCGAGCGTCCCCTCGCCGCCGATCACGATCAGGCCGTCGATCCGGAACGCGTCGAGGTTCGCCCGGAGGAGCTCCAGGCCCCCATCGACCCGGAAGGGGTTGATCTTCGAGGTCCCCAGGATCGTGCCGCCCCGGTGGAGGATCCCCCGGGCGCTCTGCGGGGTCAGCTCGGTGGCCTGCCGCTCCAGTATCCCCCGATAACCGTTTCGGAAGCCGACGATCTCGGCACCGTGTCGCTCGACCCCCTTGCGGACCACGGCCCGGATCACAGCGTTCAGCCCGGGGCAGTCGCCGCCGCCGGTGAGCACCCCGATCCGGGCCACGGGGCCATTCTAGGTTCCGCCCCCGGCTGCCGATACAGAACGGTGATCCCCCCTCGGACGAATTGGACGAACCATGCGCTTCACCGCCCTGCTGATGGCGGCAGCCGTGCTCGGGGCGGCAGTCCCCGCAGCGGCCCAGACCGTGGAGGACCGGCTCGAGGAGGCCCGCCGCCAGGAAGACGCCGCCGAGGCGGAGCAGGCCCTGGCTCGGGCCGGGCTGGACGAGCTGGCCGCCCGATATGCGGAGGTCCAGGCGGCGGCCGACCGGGCCGCGGCCCGGCTGATCGATGCCTACCTGGAGGAGAGCACCCTCCAGGCCCAGGTGGCCCGGTCCAGGGCCCTTCTCGACGGCCGGGCCGACGCGATCTACCGGGCCGGGCCGGCGGCCTTCCTCGACGTGATGCTCGGATCTGAGGATCCGGGCGACTTCCTGGCCCGGCAGCAGCTCGTGGAGCACGCCCTGTCCTCGGACGTCCGTCAGGCGGCGCTCGCCCTCGAGGTTCAGGAAGAGTCGTGGGGGATCCGCCGGCAGCTCGAGCGCCATCGGGCCGAGCTGGTGGCTCGTCAGCAGGAGCTGATCGAGATCCGTACCGTGATGGAGATCCGGCTGGCCGAGGCGCAGGCCGAAGCCGCCGAGGCTGGGGCCCGGGTCCGGGCCCTGGCCGAGCAGCAACGCCAGCTCCTCCAGGCGGCGCAGGAGGAGCAGCGGTATTCGAACCTGATCCAGGTTGACGGGGAGCTCGGGAAGCTGTTGAAGCTCCTGGGACCGACCGGCGGTCGGGGGTGCACCATCCCGCCGGAACTGGCCTCGACCGGACAGGGGTTCACCGGCGAGGCGTCGTTCTACGGGGAGGAGTTCGCCGGCGACCCCACGGCCATCGGCCACATCTTCAACCCCGAGCTGTTCACCGCCGCCCATCGGACGCTCCCCCTCCCGTCGTTCCTCCACGTGCGCTTCGGGGATCGGTGCGCCACGGTCCTGGTCAACGATCGCGGTCCATACGTCGACGGGCGGGTGCTCGACCTGTCGGAAGGAGCGGCTCGGTATCTCGGCCTGCCCGGGGTGGGCATCGTTCGAGCCGAGATCCTGGCCCCGGCGTAGCGTCCGGCCCCTCGTAGCGTCTGCTCCGGCCAGCCGTTAGCCTTCCCGCCGTCGTGGCCGTGCTCGCCATCGACGCCGGGACCACCGGGGTGACCGTGCTCGTCGTCGACGAGGACGGGGCGGTGCTCGGTCGCGGGTACCGCGAGTTCCCCCAGCACTTCCCCCGGCCGGGCTGGGTCGAGCACGACCCGGAGGACTGGTGGCAGGCCACCCTGGCCGCCGGAGCCGCGGCCCTGACGGCGTCCGGTCGAGGCCCCGGCTCGATCACCGCGGTGGGGATCACCAACCAGCGGGAGACGACGGTGGTGTGGGATCGGGCCACGCTTCGACCGCTCCATCCGGCCATCGTGTGGCAGGATCGCCGCACCGCGCCGCTGTGCCAGCGGCTCGCCGAGGAAGGGTGGGCCGGTCGGGTGGCCCGGCGCACGGGGCTGGTGATCGACCCCTACTTCTCGGGAACCAAGCTGGCCTGGCTCCTCGAGCACGTCGAGGAGCTGCGCCCCGCGGCGGACGGCCGGGCCGCGTTCGGCACCGTGGACGCCTACCTGGTGGCCCGTCTCACGGCCGGCCGCGTCCATGCCACGGACCACACGAACGCATCTCGAACCATGCTGTTCGACATCCACCGGCTGGCTTGGGACGAGGAGCTCCTGGACCGACTGGCCATCCCCCGGCGGCTCCTCCCCGAGGTCCGGGCGTCGAGCGGCGGCTTCGGGGTCACCGAACCGGAGGGGTTTCTCGGCATCCGAGCCCCGATCGGAGGGGTGGCCGGCGACCAGCAGGCCGCGTTGGTCGGTCAGGCCTGCTTCGAACCGGGCGACGCCAAGAACACCTATGGCACCGGGTCGTTCGTCCTGCTCAACACGGGTCGCGACGCTCCCGCCGTCCCCGGCGTGCTGACCACGGTGGCGTACTCGGATACGGATGGCGTCCGGTATGCCCTGGAGGGCTCCATCTTCGTGACCGGGGCGGCCATCCAGTGGCTCCGCGATGGGCTGGGGATCATCGGGTCGGCCCCGGAGGCGGGACCCGTGGCCCAGTCGGTTCCCGATACCGGCGGGGTCTTCTTCGTCCCGGCGCTGGTCGGCCTGGGCGCCCCGTGGTGGGATCCCTACGCTCGGGGGACCATCGTGGGCATCACCCGAGGGACCAACCGGGCCCACATCGTCCGGGCCGCCGTGGAGGCCATGGCCTATCAGACCCGTGACGCGGTCGACGCCATGACCGCGGGAACGGGACTCCCGCTGGGCGTGCTCAAGGTCGACGGCGGGGCCAGCTCCATGGACCTCCTCTGCCAGCTCCAGGCCGACCTCCTAGGCGTCCCCGTCCTTCGCCCGTCCGTGCAGGAGACCACGGCCATGGGGGCGACGTTCCTGGCTGGGATGGCCACCGGAGTGTGGGCGACCAAGGAGGAGGCCGCCGCGGCCTGGTCGCTGGATCGCCGCTTCGCGCCGGAGGACACGGAACGGGCCGAGGCCAACCACGGCCGGTGGCGACGGGCGGTGGAGCGGGCCAGGGACTGGGAGCGGCGGACCTAGCCGGACGACCGGACGGCCCGCTCGGGCACGGGCCGGTCGACCGGTGCCGGCTGGTCCCTCAGATCCTTGACCTTCGAGGCGTACTCGTCCACGTATTCCTGCCCGGTCAGCATCATGATCTCGTACAGGATCTCATCGGTGACCGACCGGAGCACGAACCGGTCCCGGGGCCGGTCGTAGTACCGCTCGAAGGTGAGCGGCCGACCGAACTCCACGGTCGGGGTCCCCCGCAGCCGAGGCACCCTGGCGTCGAGCGGCATGATCTGTGGCGTGCCTCCGATGGCCACCGGGATCACCGGGACCTGGCCCTCGAGGGCCATCCTGGCCACGCCCGTCTTCCCCCGGTAGAGACGCCCGTCCGGGCTCCGGGTGCCCTCGGGGTAGATCCCCACCACCTTGCCGGCCCGCAGCGCCCGGATGCCTGCCAGGATCGCCGCCTCGCCCGCCGACCCACCTTGCCGGCGCACCGGGATCACCCCGGCGGCCTCGAAGAACCATCGGGTCCGCCAGGAATCGAAGTAGTCGGCCTTCCCCAGGAACACCACGTCCCGGGGACAGGCCAGCGGCATGAACAGGCTGTCCACGAAGGACAGGTGGTTGGCAGCCAGGATCACACCCCCGTGGGCAGGGATGTGCTCCAGCCCCCTGGCTCGGGGCCGGTAGACGGTCCGAAGCAGAGGACCGATCAGGATGTGCTTCATCGTGAAGTAGAACATCGCCCTCACCCTGCGGCTTCGCCCGGAACCTCTACCCTATTAGACTGCGCCCCCAGGGAGCAAGGTTACGCGGAGGAACCGGACATATGGTCATGGCGCTGGGGGCCCTGGAGTGGACCTTCATCGGGGTGGTGGGAGCGATGTCGGCGCTGGCGGGGCTGTTCGCGGTCTACGTCGTCATCCAGATCTTCCGGAACCCTACCCGGCGCCGTTCGCCCTGATCGGAGATCCTGGAGGAGCCCGTGGCCCAGGAGAAGAAGAAGGTCCTCTTGGTGGAGGACGACGAGTCCGTCCGGCAGCTGGTTCGGGTGACGCTGCAGATGAACGACTACGAGGTGGTGGAGGCCAAGGACGGCCTGGAAGGCCTCCTCCTTCTGGAGATGCATCGGCCCGACGCGGTGGTGCTCGACCTGATGATGCCGGACGTGGGGGGCGAACGGATGCTGGCCCAGCTCCGGGCCACCCCGGAGACCAAGCGAACCCCCGTGGTCATCATCACCGGCAAGCCGGAGGTCGCCCCCGAGGTGATCGGGCTCGTCGGGAAGGAGAACTTCTTTCCCAAGCCGTTCGACCCGGACGCCGTGGTGGACCGTCTCCAGGCCATGGTCGAATGACGGTCCCGGTTCGAGCCGGCTGCGAGCCGTTCAGCTTCGAGGGGGGACCGGTGGGCATCCTGATGATCCACGGCCTCACCGGGAATCCGGCCAGTCTCCGGCAGGTGGGACAGTGGCTGGCCGCCCGGGGCCACGCGGTGGCCTGTCCCCTCCTGCCGGGTCACGGCACCGAGTGGCGCGACCTGGGCTCCGTGCGGTGGCGGGACTGGGAGCGCGTGGCCGACACGGCGTTCCGGGAGCTCGTCGAGCGGTGCCAGGGCGTGATCGTGTTCGGCCTCTCGTTCGGCGCCGCGTTGGCGCTCCATCTGGCGGCCCGGAATCCCGAGCTCGTGCGAGGCGTCGTCGTCGTCAACGCCTACGTCCGGGACCCTCGCATCCTGGCCGCTCCCATTATCTGGCCCTTTCTCCGATCGGTGAAGGGGATCGGGAACGACGTGAAGAAACCCGGCGCCGACGAGCTCCCCTACGAGCGCCTGTCCGTTCGGGGCGTCGCCGAGATGGCCCGGCTCCTTCGGGTGCTCTCACGGGAGCTGCCGTCGGTCCACCAGCCCCTCCTTGTGTTCAACGCTCCCGACGACCACGTCGTCCCCAAGCGGACCGCCGAATGGCTGCTCCGCCGGGTCGGATCGCCGCGCCGGGAGCTCATCGAGCTGCCGAACTCGTACCACGTGGCGACGATCGACAACGACGCGGAACTCATCTTCGAACGGACCCACGAGTTCGCCGAGGCACTGGTGGCTCCCCATGGGGCGACCTGACCGGACGGCCGAGGGCCCCCGCCGGGGAGCGGGGGCCCTGGAGGATTCAGCGAGGATCCGTTACGGACACTTCGTCAGCTTGTCTCCCCGGCCTCGCTGACACCGGTCCTTGCCGGCCCCACCGTTGAGCCGGTCCTTGCCGGGCCCACCGGCCAACCGATCCTTCCCGCCGCCCCCGGACAGGCGGTCCTTCTTGGCGGCGCCTTGCAGGCGGTCCTTGCCCGACTCCCCCTTGAGGAGGTCGGGCCCCTTGCCACCGTTCCCTTGGTCATCGTCCTTGCCACCGAGCAGGGTGTCCTTGCCGTCCAGACCGGTCATCCGGTCGTTCCCATCCAGGCCGCAGATGACATCGTTCCCGGCCGTGCCAACCAGGACATCGGCCAGCGGCGTGCCCATGATCGTGCAGGCCGCCAGGCCCTGACCGCCGGGCGTGCCGGGACCGCCGGGCGTGCCGGCGTTCGGGTCGACGGTGGTGGACGCGGCGGACGCGTTGTTGTCACTGTTCGGGTCGAGCGACGTGGAGACCACCGTGGCCGTGTTGAGCAGGGTCCCCGCGGTGGTGGGTTGAACCGCGATCTGCACGGTCGCGCTGGCGCCGTTGGCCAGCCCACCGATGTCGCAGGTCAGGGTGAGGCTCGCCGTGGGAGCGCCACAGCTGCCCTGGCTGGCCGACGCGGAGACGAACGTCGCCCCGGTGGTCGGCAGGACGTCGGTTACCTGGACGCCGGTCGCCGCCTCGGAACCGAGGTTCTGCACCGTGACGGTGTAGTTCAGGGTGGCTCCCGGAGCGACCGGGTCCGGGGCGTCGGCCTTGCTGATGGCGACGTCCGCCCCGGGCCCGCCCCCCGGTCCCACCACGGTGGTCGACTCGACGGCCACGTTGTCCGTCGAGTCGGGATCCAGCGAGGACGGCGTCGGTGCGGCCGAGACCGCGTTGGTCAGGGCTCCCTGGGCGTTCGGCCGCACCACCAGCGTCACCGTGGCCGTGTCGCCATTCGCCAGGGTCCCGAGGTTGCAGGTGACCAGGAGGGCCGCCTCGCTGCACGACCCGTGGGTCGAGGTGGCCGACACGAAGTCGACCGTCAGCACCAGGGCGTCGGAGACGACGACCTCGGGGGCGACCAGGGGTCCGTCGTTCCTGACCGTGATCGTGTACGTGAGATCCGTGTCGACCGTCACCGGGTCCGGCGAGTCGTCCTTCGCCACCGAGACGTCGGCCCCCGTGGTCTGTGCCGTGGCCGGACCGGACAGGGCCGGCAGTGCGGCGACCAGGGTGACGAGTACCGCGACAGCGAGCCGTCGAGCTGCGGGCATTGGCATTCCCCTTCCGTTCGGCGGGCATCCCTATCCCGCTCCTTCTATGAGTGTCGGCACCGACTCCCCCGTCGGAAAGTCGGCCGTTCGCCGATCATCCCGCCGTTGGACCGGCTCCGGCGGGGACCTTCGGCCTCGGACGGATGGGGGACGGGAGGATGAGGAGAGGTCAGGTCGAGGACGGTGTGACCACGTCAGCGATCACGGAACCTCCAGATCGGCCAGGACGGGGAGGTGGTCGGACAGGGGAGCCCACTCGGGCGTCCCGATGGTGACTCCCTCCGCGGCGATGCCCTCCGACACGAACACGTAATCGATGCGGGCCCTGGGCGCCGCGCTGGGAAACGTGGCACCGCACCCCTGAGCGCACGCATCCCAGTAGCGCTCAGCGATCCACGACGCGGCCGGGCCGTCCGGAGCCTCGTTGAGGTCGCCTCCCAGGATCACCGCCCCCCGTCCGACCAGCAGGTCGGTGAGGGTCCGGGCATGCTCCGCCCGCTCCGGCCTCGACAGCCCGAGATGCACAGCGGCCACCAGGAGCCGCCGGCCGGCCCGGCCCACCGTGGCCAGGACGGTACCTCGCCGGATCGTCCGGCGGGTCCGAGGGAAGACGACCTTCTCCGTCTCCACGATCCGCCACGGCGGCCGGACCAGCACCGCGTTCGGGATCGGGCGGAGGAACCCGGTCCCGTCGGCTCGAGCCATCCCGAGGCGCCCGGCGAGCCGACGGAGACGGAACCCCAGGTACCGCGTCTCGTTGAGGATGAGCAGGTCGGCGTCGAACATCCGGATCGCGTCCCCGATCGGACGGGTGCCCGCCCGGAACCCATGGACGTTCCACACCACCACCCGAAGCCGCATCGCGGCCGAGCCTATCGGTCGCGGGATCGGCTGGGGCGGTACCCGTCAGGCGATGGTGGTGCCGGCCTGGCCCCGGACGGCTTCGGGGGCGTCGTCCAGGGAGCAGATCACCGCGCGCTGGCCTCCGCCCCGGACGAACGTCGCCGCGGCCTCGACCTTCGGTCCCATCGATCCGGCGGGGAAGGTGCCATGCGCCAACCCTTCCAGGGCCGCCTCGGGGGTCAGCCGATCGATCAGCCGCTGGTCCTGGGTCCCGTAGGCCTCATACACGCCCTCGACGTCGGTGCAGATCACCAGGACCTCCGCTTCCACGTCACGGGCCAGGATGGCCGAGGCCAGGTCCTTGTCGACG
>DASQTB010000148.1:0-4166 GCA_035642095.1 Actinomycetota bacterium | reverse complement strand
CACGTCGCTGGCGTTCGTCCCCGAGTACCCGACCGCGGAGAGCCGGGCCGTGAGGTGCCGGAGGATGGCATCGCAACCGTCGCATTCGCCGATGTAGAACGCCGCGTCGGCGGCGCCGGAGACCAGGCTTCGCTCGAAGACTCCGTGATGGCTCTCGATGGTGTAGAGGCCGTACAGCCGGACGTTGTAGACGGTCAGGTACCGTCCGGCGAAGCCGTCGGCGCCCTCCCAGTAGAAGGCGTTCCCGTCGAAGTCGTGGGCCCTCATGTTCTCCAGGGCCACGTTGTCGCCCTCGATGTAGATCGCGTTCGTGCGCTCGTTCTCCCCGTCGAACACCACCCCGTTCCGGTCGACCCCTCGGATCGTGATGTCGTGGACCTCCTCGGGGACCAGGACGTCGCCCGGGTAGGTCCCTCGATCCAGGAGGATGAGGTCTCCGGGCTGCGCCGCGTCGACCGCGCCCTGGATGTCGGGGACGTCCTGGGGAACCCGGATGAGACGATCGAACCGGGACTCGGCCCGGGCGGGTGAGATGGAGACGGCGATCGCCGCCAGGATCAGGAAGGCGAGCAGCCGTCGATGCACGACCCAATGTACGCCGGAGGCCTGCCCAGGGTTCCCGACGATCACGGGAGCCCTGGCCGAGCGAAAGGAGGAGAGCGGATGCTGATCGAGCACAACGGGAAGCGGCCGGTCGTCGATCCGTCGGCCTACGTGGCCCCCACCGCGGTGCTGTCCGGGGATGTCCGCGTGGGAGCCGAGACCAGGATCCTGTTCGGGGCGGTGCTCACCGCGGAGGGCGGTCCGGTGGAGGTGGGGGCGCACTGCATCGTCATGGAGAACGCGGTGCTGAGGGGATCGAAGCGTCATCCCGTCGCTGTCGGAGACCACGTCCTGATCGGACCCCGAGCGTACCTGACCGGCTGCACCGTCGAGGATCAGGCCTTCCTGGCCACCGGGGCGACGGTGTTCAACGGTGCGCGGATCGGTCGCAGGGCGGAGGTCCGAATCAACGGCCTGGTCCATCTCCAGACGGTGCTGCCCAGCGGCGGTCTGGTCCCCATCGGCTGGGTCGCCGTCGGAGATCCGGCCGAGATCCTGCCGGCCTCGGAGCACGACCGGATCTGGCGGATCCAGCAGAAGCTCGACTTCCCCCGGGTGGTGTGGGGTGTCGATGAGTGGCGGGACAGCATGCTGCCCGACGTGTTGGAACGGTACAGCCGGGCGTTGGGACGGCATAGCGAGGACCGGATCCTCGATGAACAAGGATGACTCAGAAGAGGGGACCATCGAGACTCCTCCTCCGGGGGTCTGTCGGCTAACCTTCGACTGCAGTGCGAACGGCCGTGCTCCTGGCCGCCGCCGGTCTCCTGGCCGGCTCGATCGCTCCCTCTGCTCAGGCCCAGGACCCGGCGGCCGAGATCCAGGAGCTCCTCGACGCTCGAGCGGAAGCCATGCTGGAGGGGGACGAGGCCGCCTACCTGGCCACCACCGATCAGCGGGACGCCGGTTTCGTCGAGCGACAGCGTCGGGGTTTCGAGGGGTTCCAGCAGCTCGGCCTGGCCTCCTACCGGCTCGATCTCACCACGAGGTACTGGCCCGAGCTGACCACGTCGAGGGAGATCGCGGCCTACGGCCGGTCGGCCGAGCCGCACGTGTTCCACGTCGAGGAGCGGTACCGGCTCCGGGGCTACGACCCCCAGCCGGCGCTGGAGGACCTGTTCCTCACGTTCGTCCGCCGTCCGGGCGGCTGGCGGGTGGCCTCGGACACCGACCTGGACGACGTCACCCTGTACTCGGGACGGAAGCTGTGGGAGAACGGCCCCATCATCACTCGGGAATCAGAGCACTTCCTGTACATCTCCCATCCCGACCTGGCCTCGGCGGCGGAGCCGATCCTGGAGATGGCGGAGCGATCGGTGGACCGGGTGACGGACCGGTGGCCCCTCCCCTGGCACGACCGCATCCCCATCCTGTCGCCGTCCTCCAGCGAGGAGCTCCGGCGGATCATCCAGGCCACGTTCGACCTGGACGTGTTCGTGGCCTTCGCCTACTCCGGCCTGGATCGGGCCCGGGACTGGGACCTGGTCGGCCACCGGATCATCCTCAACTGGCCGACCTTCTCCCGGTTCCCGGAGACGACCCAGGAGGCGATCCTGGTCCACGAGCTGCTGCACATCGCCACCCGGGAGTACAACGGTCCGGCGGTGGCCACCTGGGTCGACGAGGGCGTGGCCGAGTGGGTCTCGGGGGACGTCGACGAGTTCTATCTGGACCAGGCCGTGGCTGACGGGACGTGGGACCGGGAGCTCCCCCGGGACTACGAGTTCATGACGGGGGACGACGCCGACATCCTCCGGTCCTACGAGGAGTCTTCCTCGGGGGCTCGGTACGCCGTAGAGCGGTTCGGCGTCGACGAGGTAGCCCAGTTCTACCGCGTCCTCGGACGGACCCGAATCCCCGTGGGAACGTCCCGCTACCACGTCGGCCGGGCGATGCGCGCGGCCTGGGGCGTCCCGTTCGACACCTTCGAGGACCGGTGGGCGCAGTGGGTCGAGGTGGGCCCGTGACGTCTAGGAAGCCACCGCCACCTCGGCCACACGGCACCCTCGGAGCGGGGCCAGCTGTTCGGCTTCGTCCTCGATGGCTCTTCGTGCGCCCCGGGGCAGCCGGTCGAAGGGCTCGACGGTGACCATCAGCCGGTCTCGGGCGGTACGGGCCCGCCACGTCCCCACGACGTTCCCGTCCACCAGCACGCCGCCGGGCCCGCGGACCGGCTGCCACAACTTCCGTCGGGCGCGGTCGTCTTCGAGGAGCGTGGCCCGGTCCCGTTGCTGGAGGTAGGGGTCCTGGACGGGGAGCAGCCGGACCCCGGACGGAGCCGGAGGTGACGCCAAGGCCTTCCGGTCTGAGACCAGGTGCCACGACGGTCCCTCGGGGAGCCGGACCTCGACGAGCTCGTCGGCGATCAGGTCGAACGCGGCCCTGGCGTCCCGGGGGCTTCGAGCCGTCCACTCCGCGAACCGCTGCGGTGTCGATGGCCCGTAGCAACGGAGGAACCGCCGGACCAGCTCGGCCCGGGCGGCCTCTGGGGCGAGCCGGCTGGACTGGGCGGACAGCCACTGATCGGTGCGGGCCAGGACGGCGTCGGTTCCCCGACCCTCCACGATGCAGGCCCCGCCGGTCAAGCCGAGGGCTCGATACAGCGGCTCGGGCATATCGTGCCGGGCCTCCCGCGGCCGCTTGATCCGCGACAGGGACCGCACGCGCCGGAGGAGCGCGTCGCGTAGCTCGTTCACGTCCAGGCGGCGACCGTCGAGGAGCGAACGGGTGGCCGTGGCCATCCGGTCCAGGAGCTCGAAGGGGTCGAGGCCCGCCCGTTCGATCGCCGGGGCCCATCCCCCCAGGAACACGTTGAAGGAGGCCCGATCGACGGGCATCGCTCCGGCGGTGAACACGTCGAGATCCCTCGCGGGTACCACGTACGGCGCGCCGCGGAAGCTCCAGATCTGGACCACTGTCCGATCGCGGGTGAACGCTCGATCCATCACCGCGGGCGTGAGCCCGCTCACCCTGGCGGACAAGGCGGCCGCGGCCGACCCGAGCGGTGTCTCCTGGATCCCGCACGCCGCCGCGGCCCTGACCAGTGATCGACGCCCGAGGCGCTCGGTCAGGTTTTGGCTCGACAGACGGAACGCCAGGATCCGGGCTCGGTCGAGCGGCGGCACGGTCGGACGCTATCGCACTCATGGCCTCACGGAGCCCGTGGCCCTCGCCGTCTCGGCGCCAACGCCTTTCCTACAGCGGCGTCGTGAGACTCGCCCGAACCAACGCTTCGATCTGCTCCCGGCTGGGGAGGGCTTCGTCGGTCGGTCCCGCCTCGACCCATACGCGGATCCCGCGCGCCTGCCAGACGGCCTGGGTGCCGCCGGAAAAGACGGTGACGTTGTCCACCTTCATCAGTGGTACGTACGCCGGATCTAACGGATCGCCGAGGTTCGTCGTCGTCCACATGTAGAAGGACGTGCCGTCGGCTTTCCCAACGATGGCCGAGCCGGTCCGGCCGTCGACCGCGAAGCCAGCGTCCCAGATCGCGTTCCTCACCCAGTCGGCAAGCGGACACTCGATCCAGGGCAGCCGCTCGCACAGGTCCAGGGCCCGGTCGA
>DASQTB010000147.1:0-16076 GCA_035642095.1 Actinomycetota bacterium | reverse complement strand
GCCGAGCCCGACGATGACGTCACCGCCGTTCGTTCCCCGGATCCGGTCCTTGCCGTTCGTTCCCACGATGGTCGGCCGACCACCGAAACATCCGGCGGCATCCGCCGGCTGGGCCAGCGGTCCGGCGCCGAGGAGGAGGGCCACGGTCAGGATGATGGTGAGCCCGGTTCGCATCATCTACCTCCAGGTCGATCTGGTCAGAGGACGTCATTCCAGCGAGCCAGTCCCGATCGAGCTCGACGGGCGCCCATCGTCTCGCACGCGTTGGCCGGATCCGGGTCGAAGGTCTCGATCCCGAAGCACCGGTCGGTGTCCGGGCCGCCGCTGCCGAAGTCGCCCGTTGTCTCCTCGTCCTCGAACCCGTCCAGTAGGTCGTTGCCGGACTCGCCGAAGAGGTCGTCATCCCCCGGGCCCCCGACCACGAAGTCGTTGCCGGCGCCGCCGTTGAGCAGTCCGACGCCGGGTCCGCCCCGGTCGCTGCCGTGTTCTCCGTAGATCACGTCGTCCCCATCGAGCCCCAGGATCTCGTCGGTCCCATCCAATCCGAACAGCCCATTGCCCGTCTCGCTGGGAACGTTCTGGCCGGTAATCCGGTCGTTCCCTCTGGAACCGTTGACCCCTTCGACGCCGGTGATCGTGTCCACGCCCTCGTTCGTGTTCTGCGGCGTGACGACGTTGAGGTCGACCACCACACCGATCGGAGCCTTCTCGAAGGAGACCAGGTCGAAGCGGCCGGCCCCCCCGGCCACGATGTCGTTGCCGGCCCCGGGGAGCATGAAACCGTCCCCTCTCGGTCCGCCCAGAAGTGTGTCGTCCCCGGCAAGAGCGATGAGTGTGTCGGCCCCCCCGCCGCCGGCCAGGCGGTCGTTCCCCTGTTGCCCGAACAGCCTGTCTCCCTTGGGGCCGCCCGCCAGCTGATCCTTCCCTGCCTTCCCCCGGATGGAGTCCCGGCCTCCGCCGCCACAGATCAGATCATCGCCGGCCCGGCCGACGATGCGGTCGTGACCGCCCAGCCCCACGATGACGTCGCGGTGCGATGTGCCCTTCAGCTTGTCGTTCCCGCCGGTCCCCACGATGGTGGCCCTCTTGCCGAAGCACCGCGGTGCGGCCAGCGCAGCTTCGGGCAGCGCGAGCAGCCCGACCATGCCGAGGGCGGCGACGATCGCGGCCGGTCCGTTCCGGTGGCTCATCCTTCGCTCCTTTCCACGGGCAGGCATCGGCCCGGCCGCATCGAAAGGGCATTCTGTCTTCATTGCCTGACGCGGTCAACACGGGCGGGGTGTTCCACTAGCATCCGGCCCGGGATGCACCGGGTGGCCGAGGTCGGAGCGTACTTCCTTCGTCTCGGGACGATCGGGTTCGGCGGGCCCACCGCCCACATCGCAGCGATGCACGACGACCTGGTGCTTCGGCGTGGGTGGCTCGACGAGCGACGGTTCCTGGAGGTCGTGGGGGTGACCAATCTCATCCCCGGGCCGAACTCGACGGAGGTGGCCATCCATCTCGGGTACCTGAGGGCCGGGATCGGGGGCGGGATCGTGGCGGGCGTGGCGTTCATGGCCCCGGCGTTCCTCATGGTGCTGGCCCTGTCGTGGGCGTACTTCGAGGCCGGACGGTTCCGGCTCCGCGAGGCCGTCCTCGAGGGGATCCAACCGGTCGCTCTGGCCGCGGTCCTCGGGGCCTCGTGGAGGCTGCGGTCCGCGGTGGTCGGCGGCTGGCGGAAGCCGATCCTGGCGCTGGCCACGCTCGGCCTCACCGCGGCCTTTCCCCTTCTGTCGCCGGTATGGCTGCTGGCGGCCGGCGTGGCGAGCCTGACTGCGTCCCAGGTGGTCCCGGGGGCTGCGGTGCTCGTCCCCATCCCGATCGGGGTGGCACTCGGGGGGTCGGGCCTCCTCGCTCTGGGCTGGGTCTTCCTCCGGACCGGCCTGCTCCTGTTCGGCGGCGGGCTGGTCCTGGTGCCGTTGCTGGCCTCGGAGGTGACGGCTCGGGGCTGGCTCACCGAGCCGCAGTTCCTGGACGGGGTGGCCCTCGGCCAGGCCACGCCCGGGCCGATCGTGATGACGGCTGCGTTCGTGGGATTCGGCGTGGCCGGCTTCGTCGGCGCGGCGGTGGCCGCGGCGGCGGTGTTCCTGCCGTCGTTCGTCGCCGTGCTGGCCGGGAGTGGACCGTTCCTCCGCCGCTTCCGGGACCGTCCGGCGGTGTCGGCGTTCGTCGAGGGGGTCACGGCCGCCTCGCTCGGCGCCATCCTGGCCGCGGCCTTCCTCCTCGGGGAAACCGCCCTCTCGGGGCCGGTCCGGATCGCCATCTTCACGGGCGCCCTGATGGCCATCCTGCTGCGGGCCCCGGTGGCCCTGGTGATCCTGGCCGGCGCTCTCCTCGGTGCCGGGGCCGGCGCCCTCGGGCTGACCTGACCGCTTGCTACAATCTCTGCGCGTGGTGGGCGTAGCTCAATCGGTTAGAGCGTCGGGTTGTGGTCCCGAAGGTTGGGGGTTCGAGTCCCCTCGCTCACCCACCTCGGGCCGCTAGCTCAATTTGGCAGAGCAGGGGACTCTTAATCCCAAGGTTGCAGGTTCGAGTCCTGCGCGGCCCACCAGGAAGACCCCCAGGTCAGGGTCGGTATCACGCCTCGAACAGCGTGCGGGAAGCATCGAACAGCCCCGATGGGCCAACGGAACAGGGCTGGTCGGGGGAACCAGAAGCCCTTGCCGGCTCCTTCTCCGTCCTCAGCAACCCCGACCAACCCCTAACAGGCTGATCGGCCGAGGAGGGGGAAGGGGTACGTTCGACCGAGCCGGATGCATTGTCGCCTGCCGCAATCCCCTTGGGCCGCCCGGGAGTAGTACAGGAAACGGTCGAGGTGAGTGGGAGGTGTCCCATGCGAAGCACGAGCCGTGTCGTCCTCATCGGCCTGGTCGCGCTCCTGGTCGGAGGCTTGACCCAAGCGGCCCAGGCCCACCGGACGAGTCTCTCAGTCGAGGTGATCTCGGAGCAGTCGACCGTCTCGCCAAACGGCCGGTCGATGTCCTTCCACCTGGAAACCGTCTGTGATCGGAAATGGACCGTGATGGAGGCTCGGGTCAGCGTGACCCAGGCCCAGGCCTCCGGGTCCGGCTCGTTCACGCCGATCTGCGGACGCATCCCGTACGTTGTCGGCGTCACCGTCCCGGTCACCCAGGGCATCTTCCAGACCGGGGCGACCCAGGCCACAGCGGTGCTCGTCGTCGGGCAAGGAAGCACCAAGCGAGCCGAGGACTCCGGAGCGCTCCGAGCTCGCCCCAGCGTGTCGGTGATCCTCGCGGACCAGGGCAAGCTCCAGAGCGACGGTTCCGTGCTGATCAACGTGACCATAACCTGCCCGATGAGCGCCGTGGGCCAGGGCGGCCAGGTCGCGATCTACGACGGTGTGATCCGTGGAGTCGGGACGTTCGGGCCGACGCCGTGCGACACGCTCCCCCACACGGTCTCGGTCAGGGTGAGCTCAAACCAGGGATCGTTCCGAGTCGGGAGCGCCGAGGCCGACGGATTCGCTTCGGTAACCGAGGGAGGCGATGTGTTCCCCGGCCAGGATCTCCGCACAATCCAGATCGTCTAGAGCCGGACCGGGTCCAGTTCGGCCTTCGGGAAGGCGTTGGCTGGCGACCAGCGCCGAGCTGGATCGCCCACCCAGGAGCCGCGTTCTGTACCAGCGCACCCGCTGACCGGGGGACGACGCTCTCAGGAGGCGGAACGTCGGCGGACCCTCGTCGCCACCCACAGTCCCCACGTGATGGCCTGAACGTCCGTGAGGCGGTCGAGGACCCAGACCCCTTGCCAGGGGCCGTCGCCGCACAGGAACACGGGGTATCCGCTATCCACGAGGCCCTCGGCCAGCTTCCGGCCCGCCGCGACGAGCGTCTCCGGCAGAACGGACTCGCCGTCGAGAAAGTCGAGAAAGGGACGCAGCGTCTCCTCCCGGCCGGTACCGCTCGTCGACACCTGGGCGCTCCTCCTCCGCTCTCCAGGTTGGTGCCTCCGGCCGAGCGTCGGGTCCTCCGTTCGGGGGGACCTGCCTACCGCAGAACAACGAGGCAACCCTCACCGATCCCGACCCGATCGCAGACGCGGGTTGGAGAGCCGAACGGAGAGCGAGATCAGTACGTCGATGAGAAGTGCCGGCCCGACGAGAGGAGCAGGATCGCCGCCACCAGGGAGCCGGCCACCGACAAAGCCAGGGCCACCCAGGCGTGAGCCTGGAGGACGAACCCCCAGCTGAGGATGAGCACCACTGACACCAGCCATAGTGCCGCCACCGAGAAGGATCCGACGATCCCCAGGATCCGACCCGCCCGGCTGAGGGCGAACAGCCGGATCCCAGCAACGACCTGGAGGACACCGGCGACCAGCAGGCCGATGTCGATGACGATCAAGGTGAGCAACCGACCGCCGAACCCGAACGCGTTGGCCCGCTCAAGGTCACCGAACAGCAGCAACAGATCCCACGCGTTGTAGAGCACGCCGCCGATGCCCAGGGTGAGCAGGATGATCGCGGCCGCGGTGACCGCTCCCGGCCGGGCCCCGGTGGCCACTCGGGGGATGCCGTAGACGGGACTGCCGGGTGGTGCGCCGGAGCCGACGGGGGCGGGAGGGGGCGGCCCGGAGGCGGACGGCGTCGGAGGGAGCGGCGGCGGGGCCGCAGGTACCAGGACCGCCGTCGGCTCGGCACTCGGTTCGACGTCGACGTCGAACGTGGTGGTTCCCAGGCGGATGACATCGCCCGACCGAAGCGGTCGGGCGCCCTCGATCCGCTCGTCGTTCACGTACGTGCCGCTCGGCGAGCCGAGGTCTTCGATCTCCAGACCGCCAGCGCCGGTCCGGAGGACGGCGTGACGACCGGCCGCCTCGGTGTCGTGCCGGAGGGAGTCGTCGGCCCGGCCGAGGACGGTGTGGCCAGCCACCTCGATCCGGTAGCCGGCGGACGGGCCGTCCCGAACGACCAGCGCTGGCATTCCGCGGACCCTAGTGAACGGGCGGGAGGCCGTCAAACGACGCTCCTATACTCAACCGGGCGCGAGAGTGGCGGAACCGGCAGACGCGCCGGCCTTAGGAGCCGGTGCCCGAAAGGGCGTGGGGGTTCGAGTCCCCCCTCTCGCACGCGAAAGGGCCGCGCCCGAGGCACGGCCTTGCACCGATGCCCGACCGGCTACCGGGTGGGGTCCTGGCGGACCTCGCCTCGCCATGCGCCGGTCTCGGTTCCACGGCTCTCGATGAACTCCTTGAACCGTTCCATGTCACCCTTGGCCCGGCGCTTCACGAGCCCGAGGACGTCACCGCTCTTCTCCAAGGCGTCGTCCGGCTCGAACTCGAGCTGGAGCATGACCCTGGTCTTGCCGTCATCGATCCGGTGGAACGTGACCACGCCGGCGTTCGTGCTGCCGTCGATGGCGTGCCAGGCGATGCGTTCGTCCGGGCGCTGCTCATCGATCTCCGCCTCCCATTCACGCTCCTGCCCGGCGATCTCCGCCCGCCACCGGAGGCGGGTGTCGGTGATCTGCTTGACTTCCTCTACGCCCTCCATGAAGCGAGGGAAGTCCTCGAACTGGGTCCACTGGTTGTAGGCCGTCCGAACGGGGACGTTGACCTCAACGGACTGCTCGATGGTGGACATGCGAACCTCCTTGCCGACAGCTTCTCCCTCATTGTTACCCGCCCATCACGAACCTTATTCGCGGTGTGGACGAGTCAGACAAGCCAGAAGCGGGTGAGTGCGGTCATGGTGGCGGCGGCGACCACCACCACGACCATGGGAGCCCGAAGGAGGAGCGCCACGGCCGCGGCGGCCAGACCAAGCACCCGCTCGTCCAGGACGATGTCGCCATCCCTCCCGACGACCTGGACGACGACCAGGGCGGCCAGGACGGCGGGGGCCAGCAGCCGCATCACTCCCCCGATCGCCGCCGGGAGCTCTCGCCCTCCGAGCAGCACCGGGCCCACCGCCTTGATCGAGACGGTCGCCACGCCGACCACCACCACTACGAGCCAGGCCTCGGTCACGGCCGTCGATCCCCCAGCCCCACCAGACAGGCCGCCGCCGCGGCGATGATCGGCACGCCCGGCGGGGCCAACGGCAGGAGGATCAGGGCGATGGCCCCGCCGAGCAACGCGGCGACGAACGCGCGGGGCCCTCGGAGCTGCGGCCACAGCAGGGCCAGGAACAGGGCGGGGAACGCCGCATCGAGGCCGAAGGCCTCAGGGTCGCCGAACACCTCGGCGCCGAACGCCCCCACCGCGGTGGAGACCACCCAGGCGACGTACAGGACCAGACCCGACCCGATCAGGCGTCCGCGGTCGAACCTGCCTTCGCCCAGGTGGGCGATGGCCCACGACTCATCGACCACCAGCTGGGCCAGAAGGAGCCGACGACCGAGCGGCCCGCCCAGCACCGGTGCCACGGAGATCCCGATGGCCGCGTACCGGCTGTTGAGGAGGATCGCTGCGATGACGGCCGCGGCGGCGGCACCGCCCGCATCCAGGATCCCCGCCGCGGCGAACTGGGCCGACCCGGCGAAGGTCGTCCCCGACATCACCACCGCGGCCAGAGGGCCGATCTCCGCCGCCCGGGCCAGCACACCGAACGAGATGCCGAACGCCATCACCGCCGGTGCGAAGGGAAGGACCGCCCGCACTCCGGCTCCGATCCCCCGCTCCGCGACCGGGTCGCTCAGCCCGAACCGCCCTCTCGGACGGACTGCAGGACGAACGCCCGAACCGGCCGCTCCTTCCCCTTGACCCGGAGCTCGCCCACCGGTTCGACTTCGGCCACCTCGCCGAGGAGCTCGCGTGTCCGCTCCTCGATCAGGACGGAGCCCACCGGGGCCTGTCCTTCCAGCCGCGGCGAGGTTCGTGGTGTCGCCGATGGCCGTGATGGTTCGGAGCTCTTCGCTCGAAGCACCGAGAGCGCGGGCGAGGCGAACGTGGCGGCGGCCGGGCGAGGCGGCACGGACCGAATCTAACCGACGACCGTCGCTACCGACCGGCGAGCACGTCGGACCGGATCAGGCCGGCCCGGAGGTTGGTCCGTAACAGGTGGAACTCCGCGGCCGCATCCGGGGCGTCGGTCACGGAGTCGGCGGCCAGGATCTCGAGAGCCGTCATCGACACCGGGCGGCCCAGGATCCGGGAGGCCCGGTGCGCGGAAAGGGGGCTGAGATGGAGCTTCCGGCGACGCCGACCGGCCAGGACGTCCGCCAGCTCGTCGGCGGTGAGCTCATCGGGTCCCTGGAGGCCGAGCGTGCCCTCGACCGAAGCGGCTCGGTCGTCGGCGGCGACGATGGCCCGCCCCACGTCGTCCACGAACACCGGCGCGACGCGTTGAGCTCCGGATCCGATCACCAGGGCGAGGAGCGGCCGGGTGGCGGCCGCCCGCGTTTCCCGGAGCCATCGCTGACCGGGGCCGTAGACGTGCGTGCACCGAAGGACGACGCGTTCCAGGCCCGAGTCCGCCACCGCCGCCTCCGCCCGACCCTTGGCCCTGAGATACGGGTTGGCGGCGGCCGGGGAGGCGCCGGGGTAGGACAGGAGCACGAACCGTCTGACGCCGGCGTCGACGCTCGCCTCCAGCGTGTCCTGGACCGTGGTGAGGTTCGCCGCCTCGTACGCGGCCTCGCCGGGGAGATCGAGGCCTCCGGCCAGATGAACGACTGTGTGGGCTCCGTCGAGGACGGTGGCCAGCGTGGCGGTGTCGGCCAGGTCGCACGCCGCCACCTTGGCGCCAGCCGACCGAAGTTCCTCCGCCCCCGCGTTCCGCCGGACGACCGCGCGGACCTCGCCACGCGCGGCGAGCATCGGCACCACGACCCGGCCGATCCCACCGCCGGCGCCGGTGACGACGACCGGCACGAGCTACGTCCCGAGCTCCTCGAACAGCTCGGACTCGCGGAGCTTGCGGAGGGCGATACGCTCCACCTTGCGTACGGTCTCCGCCGACACCCCGACCATCTCGGCCACCTCGCGGAGGGACAGCGGGTGGCCGGTCCCCAGCCCGTAGCGGAGCACGACGACCTCGCGTTCCAGCGGCTCGAGCGTGGTCATCACCGCCTGGCCGATCTCCTCCCGGAGCATGGCGTCCTCCACCGCATCGACCGGGCTCTCGCTCTCCACCAGCGCCACCAGGTCGCCGAGCTCGGTGTCCTCCCCCACCTGCTCCTGGAGCGATCGGGGCTCCCGCATCGAGGCCTGGTCCAGGGCGGGGAGGGCCTCCACCGGCAGCCCGGCCTCCCGGGCGATCTCCTCCGGGGTCGGCTCTCGTCCGGTCTGCTGGGCCAGTCGGTCGCGGACCTGCCGGACCTTGCGGATCCGCTCGTGGACGTGGACGGGGATCCGGATCTGCCGACCGCGGTCGGCGATGGCCCTGGTGATGGCCTGGCGGATCCACCATGTGGCGTAGGTGGAGAACTTGAACCCGCGGCGCCAGTCGAACAGCTCGACCCCTCGCATCAATCCGATGTTGCCCTCCTGGATCAGGTCCAGGAGCGGCAGGCCCTGGCCCTGGTACTTCTTGGCGATCGATACGACGAGGCGAAGGTTCGCCAGGATGAACCTCCGTCGGGCCCGCTCGGCCTTCCGCATGTCGTCCCGCAGCTTCCGCTTCGTCCGGTCCGACCGGATGCGGCCCGAGCCCAACCGCTGCTCCGCCTCCTTCCCCTTCTCGATCTGGATGGCCAGCTCCACCTCCTGCTCCTTGGTGAGCAGGGGCTCGGCTCCCGCCGCCTCGAGGTACAGACGGAGGTCGTCGATGTCGGTCGGGTGAAGCGTCTCGGGGGCGCGCTCGCTCACGGTTCGGTCACCGGGGGTCGGTTCTATCATGGATGGCGTGCTGATCGTCCGGAGGGACGACGAGATCTATCGCGCCGAGGGCGGCTGGTTCTCCGCCAGGTGGCACTTCTCGTTCGACCGGTACCGCGATCCCGAGAACATGGGATGGGGACCGCTCCGCGTGTTCAACGACGACCGCCTCGTGCCGGGAGCGGTGTGGCCGCTCCACCCGCATCGGGACATCGAGGGCATCACCTACGTGGTCGAGGGGACGTTCCGTCACGAGGACGACCAGGGGAACGACGGCGTCCTCCCGGCCGGTTCCGTCCAGCGGATGACGCTGGGCAGCGGGGCATGGCACTCGGAGCAGAACGGCTCAGACAAAGAGCCGATGCGGTTCATCCAGATGTGGATCATGCCGAGCGAGCGGGGCCTTCCCCCGAGCGTCGAGCAGAAAGTGTTCACCGAGGACGACCGGACCGACCGCCTCCTCGAGGTGATCTCACCCGACGGTGGCCGCGACGCTGTCAAGGTCCATCGGGACGCTTGGGTCTACGTGTCGCGGCTCACGCCCGGGACCGAGGTCGGCCACCGGTTCGGCCGGGGGCGCGGGGCGTACCTCTACGTCATCGAGGGCGCCCTGGCGGCCGGGAGCGAGAAGCTCGCCACGGGCGACGCGGCCAAGGTGCGTGACGAGGGGACCCTCGACCTTCGGGCCGACGAGACCTCCGAGCTGATCCTGGCCGACGTCCCTCTGGACGACTAGACCGCCGAGCGCTCGTCCGGCTCGCGAGCGCCGGGGCTCCCCGTCCGGACCCGCATCGCCTTCTCGTACACCAGGACGCCGCCGAAGTATTGCCCCGCGCTGAGCACAACGTAGCCGATGGCCTCGAGCACGATCCACAGCGTCTCGGCTTCGGGGACGGTGCGATCGGGGAATCGCAGGACGAGCGTCGTGAAGAAGAACACAAACGCCGTGACCTGGAGCAGTAGGTGCCGGGTGGCGATCCGACGCTTCGAGGAGCCCCTGACCATCCCCCACCAATCGGTCAGTCCTGTAATGAGCAGGATGACCGTGGCCGCAGCCGCCCCGACCAGGAGAAAGGTCCCCGCCTGGACGAGCCCGGGATTCGGCTCGATCCTGGTCATGATGTCGAAGACCAGGGTCGCCGTGTAGAACGCGATCGGGAAGTGGACGAACAGCGGATGGCTGGGGTGTCCGAGGGGCTTTCCCTGGACCCACTCCTTGAACGTCCACGGTCGGCCGCCGGCGTCCACGTTCCGAAGGTTGATCGGCATCTCTCCTCCCTCCACAGGCGAAAGCCCCGGCCATCATCGGCCGGGGCCCCCGCGCAGTCAACGTCTCTACTTGCCTTTCGGATAGGTCTCCTGGAAGTTCCGGGCGGCCTCGTCCACGTCGATCTCCGCGGCCTCCGCAGCCCGGTTCAGCTGGTCCATGGTGATGTGACGGCTGTCGCCGTGGTCATCGTTCGGCTCGCCGCACCCGCACGTCAGACACATGGATGCCTCCTTTCGTTCTCCGTCATCTCGTCTCCGTCATCTAGCCTTCCCCCCCGCTCGGTGGTCTAACAGTACGGAAGTGGTCCAGCAGGACAAGCACGTGGTGAGTCCGGTCACTCCCGAGCCGCCACGACGCTCTCGAGCTCCCTCAGGGCCCGGCCCCGATGGCTGATCCGATCCTTCTCCTCAGGCGAGAGCTCGGCCATGGTCCGGTCCCAGCCCGCGGGCTCGAAGATCGGGTCGTAGCCGAAGCCGCCCGTCCCCGCGGGCTTCGGCCTCAGCATCCCCTCGCACACCCCCTCGGCGTGCCACTCCCCGTCGTCGGGACGGACCAGGGCGGCGACGGCCCGGTAGCGGGCCGTTCGGCCGCCGGGAGGGATGCCGGCCACGGCCCGGATCAGGGCCCGGAGATTCTCCTGGTCGGAGGCCTGGTCGCCGGCGTACCGCGCCGATCGGGGGCCGGGGCCGCCACCGAGGGCGTCGGCCTCGATCCCCGAGTCGTCCGCCAGGGCGGCCTCGCCGGTCCACCGGGCCACCGCCCGCCCCTTGAGGAGCGCGTTCTGGAGATACGTCGCGCCGCTCTCCTCGACCTCCGGCCATGGGTCTCCCGAGTAGGTGATCCACTCGACCGGCCATTCGGCGCAGATCCGGAGGATCTCCCGGATCTTGTGAGGGTTCCGGGTGGCCACAGCGATCCGCGAGGGGATGGGGCTCACGCCCCGGCGGCCTCCCGCTGGATCGCGGTGAGGCGCTCGATCCCTCCCGAGGCCAACCCGATCATGTCGTCGAGCTGCTCCCGGGTGAACGGCTGGCCCTCGGCGGTCCCCTGGACCTCGACGAGATGGCCGGAGCCCGTCATCACCACGTTGAAGTCGACCTCGGCCCGGGAGTCCTCCTCGTAACAGAGGTCGAGCATCGGCTCGCCGTCGACGATGCCCGCGCTGACCGCGGCGACGGAGTCCGCCAGCACGTCGCTCTCTTTGATCGCCTCGCGTTCTTTCAACGAGCGCAGCGCCAGAGCGAGGGCGATGTAGCCGCCGGTGATCGCCGCCGTCCGGGTGCCGCCGTCCGCCTGGAGCACGTCGCAGTCGATCCACAGCGCGCACTCGCCGAGGCGGTCGAGCTTCGTCACGGCCCGGAGCGACCGTCCGATCAGCCGTTGGATCTCGTAGGTCCGTCCGGAGGGCCGGCCCCGGGCCGCCTCACGAGGCGTGCGCTCGGTGGTCGATCGGGGAAGCATCCCGTACTCGGCGGTCACCCAGCCCTTGCCGGATCCGTGGAGGAAACGGGGGACCTGCGGGTCGAACGAGGCGGCGCAGAGGACCCGGGTCTTGCCCATCTCCAGCAGCACCGAGCCGTCGGCCCACTCCAGGTAGCCGGTCTCGTATCGCACCGGGCGGAGATCGCCCGGCGCCCTGCCGTCGATCCGGGTCAAGAGCCGACCCCCACGGTCAGCCCCTCGGTGGCCACCGAAACCTCGCCCTGGAAGGCGCCCGCCGCCTCCTCACGCGACCGATCCCGATCGAGGTACGGACGGATGTGGGTCAGGAGCACGCGTCGACACCCCGCCCGACCGGCCGCCTCCCCGGCCTGGCGGGCGGTCATGTGGATCGGAGGCCGATCGATGCCGTCCTCCTGCCAGGAAGCTTCCGCCACCAGCACGTCGCAACCCGCGGCCAGACGATCGAGCTCCTCCGTCGGTCCGGTGTCCGCCGAGTAGACCATGGTCGCGCCTTCGGCCTCGACGCGGATCCCCACGGTGGGCACGCTGTGGCTCATCGGCGCGGTGGTGATCCGGAACGGTCCCACCATCGCTTCGGTCCGGAGCTCCATGACCGACACGTCGAACGCGTCCTCGGCGTTCATGTCGCCGCTGTCGTCGGCCAGCAGCGGGGAGAACCGCTCCAGCACCTTGGGAGCCAGGAACAGCGGGATCATCGGCGGACGCTCGGGGGAGAACAGTCGGGCCATCAGGTACGTGTACAGGTCGGTGACGTGGTCGGGATGAGAGTGCGAGATCATCACCCCGTGGACGTCGAAGAGGTCGATGTGCTCCTGGAGGCGAGCCACCGTCCCCGATCCGAGGTCGAGGACGAGGTTATGGTAGCCGTGCCGAATCAGCAGGCCGCTGGTGGCCCCGCCGGCAGAGGCCCACGTCCCGTGGGCGCCGAGCACGACGACCTCCACGCTCAATCCCCCACAGTGAGAACGTCGCCCTCCTCCGCCACGCGGACGACGCCCTCGAACACGGCCGTGGCGTCATCGATCGCGCGCTGGCGATCCAGGCCCGGCCAGAGGTGGGTCAGGAGCAGCGAGCCCGCGCGCGCTCGGGCGGCGTGCTCGCCGGCCTGGCGGGCGGTGAGGTGGATCGGGCCGAGATCGTCCCGGGTCTCGAGCCAGCTCGACTCGGACACCAGGAGGTCGGCGTCCTTGGCCAACGCCTCGATCTCGGTCGAGGGACCGGTGTCGCCCGTGTAGACCAGGACCTTCCCCCCGGCCTCGATCCGCAGGCCGGCGTTGGGCACCATGTGGGGCAGGAGACGGGTGCTGACCTCGAACGGCCCGACCTCGAAGCCCGCTCCGGGTTCGATCTCCCGAACGTCGAACAGCCGGCGCATCTCCTCCGCCTGGTCCTCGTCCTCGAGCGCGACGATCCGCTCGAAGACCCCTCCAGGGGCGTGGAGGGGCAACGGGGCCAGCGGCTCGGGATGAAACACCCGGGCGACGGTCAGCGGGTAGAGGTCCAGGCAGTGGTCGAGGTGCCGGTGCGTGACCACGACGGCTCCGAGCTCCTGATGCGGCAGGTGACGCTGGAGGTTCGACAGCGTCCCGGTCCCCAGGTCGAGGGCCACGGCGAAGCCCTCGGCTCGCACCAGGAGGCCGGCGGCTGCTCGGCCGGCGTCGGGCCACGCCGCCGACGAACCGAGGACGACGAGCTCCACGCCGTTATCGCTCCCGGACCGGGGCCGGCTGGACGCCCTGGGCCCGAACCTCCGCGGCCTCCGGCCCCAGGAAGCGAGCGGCCAGGCCCAGGAAGGCCTCGGGATCGCCGGAACACAGGAACTCGTGCCGAGGCGGCTGTCCCTCGGCCAACAGCTCGTCCTCGACCAGCGCCCCGTAGACGTCCTTGGCCGTCTCCTCCGCCGACGAAATCAGTAGGACGTCCGGGCCCATCACCCGCTGGAGGAGGCCGGACAGCAGCGGGTAGTGCGTGCAGCCGAGGATCAGCGTGTCCACGTCGGCCTCCCGGAGCGGAGTGAGGTACTCGCCCGCCGCGGCCAGGAGCTCCGGGCTGGTGGTATCGCCCCTCTCGACGTGGGGAACGAACACGGGACACGCCGCCGAGACCAGCCCGACGCGCGGGTCCGCGGCGGCGACCGCGCGATCGTACGCGCCGCTGGCGATCGTGGCCGCCGTTCCGATCAGACCCACCCGGCCGTTCCTGGTGGCCCGCACCCCCGCTCGGACCCCGGGATCGATCACACCTTTCAGGGGAACGTTCGCCCGGTCGCTGAGGTCCTCGATGGCATTCGACTCGATGGCGTTGCACGCCACCACGAGCATCTTCACGTCGCGGTCGAGCAGGAAGGCCGCGATCTCCCGAGCGAACGCACGGATCTCCTCCACCAGGCGAGGCCCGTACGGCGCTCGAGCCGTGTCGCCGAAATATAGGATGGACTCGCCGGGAAGGAGGTCGAGAACGGCTCGAACCACCGTCAGTCCCCCCACTCCCGAGTCGAAGATGCCGATCGGCCTGCGGTCAGGCATCGGCGCAGCCTAGCAGGGCTACCACCACAGCGTCTCGCCGACCTTCTTCGCCGCTCGGTCCGCGTCCTCCGCCCAGGCCTCGGTCGACAGGTACTTCCATCCGCCGTCCGCCAGCAAGCACACGACGTTCCCTTCCTCGAGCTCGGAGGCGATCCGGGTGGCCACGTGGAGCACGGCCCCGGAGGAAATCCCGGCGAACAGTCCCTCCTCCTCCGCCAGACGGCGGGTGGCCCGGAGCGCGTCCACCGAGGACACCAGGAGCTTTCGGTCGAGGATGGACTCGTCGAGGATCGGCGGAACGAAGCCAGCCTCGAGCGATCGCAGCCCGTACACCATCTCGCCGAGCTCCGGCTCGGCCGCGATCACCTGGATGTCGGAGCGGTGCTCCTTCAGCCGCCGTCCGGCGCCGGTGAGCGTCCCGCCCGTGCCCAGACCCGCCACGAAATGGGTGACGTCGGGGAGATCGCGGAGGACCTCGATCCCGGTCCCGTCGTAGTGGGCACGGGGGTTCGACGGGTTCCCGTACTGGAACGGCATGAAGTAGCGGGCGTCCTCGGCCATCCTCCGAGCGACCTCGATCGCTCCGTTCGTCCCCTTGTCGGACGGGCTGAACACGATCTCCGCGCCGTATAGCTCCAGGAGCCGAATCCGCTCCTCGCTGGCGTTATCGGGGATCACCACCATGACCCGGTACCCCTTCCGCCTGGCCACCAGGGCCAGCGAGATGCCGGTGTTCCCCGAGGTGGGCTCGAGGATGATCCGGTCGGCCGTGAGGTCTCCGGCTCGTTCGGCGTCCTCCACCATCGCCACGGCGATCCGGTCCTTCAGCGAGCCGGTCGGGTTCTGGCCCTCGAGCTTGGCCCACAGCCCGACCGAAGGCTTCGGGGAGAGGCGCTGGATCCCGACCAGCGGCGTGTTCCCCACGGCGTCGAGGATGTCCCTGGCCCGCACTGGACGCTACCCGCCGGCGACGGCGGGGAGGATCGAGATCGTGTCGCCGTCGGCGACCTCGGTTTCCAGGGCGCCGAGGTAGCGCACGTCCTCGTCGTTGAGGTAGACGTTGACGAACCGGTGGAGGCCGCCGTCGTCGGTGACCACGCGGGCCTTGAACCCGGGGAACCGTCCATCGAGCTCCTCGAGCACCTCGCGGATCGTGCCGCCCCGGCCGGCGACCACGGCGTCGCCGCCGGCGTGAGGGCGAAGGATCGTCGGCAGCTTGACGTCGACCGGCATCATCTCTCCCCGGCCGACGGGGTCCGTTCGGCTTCGGGCGGTGCCTGCCCCGGTGCCAGCCCGCAGAACGCCTCGTAGTCGATCAGCTCCGTGACCGAGGGATGCTTCCCGCACACCGGGCAGTCCGGATCCCACCGGAGCTTCACCGTGGTGAACTCGTTCCGGAGCGCGTCGTACAGGAGCAGCTTGCCGGCCAGGGTCTCGCCGGCACCGAGAACCAGCTTGATCGCCTCGACGGCCTGCACGGAGCCGATGATCCCGGGGAGGACGCCGAACACGCCGCCCTCTGCGCACGACGGCACCGTACCCGGCGGGGGCGGCTCGGGAAACAGGCAGCGGTAACAGGGCGTCTCCTGGCCGGGGAGGAACACGCTGGCCTGGCCCTCCCACTGGTAGATCGACCCATACACCAGCGGCTTGCCGAGCATCTGGGCGGCATCGTTCACCAGGTACCGGACCGGGAAGTTGTCGGTGCCGTCGACCACCACGTCGTACGGGCCGAGCACGTCGAAGGCGTTCTCGCTGCTGAGCAGGGTCCGGTGGGTGATCACCTCGACGTTCGGGTTGAGCCCGACGAGCCGCTCGCGGGCCGAGTCGACCTTGGGCCGCCCCACATCGTCGGTGTCGTGCAGGAGCTGGCGCTGGAGGTTCGACAGCTCCACTTCGTCGAAGTCGACCAGTCCCAGGGTGCCCACCCCCGCCGCGGCCAGATACATCGCCGCCGGGGAGCCGAGGCCCCCGGCCCCGATCACCAGGACACCGGC
>DASQTB010000146.1:0-15122 GCA_035642095.1 Actinomycetota bacterium | reverse complement strand
CCCGCTGGCCGAGGAGTCGAACACGCCCAAGCGGCTGGTCCCCTTCGCCACCATCTTCATCACCCTGATCGCCGGGCTGTACTGGACCCTGACCTCGTACGGGTTCGCCATCTCGGTGCCGGTCTCGGAGGTGGAGCGGTTCGTGGAGGCGGGACAGGTCACGCCGGTGCTGCCCATCGCCGAGCGGTACATCGGGGCCTGGAACATCCTCGTTCCGATCACCGCCCTCACCGCGGTGGCGGCCAGCTTCGGGGCCTCGATCTTCGCGGCCAGCCGCATCCTCTACGCGCTGGCCCGGGATGGGTTCGCTCCGAGGACCTTCGCCCGGCTGCACCCGAAGTACCGGACCCCGTGGAACGCCGAGCTGGCCGTGCTGGTCGTCTCGGCGATCCTGCTGGTGGTGGTGACCCTGTGGCAGGAGCGCGAGGTGGCCAGCAGCGGGGCGTGGATCGCCCAGGCGTTCGTGTTCTTCGTCCTGATCCCGTACATCTTCGTGAACCTGGCCAACATCGTGTACCACGCCCGCCATCGCCGGTCGGACTTCAACTGGTTCACCAACGGCATCCTGCCGGTGCTGGGCATGGGGATCTGCGGCTACATCCTCTGGTACGCGTTCTTCAACACGCTCCTCGGCGGGGACTTCAAGACCCAGAGCAGCATCGTGTGGTTCGCGCTGGCCTGGGCGGCCCTCGGCGCCATCTGGGTGGCCACGCACGCCGTGCGGAGGGACCTCCGGGGGATCTCGCTTCACGCCGAGGTATGAGCGAGGGGTTCGTCGAGGTCACCGGAGGCCGGGTCTGGTACCGGATCGCCGGGGAAGTCCAGGATCGGGCCTGCCTCCTGTGCCTGCACGGCGGGCCGGGGTTCACCCATGACTCGGTGAGCCCGCTGGAGGGTCTGGCCGACGAGCGACAGGTCGTGTTCTACGACCAGCTCGGCTCGGGGCGGTCCGACCGGCCCGAGGACCCCTCCCTGTACCGGCTGGAGCGGTACGTCGACGAGGTCATGCGGGTCCGGGACGAGCTCGGGCTGGCCCGGGTCCACCTGGTGGGACATTCCTGGGGGGGAGGCCTGGCCCTGGCCTACGCCCTGGCCGGACACCCGGGGATCGAGAGCCTGGTCCTGGCCAGCCCTCTGATCAGCACGGACCGGTGGCTGGAGGACGCCCGGCGACTCCGCTCGGAGCTTCCCCAGGACGAGCAGCGGATCCTGGCCCGGCACGAGGAGTCGGGGCACACCGGATGTCCCGAGTACGTGGCGGCGACCATGGCCTTCTACCGGCGGCACCTGTGTCGGCTCGAGCCCTGGCCGGAGGAGCTGGAGCGGGCCTACGGCGGGATGGGACCCGACGTGTACGAGACCATGTGGGGGCCGACCGAGTTCCACGCCACCGGAACGCTCCTCGACCTCGACCTGGAGCCCCGGCTCCCGGAGCTCCGGGTCCCGGTCCTGTTCACCTGCGGTCGCCACGACGAGGCCAGCCCGGAGACCGTGGGCTCGTTCCGGGACTCGGTCGATGGAGCGGAGCTCGAGGTGTTCGAGGACAGCTCCCACACCGCCCATCTGGAGGAGCGCGACCGCTATCTGGAGGTCGTCCGGTCGTTCCTGACCCGGGCCGAGCATTCACGCGGCTGAGGCCGATCGGGGGCCAAGGACGCGGAGGACGCACCTCGTTGATTTGACACGCACATCGTCTCGCTCCTAGATTTGTGGAAACCGATTTCCGGAAACCGGTTTCCAACATGCCGTCGCTACGAGACGTCGCCTTGCGCGCGGGAGTCTCCTCCAGCACCGCCTCTCGGGTCCTGTCCCCATCCAGTCATCCGGTCCGCGCGGAGACCAGAGAACGGGTCCTCCGGGCGGCCGTCGAACTCGACTTCCAGCCGAACCGGCTGGCCAGGGCCCTGGTCACGGCCCGAACTCACACCATCGGGGCCATCGTCCACGACATCTCCGACC
Source organism: Actinomycetota bacterium (assembly GCA_035642095.1). GTDB lineage: Bacteria > Actinomycetota > UBA4738 > UBA4738 > CALAEC01 > DASQTB01. The sequence goes on along the minus strand of DASQTB010000146.1, from coordinate 13,163 downwards.
CCTACTTCGGGGAGATCGTCCGCGGCCTCGAGGACGCGGCCCGGCTCTCCGACTACCAGGTCTTCGTGTGCAGCTCGGACCGCGAGCCCGACCGTGAGCTGGCCTACGTCCGGGCGCTCCTCTCCTACCGAGTGGACGGGGTGGTCTTTGCCGGTGGCGGCATCGAGGACCGCCGCTACCAGGCCGACCTGAGGCGGCTGCTGAACGGCTACCGGGAGCTCGGGGGGGCGGTCGTGCTGCTTGCGCCGCACACCTTCTCGGCCCCGTCGATCACCGCGGACAACCACGCCGGGAGCGCGAAGATGACCCGGTACCTCCTGGAGCTGGGCCACCGACGGATCGGCTTCGTGGCCGGCCCACCCCATGTCCGGACCAGCCGGGTTCGGCTGAACGGCTACGGGGACGCCCTCGGGGAGCACGGTGTCCCCTACGACCCCACGCTGGTGACTCCGGGGTGGTTCACCAGCGAGGGTGGGGCCAAGGCCGTCTCGGAGCTGCTCGAGCAGAGCCCGGACCTCACCGCCGTGTTCGCCTCTAACGACGTCATGGCCTTCGGTGTCCTCCACGAGCTGGCCAGCCGAGGGATCGCCGTTCCAGAGGAGATCTCCGTGGCCGGATTCGACGACGTCCAGGTGGCCGCATACCTGCACTCGCCCCTGACCACGGTGCGCATCCCGATGTACGAGATGGGCCAAGAGGGCGCCCTGATGGTCCTCGACATCCTGGAGGGTCGGCGGGTGCGGTCCCGTCGCCTGCCGGTCGAGTTGGTGGTCCGGTCCTCTACCCGCCCGCCGGGGGCCCGGACATGAGGTCGGTGGCCCTCGGCGCGCTGCCCCGGCGGCCGTTCGCCCATTTGCCCACCCCGCTCCAGCCGGCCCCGAACCTGGCCGAATCGCTGGGGCTCCGGAGTCCACTGTGGCTCAAACGGGACGACCTGACCGGCCCCGGCCTGGGCGGCAACAAGGTCCGCAAGCTCGAGTACCTTCTGGCCGACGCGGCCGGGCAGCGCGCCGACTGTGTGGTCACCGTGGGTGCCGGACAGTCCAACCACGCCCGGTTGACGGCCATCCTGGGTGGGGTTGCCGGACTGGAGGTGCACCTGGTGCTCGGCGGCGGGTCGCCGGTGACCTGGGAAGGTAACCTCCTGCTCGACCGCCTCGCCGGCGCCACCATCCACGTCGTCGAATCCGAGGACTGGGACCGGCTGGCGGAGACTCGTCGGGAAGTGGCCGAGGACCTTCGGCGTCGGGGCCGCCACCCCTATGAGGTTCCGATGGGAGGGTCGACCGCCGTCGGAGCCATGGGATACGTGGACGCCTTCCTGGAGCTGCTGGACCAGCTCGATGCCGCCGGCCTGGACGCCGGCTGGATCGTCCACGCCAGCTCCACCGGCGGAACCCAGGCCGGGCTGCTGGCCGGCCGAGCCCTGGCCGGGCGAGGACCTCGGGTCTTCGGGGTGGACGTGGCCAAGGGAGGGCCACCGCTCAGGGACACGGTCCTCCGGATCGCCCAGGAGTCGCTGGAACGGCTCGGGTCACGGCCCGCGGTGGGCCCCGACGAGGTCCTGACCTCGGACTTCACGGGGGAAACGTATGGGGCCGTCACCGATGATGCCGCCCTGGTCCTGATCCGGGGGTTGCGGGCGGAGGGGATCGTGGTGGACCCGGTGTACTCGGCCAAGGCATTGGCGGCCCTGGCGCCGCTGGAGCGCGATGGATTCCTGGGGCCGGACCAGCCGATCATCTTTCTCCACACCGGCGGGCAGCCCGCCCTGTTCACGGATCGATACGCCGCCGAGGTGCTGAAGAGGGGGAGTGAGGGATGAACGAGCCGAACATCCGCGGCCTCATCGCCGCCACGGTCACGCCGATGAACCGCGACTTCTCCATCGACGAGGAGTCCCTCCGCAGGTACCTCCGGTGGATCGCCGAGCAGGGCGTGGTTGGCCTGGCCATCAATGTGGACACCGGCGAAGGCCCCCACCTCTTTCCCGAGGAGCGGCTCCGAGTGCTGGAGATCGCCCTGGAGGAGGTGGGCGGCCGGGTCACCGTGGTGGCCGGGTTGGGGGCCACGTTCACCGAGCAGGCGATCCGGGTCGCCAAGGACACCGCCTCCCTCGGCGTCGACGCGTTCCTCGTCTTCCCGATCGCTGCCTACCAGGGCGACCCGCTGGACCCCGAGATTCCGGCGGCCTATCACCGGGCCATCGCGGACGCGGTGGGCCTCCCGCTGATCGCCTTCCAGCTCCAGCCGGCCCTGGGAGGGGTGAACTTCTCCCCCGAGGCCATCGGCGCGGTCATGGAGGTCGAGGGCGTCGTGGCCATCAAGGAGGCCTCCTTCGACGCCCGGCGGTTCTTGGAGACGACCAGGCTGGTCCACGAGCTGCCCACCCCCAAGATCGTGCTCAACGGCAACGACAATTTCCTGCTGGAGGCCTATCTCCTGGGGGCCGAAGGGGCCCTGCTGGGGTTCGGGACGCTGGCCGCCCGGGAGCAGGTGGACATGCTCGACGCCGTGCGCGCCGGCGAACACGGCCGGGCGGCCGAGATCGCTCGCCGAGTGCAGGCTCTGTGCGACGCGATCTTCACTCCGCCGGTCCGGGACTACCGGGCTCGGACCAAGCACGCCCTGGCCCGGCTCGACGTGATCGACGCGGCGCACGTCCGCCCCCCGCTCCTGCCCCTGAACGAGGAGGAAGTAGCCCGAGTGGACCGAGCCATGAAGGAGGCGGGGCTGATCTGATGGATGGCGTTCCGGTGGGGGTCTTCTTGCCGACGTTCTCCGGGCCGAACCGTCGATCCGCCCAGGAGATCGTGGCCTTCGCCCGCCGCGCCGAGGAGCTGGGGTTCGACTCCCTGTGGGCGACCGACCACCTGCTCCACGGGAGCCGGTTCTACCGCGTGCCGTGGCTGGATCCCCTCATGGCGCTGAGCTGCGTCGCCGGAGTCACGGATCGGGTCCGGCTGGGAACCTCGATCCTGGTGATGCCCACCCGCCATCCGGTGGTCCTGGCCAAGGAGATCGCCACCCTCCAGGCGCTCTCCGGGGACCGCTACATCCTCGGCGCCGGCACCGGCTGGGACGCCAGGGAGTTCGAGGCCGTCGGGGCGGCCAAGGCCGAACGCGGCTCGCGCACCGACGAGGCGCTGGCCATCGTCCGCCGCCTCCTGGCCGGGAAGCGCGTCAGCGTGGACGGCCGCCACTACCGGCTTCGCGACGTGGAGGTCGGCCCTCCGATGGAGCGGCCGCTCGAGGTGTGGATCGCCGGCGGCCGCCAGCTCCCCCATCCCAGCTCCCCCGAGCCCCCGACCCTGGCCGCCGCCGTGCTCGATCGGATCTCCGAAGCCGACGGGTGGATCGCCAGGCCCACGGCGGCTCCGGCCCAGATCAAGGAGGACCGGGACGAGATCCTCTCCTTCCTCTCGTCACGGGGCCGGGGGCCCGACCGATTCACCGTGGCTCACGAGAACTTCCTGCACCTCGTGCCGACCGACGACACGCGGACGGCCCTGGTGGAGCAGCGACGCGTGTTCAACGAGGTCATGAGCGAGGAGCGGCCGTTCGAGTACCTCGAGCAGGTGTATCTGACCGGATCCGTGGAGCAGGTCCTGCAGAAGCTCGACGAGCGTCTGGCCGCCGGCGTCGAGTACCTGATGCTTCACACGCTCGAGCCGTCCACCGAGCAGCTCCAGCTGTGGGCCGAGCACCTGCTGCCGCATCTCCGAGGGGGTGGGAGGGCGTGATCATCGACGGGCACAACCACATCCTGGCCGCCGGCCTGTATCCCGGGTACGAGCGGTTCATCAAGGAGATGACCAGGGGGTACTTCCAGTCCCGCGGTGACCTTCCCATGGACCGCGACCCGGCCGGGGACGACTGGAAGGGGCTCGAGTACCTGTGGGAGCCGATCGATCCCGACGTCCTGATCGGGGATCACCCCGGGGTCGACCGGTGCACGATCCTGGCCGTCGCCCCGTCCGAGTACACGAGGTACGAGGCCCGCGGGACCGTGGACGTGGCCGGGGTCACCGGCGTCGAGGGCCCGCCCTCGATCGACAAGGGGAACGACTACATCGCCGCGCTGGTCCGGAAGTACCCCGAAACGTTCATCGGGATGGCCGCGGTGAACCCGAAGTTCCGGGGAGTGAGGGCCGCAAGGGACGAGCTGGAACGAGCGGTCACCGGTCTGGGGCTGACCGGGCTGAAGCTGTACCCCATGTACGACCACTGGGCCGTCAACGACCGGGACCTGGCGTTCCCCATCTTCGACAAGGCCGCCGAGCTCGACATCCCGGTGATGGTGCACCTCTCGACGACGCCCGTCGCCGACACGGTGTTGATGTTCGGCTGGCCGATGCTGCTCGACGATGTGGCCAGGGCCTTCCCCGACCTTCGCCTCCTGATCTGTCACGCCGGGGCTCCGTGGGTCGACGAGGCACTGCTGCTCCTGTCCCGGCATACCAGGGTGTACATGGACGTCAGCTTCTTCAACAGCACCCTCTCCCGGCGCCAGACCTACGACTTCCTCCAGCGGGCCCTCCAGCTGGGCGCCCCGTTGAGCCGAATCTGCTGGGCCACCGATTACCCGGGGTTCGAGTTCCCCGACACGCTGCTGGCGAAGTTCGCCCTGGTGAACGAGGAACCGCGGAACGGCGAGCCTGCGATCCCCCAGCCCGACCTGGCCCGGATTCTCGGCGGCAACTACGCCCGGTTCATCGGGATGGACTGGAGCCTGGAGGAAACGGTCGAGCAGATGGGAGAGCGGGAAGCCTCGTGGCGGACGACGTGGAAGGAGAAGGGAGGGCGGTGAGCCGCAGGGCCGATCCCCCGTTCCTGCTGGAACAGGAGAAGACCGCCCTGGTCGTCGTGGACATGCAGAACGACTTCGTGCGCGAGGGGGCCCCGCAGGAGGTCCCCGACGCCCGCAAGACGTTCGGGGCCATCCAGAAGCTCCTCCAGCGCTTCCGAGAGAGCGACCTGCCCGTCGTCTACACGAAGTTCATCGCCGGCCCTCGAGAGACCCTGATGTGGACGTGGTCGCCGGAGTGCGGCCCCGATCAGCGCTCGTGCTGGAAGGGCGTCCGTCGCTTCTACCGGGACGTCGGCAAGGAGCTCGAGGGGCCCGACGTGGTCGACGAGCTGGCCCCGGATCCCAAGGACCACGTGGTCGAGAAGTACGGCTACGACGCGTTCTTCCGGTCGGCGCTCGACCACATCCTCCGGGCCAACCACGTGGAATACCTCGTGGTGTGCGGGACCGTCACCCAGATCTGCGTAGAGGACACGGTCCACGGCGCCTTCCACCACGGCTATCGGGCCGTGGCCGTCTCCGACGCGGTGTCGTCCTACGACGACGACCTCCACCGCTCGACCCTCCGGAACATCGAGCTGAAGTACGGACGGGTGCTGGCCACCGATGAGGTGTTGGCAGAGCTCGGTGCGGCTCCATCGTGAGCCGCGGAAAGGAGTCAGCATGGACGAAGGCCTGCGGGACCTGAGGGAGGAGTTCAGGGAGCGGCTCATCCCCCGACGGGAGTTCATCCGTCGCGCCACGCTCCTGGGCCTGTCGCTTTCCGGCGCTGTGGCGTTCCTGAACGCCTGCCGGGACGAGCAGGGCGGAGAGCCAGGGGAAGGAGAGCCCATCACGATGGGGGCTCTGGTGCCACTGTCGGGGATCACCGAGATCCTCGGACCCCCGATGCAGAACAACGCCATGCTGGCCGTCGAGGAGATCAACCAGGCCGGCGGGATCCAGGGCCGAAGGATCGACCTCCTGGTGGAGGACACCGCCTCCGATCCCGACACGGCGGTGGAGAAGGCCCGCAAGCTGATCCGGCAGGATCAGGTCGACGTCATCGTGGGAGTCTTGACCAGCGCGGAGCGCTGGGCGGTGGCGCTCTCGGCGACGATCCCGGCAAAGATGATCTACATCAACCCCACCTACTACGAGGGCGGTATCTGCGACCGGTACTTCTTCAACGTCGGGGCGCTGCCCAACCAGCAGATCGACCCGTTCGTCCCGTGGCTTGTCGAGAACAAGGGGGTCAGCACGTTCTACCTGGGCGGGTCCGATTACGCCTGGCCCCGAGGCTCGTTCGCGGCAGTGACGGCGGCGGTGGAGGCCGCCGGTGGCCAGGTCGTGGGTGAGGAGTACTCGCCGCTCGGCGAGGCCGACTTCTCGGCGCCGCTTCGGCGGATGAGCGCGGAGCGACCGGACGTCATCTACCCGCTGTATGCCGGGGCGGACGGCGTCACGTTCCTGAACCAGCTCATCGACCTGGGGCTGCAGCAGGAGACCCTGATCGCCTCCTCGGCGTTGTCGGAGCTGACGCTCCCGGCACTTCCCGCCGAGGCAACGGTGGGCTGGGTGGCCTCGTTCGAGTACTTCATGAACATCGATACCCCGGAGAACCAGGACTTCGTGCAGCGATATCGCCAGCGATTCGGGGCGGATCAGACCATGGACGCCATCGGCGAGGGCATGTACACGGCCGTCAACCTCTACGCCCAAGGGGTGGAGCAGGCCGGCTCTCTGGACAAGGAGGCCGTCGTCGACGGCATGCTCGCGGTCCAGTTCGAGGATCCAAAGGGAGCGATCCGGATCGACCAGGACACCCAGGCCGCGTACCTCAACGACTACATCGCGGAGATCTCCTCGGACACCTCGCTCGCACCGGAGGAGCGGTTTGAGATCGCAGAGACGTTCGAGGCGATCCGGCCCGAGCAGCCGTGTCTCGAGGAGCCGCCCGCCTAGGTGGAGCAGGTCCTTCTGCAGACGCTGAACGGCCTCAGCCTGGCCGGCATCCTCATCCTGGTCGCGCTGGGCCTGGGCATCACGTTCGGCCTGCTCGGGGTGATCAACCTGGCCCACGGGGAGCTGTTCATGCTCGGGGCATACACGGTCCTGGTCACCCAGGAGGCCACCGGCAACGTGTGGCTGGGCATCGCCGTGGCTCCCATCGCCGTCGGCACCGTCGGCCTCCTCATCGAGCGAGGCGTGATCAAGCGGCTCTACGAGCGGCCGTTCGACACGCTCCTGGCGACGTGGGCGATCAGCATCGTGGTGCGCCAGGGCATCACGCTGTGGCAGGGGGGTGGCTTCCAGCCCATCGCCCATCCCATCACCGGCAGCGTGTCCATCCTCGGCCTGGAGTACTCCCGCTACCGCCTGGTACTCCTGGCCCTCGGGGTGGCCGTCCTCGTCCTCGCCGGCCTGCTGCTCTACCGGACTCGGCTTGGGCTCCACGCCCGCGCGGCCATCCAGAACCGAGAGATCGCCGCGGCCATGGGGATCAACGTGAGCCGCCTCGACTCCATCGTCTTCACCCTGGGTGCTGCCCTGGCCGGACTGGCCGGGGCGGCCATGGGGCCGTTGGTCACGGTCAGCCCGGCGATGGGGCTGCCGTTCCTGGCGTCCTCCTTCTTCGTGGTCATCCTGGGAGGGACCGGCTCGCTGATCGGGGTGGCCGCGGGTGCGGCGATCATCGGCGGTGGCCAGGCTCTGATCTCGTTCTTCGCCAACCCGGTGATCGCCCAGGTGGCCGTGCTGCTCCTGGCGATCGTGGTGATCCGGATCGCCCCGCAGGGCATCTTCGGGGCACGGAGGATTGTGGCGTGAGCCTGCCCTCATGGCTGACCGGGCGACGGGTGGGGGGCGTGATCCTGCTGCTCGCGGCGGTCTTCCCATGGACCGTTGATCCGTTCGAGGTATCACTGGTCGCCAAGACGTTGACCTTCGCTATGGTTGCCGTCAGCCTCGACCTAATCTGGGGGGTGGCCGGCATCCTGAGCTTCGGGCATGCGGCCTTCTTCGGGATCGGGGCGTACGCGGTGGGCCTGATCACCCGGGACTTCTCCGGGGCCGGGCCGGCGTACCTCGGCCTCCTGACGGCGATCGTTCTGGCCGCCCTGGTGGCGACGGCGGTCGGCTACTTCACGTTCTACGGCGGAGTGAGCGGAGCGTACTTCGCCATCATCACCCTGGCCGTGAGCCTGATCCTGAGCCAGTTGGCCCAGACTTGGGTGGGCCTCACCGGGGGCCACAACGGCCTCTACCCCGTGCCCTTCCTGACCCTCGGGATCCCGGGGATCGCCGAGTTCACGTTCGACACCGACATCCGGATCTACTACCTGACCCTCGTCGTCCTCATCGGCGTCTTCCTGTTGAGCCGAGCGGTGGTCCGGTCCGGTTTCGGCCAGGCCCTGGTGGCCATGGAGAACGACGAGTCGAGGGTGCGGTTTCTCGGCTACGACACCCGAAGGCTCAAGCTCGTCGTGTTCTCGCTGTCGGGAGCGATCGCCGGGCTGGCCGGCGGCCTGTACGCCCCCATGGTGGGGTTCGTGAACCCGGGCGTTCTGGGCCTCCTCCTCTCCACCCAGGTCATCATCTGGGTGGCGCTCGGGGGACGAGGGACGCTCGTCGGACCGATCGTCGGCGCGCTGGCCGTCGCCTTCCTGGAGGACTACCTGAGCGGCACGTTCGTCGAAGTGTGGCTTCTCATCCTGGGCGTCCTGGTGCTGGTGGTGGCGCTGTTCCGCCCCCAGGGCCTCCTGGGCGGACCGGCCGTTCGCCGTCTGACCGGGGTGCGGTGATGGCCGAGCCAGCCGAGCGGCTTACGCAATCCACGGTGGCCACGTCCTCCTCGATCCTCCAGATCCACGGCTTGACCCGGCGGTTCGGCGGCCTCCGGGCGTTGGACGCGGTCGATCTCGCGGTCGGGCGGGACGAGCTCCTGGCGATCATCGGGCCGAACGGTGCGGGGAAGTCGACCCTGTTCAACGTCGTCACGGGGTACCTGCCACCGGATTCCGGACGGGTCATCCTCGATGGCGACGACATCACCGCACTATCACCGGATCGGATCAGCCGGCTCGGTGTCGGACGGAAGTTCCAGGTACCCTCGGTGTTCGACGGGCTGACCATCCGACAGAACCTGGAGGTGTCCGCCCGTGGTCACTCGCCGCTCCGATCCCTGTTCCGCAGCCACGACGGCTTCGATCAGCTCGATGCCATTCTCAGTCGACTGCGGCTCAGCGAGAAGGCCAATCTCCCAGCCGGCCTTCTCTCTCACGGGGAGAAGCAGTGGCTGGAGATCGCGATGGTGCTGGCCAACCGTCCACGGCTCCTGCTCCTGGACGAGCCGACCGCGGGCATGACCCTAGGGGAGACGAAGCGGACCGAGGAGCTCCTCCGAGACATCGGGCAGGAGCACACCATCGTGTTGATCGAGCACGACGTCAGGTTCGTCCGCGAGGTCGCTCAGCGGGTGGTGGTGCTGCACCGTGGCAGAGTCCTGGCCTCCGGCCCGATCGACGAGGTCGAGCGGGACGAGCGCGTTCGGGATGTCTACCTGGGGAGGGAGGAGTGAGCCTCCTGGAGGTCGGCGATCTCGAGGTGGCCCGAGGCGGGTCGCCCGTCATTCGAGGCGTGACGCTCGATGTGGGTGGGGGGGAGGCGGTGTGCCTCCTTGGCCGAAACGGGATGGGGAAGACCACGCTCCTCCGGGCTCTGATCGGGCTGGAGCGGGTGCAGAGCGGCCGGGTCCTTCTCGAAGGCACCGACGTGGCCGGCCGCGCCCCCCACGTCATCGCCAGGCTCGGCATCGGATACGTCCCGCAGGGCCGGGGCGTGTTCCCGGACCACTCCGTGGAGGACAACCTTTTGATCGGTCTCCGCCGAGGAGGCGACCCCGGCCCCGCTTTGAAGGTGGCGCGGCGGATGTTTCCCGTCCTTGGGGAGCGATCGAGCCAGCGCGCGGGAACGCTTTCCGGCGGCGAACAGCAGATGCTGGCCATTGCCCGGTGTCTCGTTCTGCAGCCGAGGCTGATGCTGCTGGACGAGCCCACTGAAGGACTCCAGCCATCCGTCGTCCAGCACCTCCGCCGGGCCCTCCTGGCAATCTGCGAAGAGCTCGGGATCGCCCTGCTGTTGGTGGAGCAGAACCTCGACTTCGCTTTCGAGGTCACCGACCGAGGCTACGTGCTCGAGAAGGGGGCGATCGCCGCGGTGGGGGCCACCTCTGAGCTGCGGCACCACGCAGTCATCAAGGAGTACCTCGCGGTTTAGCCAGTGGCTGGGGGCCGCGTGCTCGCTAGGGCTTGACACCGGCTGAACGCCGCGTTGTTCAGCTGGACTCGAGCTCCCACACCGCCCATCTGGAGGAGCGCGACCGGTATCTCCAGGTTCTCCGGAGGTTCCTGAACGCCGCGGAGTGGAGCCCCGCCTGAAGATCTACTTCACCTCGGTGTTCCCCACGCACTTTCCCGCTCGAGGCGATCCGGCTCGACTCCGATCAGGAGCGTGACCGCTCCGCCGGGCCGCACGACCTCCCCGGTGCCCGGGCGGGTACCTGCCACCACGCCGGGCTCACCTCGGACCGGGACGCTCCCCCCCATTCTTAGGTTTACCGTGATGAGCACCTCCCGGGCTTGCGATGCGGTGAGACCGGCGAGTTCCGGAACGACGATCCCGGATTCCTCCCCGTTGACCTCTGTGGCTGGGCTTTGCTCCGACGGGAGATCCCCCTGAAAGAGCGTTCCGGTGAGGATCCCGGGGACCACTCCGGCGATCGCTCCGGCGATCATTGCAGCGATCACTCCCGCGAGCACGGCTAGGTTCAGCTTCCGGTGTCGGTTTCCGCGCCTCAGAAAGCCCGGGATCCGTTTCCGGGCCCGCCGAGTCTCTGGAGCTTGACCGATGGGGAGGGCTCCTTCGCCCTCATCGCTCGGCGCTGATGGGACCTCGGGTATCACCACGACCCGGTCGGGCGGGGCGAGCCGGAGGGACGCTTCGCCGGTCGCGCCCTTCCGGGTGCGTCGGAAGGTCCTTTTCGTGAGGGACCGGTCATCCTCTTCCTGGACCTCCGCTGCTTGACGAGCTTCCCCTTCCTCCCGCGCCTCTGGGGCCTGGCGAGTTTCGAAGAGTTCGGTCGCCTCCCTGAGGGCGGCCTCCACCTCCCGGCGAGACGCCTCCGCTCGGCTGGCGAGTTCCTGGACCCTGGCCGCCAGGTGCTGAGCCTGCAAAAGGGTCTCCTCCCGCCGGGCCGCGGCCTCACGCGCGGCCTGCGCCGCCCGCTCTGCCTCTTCCACCCGCCGGGCCTCGGCCTCACGCGCGGCCCGCGCCGCCCGCTCTGCCTCTTCCACCCGCCGGGCCTCGGCCTCACGCGCGGCCTGCGCCGCCCGCTCTGCCTCTTCCACCCGCTGTGCCGCGCCCTCACTCGCGGCCTGCGCCGCCCGCTCTGCCTCTTCCACCCGCCGTGCCTCAGCGGTCCGGGCGGCCTCGTCCTCCTCTCGAGCGTGAGCGGCCTGTCCCGCAGCGTCCTCAGCGACCTGCGCCATACGCTCAAGTTGGCGGGCGATATCGGCGTGACGGACGGCAGCTTCGTGGGCTACCCGGCGGGCGAGTTCGACTTCGTCGGCCGGCGGTTCCTCCCCTCGGGTGGTCTCCTCGACCGGCGGTTCCTCCCCTCGGGTGGTCTCCTCGGCTTCCGAGACCGCGCGCGTGTTCCAGTGGGCCCACAAGGCCTCATCCGCCGACTGGGCCTCGTCCGGCCCGGAGGTCTGCGCCCCCTCCTTCTCCTCCACGGCAGTCTGAGTTTAGGCTTGTCCACCTCGATGGGGCCAGTCGGCCTACGCCGAATGGCCACTTGGCGCGACCCCGGTGGGGCGCGGCGATTTCCCGCCCTGCGTGGTTGAAGTGTATCCTCCGGTTGGCTGTGGGCCGGTTGGCCGGGGCCATTCGGCCCACCGCCACTTGCCCGGGGCTTCCCTCGAGCGGCAGGCGCTCGGACCCCCGGCGGAGGGGGTGAGGTCATGCGACGGCTCGCTCTGTGGCCGGCGCTTCTCCTGTTGGCGATGCCCATACCGGCCTGGGCTCAGGCCGGAAGCAGCACCGTCACCATCGTTCACGGGCTCCCCGAGTTCACCGCGGACATCTATGTCGACGGGGAGCTGTTGCTCAGTGGGTTCCAGCCGGAGGAGGCCACCGATCCGATGGAGCTGCCGGCCGGCACGTACAACGTCCAGATCCGGGATGCCGGAGCTCCAAAGAAATCCGAGCCCGCTCTGGAGGCCGACCTGGAGGTGCCCGGCGGCAAGAACCTGTCGGTTATCGCCCATCTGAACGAGGGCGGTGAGCCGACCGTGAGCGTCTTCGACAACGACCTCTCTCGGGTGCCGGCGGGCCGGGCCCGGGTACTGCTTCGGCACCAGGCGGCGGCGCCCCCCGTCGGGCTGATGCTGGACGGCGCGCCCCTCCTCTCCGGTGTGTCCAGCGGGGACGAGGGCGAGAAGGTCGTCCCGGCGGCGAGCCACGAGATCGTTGTGGCGGACGCGAACGGGGAGTCGCTGGTCTCTCCGACCTCCGTGGACCTCCAGGACGGCAACGCCTACTACCTGTACTTGATCGGATCCAGCGCCGAGGCCAACCTGGCCCTGATGGTCCAGCGAGTCGGCGGGCTGGAGTCGGGTCCCTCGGGGGTGGCCACGGGCCTCGGTGGGTCGTCCGAGGACTCGTCCATCGCCTGGTGGGTCGTCGTGCTGGTCGCCGCCGCGGCGGTGGTCGCGGCGAGGGCTGCTCGGGAAGTCGCCCGGGCCCCCAGGTAGACAGGCGGTCGAGTGGCCGGGTCGGCAGCGAGGAACCCCACCGGGCCCTTGCTCGGCTCGCTCCTGCCCGGAGCGGAGCTGCCGGCCCGGTGGGCCCTCGCCGTCAGCCTGGCCCTGCTGGCGGTCGCACCGTGGTGGTGGATCGGGGGCCGGCCGGACCCGAACGTGGGACGGCCCCCCTGGTCCGGGTCGGGGAACCTCGCCGAGGCGGCCACGCCGGCCACACCGGCCACGCCGTCCGCGGAGGAGGCTCCCGCACCGACGATCGGTGTGAGCTCGCTTCGGTTCTCCGACCTGGAGCCGGTCCCCGCCGGGCCCCGCCCGCTCCGCCTGGAGATCCCGGCCCTGGGAGTGCGGGCTCCCATCATCCCGGTAGGCATCCGCGCGGCGGGAGCGATGGAGGTTCCCGGCGACGTGGACACGGTGGGCTGGTACCGGTTCGGCCCGTCACCCGGCCGCACCGGTTCGGCGCTCCTGGTGGGGCACGTCGACTCTCGGGTCCAGGGCGCCGGTGTGTTCTACCGCCTCTCGGAGGCCGAGCCGGGGGCCGTGGTCCGGGT